>CANAIK010000001.1 GCA_947361225.1 uncultured bacterium
GCGTTACCACAGGCGCTAGACTAGCTAGGATTACTGAAATTGTGATTAAGCTTATTAAAAGTTCAATCAAACTAAAGGCTTTTACTTTTTGAATAAATAATCTAAACATATATTTCCATCTCCAATTATTCTTTGCAATTCTAAACATTCAATAATATTAAACTTTTTTTGACCCTTAATTTTCTCCCTCAAACTCAAGGGGGAAATATTTAAGGTTAGTGCTATATCTTTGATTTTGATATTATTTTTTTTAAACTCAATAATAAGATTTTTATACATTAATTTCATCCAAATAGTGTTTTGTATATTTTACATCAATTTATTGCTGTTATGATTGTATATTACTTTATTATTTTGATGTAGTCAAGTAAAAAATTGCTTTTTATTGAAATTTTTCTAATAAAATGTTATATTTATTCTTATAAAACACTTGGGGAAAACCTTCGAATGAACAGTTTGAGCAAAGAAAAATTAAACTATCAAAAAAATAAAAAACAACTTACTAACGCAAAAATTTCCCAACTTACAAATATCCCGATTAGCAATATTGATAAAATTTTTAGCGGTGCCAATAAAAATCCTACATTGGATACGATTCAAAAAATCGCCTCGATTCTGGAGTGTTCAATCGATGATTTTATTGATTATGAGGAGGAACCTGTTTGTCCTGTTTATATTGATAGAACAACAAAATCAATTGCCGAAGAAATTTGCAGGAATAAAAAATTAAAAGAGATTTTTCGGATTGTTAAGGATTTAAAAAAAGAAGACCTTGAGATTATTGAAAAAATCACCTTGAGGTTGGAGGAAAAATAGAATATTTACCTTTTAATTTATTTTTGGTAATATAAAAAGATATGAGAGAAAGAGTAGCATTATTATTAATAATATCCTTGCTTATCGGATTTTTGGTAATTTTTCAAAATTACTTTAACACGGCTTTAGCAATAATTTTTCTTATTGCTTTTATGTTTTTATACACAATTTATATGTGGATTGCAACAAAATATCAAAAAAGAAAGCTCAAAAAAAATCCTCCTGTGCTTAATTATTCTTATCGACCTTTTGTTTCAATTCTTATTCCCTGTCACAACGAAGAATCGGTAATTGATAAAACAATTAAGAATATTCTTTGTCTTGATTACAAGGATTTTGAAATTATTCTAATTGACGATAGAAGTTCGGATAGAACAGCGGAAATTATCCTGGGGTTTGAAAAAAATAACGATAAAATTAAAACTTTAATAAGACCAAAAGACGCAACCCCCGGAAAATCGGCGGTTTTGAATGATGCTATGAAAATTGCCCGAGGGGAGGCAATTTTAGTGTTCGATGCTGATGCAAGAGTTGAAAAAGACTTTTTATCGAAAATGATTGTAAAACTGGAACCCGCAGACGTTGGGGCAGTGCAAGCGCAAAAAGTAATTATTAACAAAGATCAAAATTTCCTAACACGCTGTCAATACAATGAATATATTCTTGACACTCATATGCAAATCGGACGTGATGCTGTTCGAGGGGCGGTTGAACTTCGAGGAAACGGGGAACTAATCAAACTTCAAGCGCTTAAAAGCATTGATTTTTGGAACGAACAAACAATTACCGATGATCTTGATATGTCAACAAGACTTCATATTAAAGGCTGGGATATTCGTTTTTGTCCCGACGCTAAAGTTTATGAAGAAGGCGTTATAAGCTTTATTGCGCTCATTCGTCAAAGAAGAAGATGGGTTGAAGGTTCAATAAGACGCTATTTAGAATATGCTTATAAAGTTTTCACCTCCCGTGATATGTCTTTAAGGGTCGGATTCGATTTAATTGCATATATTACCGAATTTTTGCTCCCGTTCTGGTTAATTGCGGAAGTTATAATTCAAGGTTTCCATTTTATCCACGGAAGTAAAAACGCAATTCTATCCTCAACCATTCTTGTTATTACAACAGGGGTGTTTTTTACTTGCGGATTCGTTTACAGCTTAAGAAAATACGCAAATTATTCTTTTATTAAGGCTTTATTAGAATCAATAATAACATCGATTTATTTTATTACAATCTGGTTTCCCATTGCTATGTTTATCATTTTTAAAATTATTTTCTCCAAAAAAACAATGGATTGGGGCAAAACCAACCACGGAGTTGCAAATTGCACTATTGAAGGATTGAACAATGAGTGTTGATTTTTATTTTATCGCAATCGGAGGGGTAGGACAAAGTGCGCTGGCTAGAATTCTTTTGAATTTGAACTATAAAGTTGCAGGATCCGATATTAAAGAAAGTAAATATACAAAACTGGTTCAAACCTTGGGTGGACAAGTTTTTATAGGTCACGACAAAAAAAATATCCAAGGAAACCCTAAAATTGTTGTTTCAAGTGCCATTAAAGAGGATAACCCCGAATTAATAAGAGCACGTGAGCTTAATTTGGAAATAATCCACAGATCTGATTGTTTAAAGTTAATTTCGGAGCATTTCGATTGTTTTGTAGGGTTTAGCGGAACTCACGGCAAAACTACAACGTCGGGTTTGTGTTGTTATATTCTTGAGAATCTCAAAAAAAACCCGGCTTATGCTATTGGAGGAATAATTCCAAAGATTGAAACAAATGCAAACTGTTACAAGGATTCTAAGTATTTTATCGCAGAACTGGACGAATCCGATAAAACTATTGTCAAATATCACCCCAAAAAACTCGTCGTAAACAATATTCAAGAAGATCATTTGGATAATTACAAAAATTTAGATGAAATCTTAGAAACTTTTAAAAAAACGCTGGATAATTTATCCCCCGATTCAACTTTGTTCTTAAACGCTGATGACAAAGGGGTTTTAGAGCTTATTAAAAGAATTGACAAAAAAGATTATATAACCTATGGAATTAATAATAACGCTTGTTATCAAGCAAAAAACATAGTTTTTAAGGATTTAATGAGTGAATTCGATATTTATAAAAAAGACGAATTTTTAGGAAAAATGAAACTGATAATCCCCGGGGTTCACAATATTTACAATGCTTTAAGTGTTGTTAGCGTATTAGATAATCTTGGGTTTAATTTTGAGGATTATAAAAGGTTTTTTGAAGAATTTCAAGGGATGAAAAGACGTTTTCAAGTCATTTTCGATAAAGAAATTAAACTTGTGGACGATTATGCCCATCACCCGGGAGAAATTGTTTCAACTATAAACGCAATTAAGGATTTAAAGAAACGAAAAGTGGTAATTTTTCAACCCCACAGATACACAAGATTAAAAGCCCTTTGGGGGGATTTTTTGAATAGTTTCGATTCAATCGATGAGCTTTTTGTCCTTGACGTTTTTAGCGCAGGAGATAAAAAAGACGAAAAATACAATTCTCAAAATTTTTGCAAGGAAATTGAGAATAAAGGAATTAAAACGCAATATATCAAAGGAACAATATTAGAAGCAGCAAGACAAATCACACCCCAACTAAAAAAAGGTGATATTGTTCTTACCTTAGGTGCGGGTGATATTACAAAAATAGGCGGTGAAATAAATGATTTGCTCTCAAATTGATGTTAAGTATTACGATAATTTTCAACTATCGAACTACAATACCTTAAAAATTAAATCCACTGCCAAAAATTTTTTCCTGCCCGATAATTCCGGTGAATTAATAACGATTATAAAAAAATTCAAAAATGAAAATCCGATTATCCTAGGAAACGGATCCAATGTGCTTTTTTCCTCTAAAGGAGTGGTTGAACCGATTATCCACACGTCTAAAATGAACTCGATTAACTTCCTTGGATCAACCCTTGAAGTTGATTGCGGAGTTAAAACGGGATATTTATCAAAATTTGCTCTTGATAAAGGATTATCGGGATTTGAATTCTTAATTGGAATCCCCGCAACCCTTGGTGGGGCTGTTTTTATGAACGCAGGAGCGCACAATCAAACAATAAGTGACAAATTAATAAGCGCTAAGGTTTATGATATTGAGAACAATAAAACACTTAACCTAAAAAAACAAGAACTCGGTTTTTCCTACAGACATTCGATTCTACAAGAAAAAAACTTTGTTTTATTGAGCGCTAAGTTCTGTTTGGATAAAGATACAAAAGAGAATATAAAATCCCGGATGGATGAGAATTTAATCTTTAGAAAAACCCGCCAGCCCTCTCTTTCAACACCCAACGCAGGGTCGGTTTTTAAGAATCCAAAGGATTGTGAGTACAGCGCAGGCGCAATGATTGATAAATGCGGATTTAGGGGCTATCGAATCGGGGATTGCGAAGTTTATCAAAATCATTGCAATTTTATAATAAACAAAGGAAGTGCAACAAGCAATGACTATACAAATCTTGTTTTCGAAATTTATTCTAAGGTTAAACAAGAATTTAATGTGGACTTGACCCCTGAAATTATTTATATTGGGAAAAAAAGCAAGGATGAAGAAGAAAAATGGAAAATATTAAAAAACTAAACAAAAACTCAAGAATCGCAGTCTTAGCGGGTGGATTATCAAACGAAAGAGAAGTTTCTCTAAGATCCGGAAAGAATGTCTTAAAAGCACTCATTGAACTTGGGTACAAAGACGTTATTTTTATTGATGTTGATAGAAATATTGCAAAAATTCTACAAGACGAAAAAATCGAATATGCAATTAATATGCTCCACGGAAGATTCGGTGAAGACGGCTGTATTCAAGGGGTTTTGGAATTTTTAAATATTAAATATTCAGGTTGCAAAGTCCAATCAAGTTCAATTTGTATGGACAAAATAATGACAAAAAAAATTCTTGCAACCAAAAAAGAAATTCCTCTTATTAAATCAAGGGAGGCAAATAAAAATAATTATCAAGAAAAAGTTAAAGAACTTAATTTTCCTGTAATTATAAAACCGAGTTGTGAGGGTTCTTCAATTGGAATGAACAAAGTAAATTCACCCTTAGAACTTGATAATGCGATAAAAGCGGCATTGGAGTGTGATAAAGAACTTTTAATTGAGGAATATTTAGAAGGAAAATCGGCAACCGTAGGGGTTTTGGAAAGAATTAAAGAAGACGGTAATATCGAAACTTTTGCAACCCCGATTCTGGGTTTTGAAACCAAAACCGAATGGTATGATTATGAGGCAAAATACACAAAAGGATTAACAAAATTCATATTGCCTGCGCCTTTTGATTCCTCATTAACCAAAAAAATTCAAGATTTAGCAATTCTTGCTCATAAAACTTGTAATTGCAGGGGTGTATCAAGAGTTGACTTTTTAGTGGTAAATAACATACCATATATATTAGAGATTAATACAAATCCCGGTATGACAGACACATCCGATTTACCTGCGCAGGCTCAAGCTATGGGAATTGACTATAATGAACTTGTAGATATTATCTTAAAAACAGCTGATATTTAAAAGAGGGAAAATTGGGCTTACTTTATCAAAAAAGAAGATTGAAAGTAAATAAAATGAAAAGGCGAATTGCAGCGACAAGAGCGATGCTGCAACGTTTTCGTGTTTGTTTATCAAGTGTTTTAATTCTTACAATCTGTTTTTTTGGATACTGGGTGTTAAAACTTCCCGAATGGTATTTAGACGACGCCAAATTATACGTTGCGGATCCTTCTGTTCTTACAATTCAGGGGAATATAATCACACCCGATTATAAAATTATCAATTTAATAAGACAAACTCAACTCCCGAGAACCCAAATTTTTAGGTTGAACACAAAAGAGCTGGAAACAAATATTTCCCAATTGCAATCGGTTAAAAAGGTTTATATAAGACGTTTTTGGTTCCCTGCAAGACTTGTTATCGTACTTGATGAAAGGGTTCCGGCGTTTCTATTAGCGCCAAACCTTGATTCAGAGCCGAATTTAGCCCTGAGCGCCGACGGATATGTAATCGATCACGATTATTTGCCCTTTAAAACCGAAGTAAAAGCTAAAAAGCTCCTAACCTACGGGGTTCGAGACGGAAAAGAAGAAGTTTGGGACAAAAAAAGAGTAGAAGAAATTCTAAAATTAACAAAAGCTCTTGAAACTTATTCGAATCAAGAGGTTAAATATATCGATTTAAGAAACGCATCGGATGTTTATATAATGTTATCCGAATATTTGATAAGATTCGGAGAAATTAACGACACGGCTCTTTCTAGGGCAAAATATATCGCTTCGATTCTACCTGAAGCGAAAAAAATGACACAAAAAATAAAATATATTGACCTAAGATGGGAAGACGCAAGATATTTTTGCTTAAAAGAACCAAAAGAACCCAAAGAAACTGAAATTGATTCTAAGAATAAAGATGAAAAAATAGAGGAAGAAAAACCTTTAAGCGAAGAAGAAGATTTAACCCAAAGTCAATATATTGAAATCCCTGATGATAATTAGAATTTTAAATATATAAAATATAATAACAAAGCTATTAGAATACTCAAAATTTGGCTTTTGTAATATTTTTCACAATACAAATAGAAACTTAGGGTGAATATTAATAAAAAAAGTTCCACTTGTGTATAGAAAGTGTTGTCAAAGTACCCGATTAATTTGGGGAGCAAGGTTATTGATAACATTGCTAAAATTAAAGATAAAAGCCCTAGAATAAAATATTTTTTCTGTTTTTTCATTCTTCAAATACACTTTCATTGCTAATATATTCTTTTGGTTTATCATAAGCTGCTCCTATATTATTCAAGGATGTTCTTATGACATTCAAGAATTCAGCAACAGCCTCTTTTGGTCTTATTATTCTACATAAATTTTCATATCTTAACAACCTTTTGTAGAGTTCCTCTCGATTTTTTGTTGCACTTGCAATTGTGAGTATTTGTTTTGATCCCTCAATTATTCTTTCGTCGGTTTTGAGAAGATATGATTCAACCAGTTTTCCATAAAGTTGAAAAATTATCTCTTTTCCTCTTTTTTCATTCTCAATTTCGTTATCAATAGAAATTTTTGCAATTTCCTCAACCAAAACTTTTTGAACAATTTTCTCTTTAATTTCTTTCTCTCCTTTTTTAAAAGGAATATAACACAAAAATACTTTATCTGTATTTTTGTCCCAGTGAAAATCCAGAGGCAATAAATAAACATCACAACCCGAAAGAAGTGTTATTTTTAGCTTTTGTTCGTCGTTCATTGCCTCTTTAATTAGTTCCAGTTTTTGAAAATATTTTTCGTTGTTGTCAATTCTTCTAAACATTTGAAACCTGTCCAAAACATCGTCGTAATCATAAAAGCGTCCATAAAATAATGCTTTTTTTAAAAATTTTGAATAAACTTTTGTCTTATGCAAAGACAACTTGTTAGCACAACTATACAACAAATACGCAAGAATATTTCTTTCATATTCGCTAAATTCCAAAGAATTTTGAAATTGGCTGATTCTATATATTTGATTATAAGAAAAAATATCCAATCCGGATCTTCTAAGTTGATAAATGCTGAAATAGAAATTTGCCTCAGAAAGTGACAAATTCTGAAGAATTTCATCTCTATGTCTTATTGAATCTCCTAAGAATGAAACGAGTTTAAAAGATGCGCTTTTATTAAGTTGCATTGTATGATTCTTTCAGTATGTATAATTTTTCTTCAACCATTTTTTTTATTCTTTTATCTGAAATATAATATAAGTCAGGACAAAAATGCAATAATCTTTGCACAATATTAAAATCATCGTCCAATGGTCTATCTACAACCAACAAACCCTCATCAGTCCCAAAAACCACTTCTCCTCGCTGATAAGGGGAGTTCTCAAAAGCGTGTTTAGTAACTTTATACGTTAGAATTTCTGTTTCTAAATCAAATCGAACATTTTTTTTAACAATATCCTTAACCATATAAATTCTATCAACAGGCAAATTAGAAAATTTTTGCGCACCTTCAAATACACCGGTTAGGTATAATCTGTTTGTCCAATCCCCGATTTTTAGTCTGTCAGCGTGGATTTTAATATCCATAAATCCGCCTTTTGGGAGCAAATATTCTACTTTTATAATATTTTTCTGTTCGCAGTGTTCTTCTAATTCATTTACTATTTTCCAGTTTATTTTGGAAAAATATCCAAAATCTGCAAGCTGTTTTCTTTTGAATTGATCTTTTGTTTTTAGCGCAAATTTGTAATAAATTGCAATTGCCATTCTTATATTCTGATAGCATTTCTCACAAATCAAAAGATTTTTCATTTCCTGCGATATTGAAACTTCATAAGTGTGAAAATCAGTGTAAATCTTTTTTTTGTTAATATAATACTTTTTTGTTTTCCCGATTTTTTCAAAAGCTATAGGAATATTACACTGAATTAATTTTGCAATATAATTGCTGACAGTGGTTTTAGAAATAAAGCAGTTGTGTTTTCTAAATTCTTCGATAATTTCTAATCTTGTACATTTTTTATCGGATAATAAACATAATAAATGCAATGCTTGACCGGTCGCTTTATTTCTTACGTTTTTTTCAGACATAGAAACAATTATATATTAAATTTTTAAATTTTTGAAGATTTGTAAACATACTTTACAATTACAACAAAATAATTAAAGTTTTTTTAATAAAAGGTCGAGAATATAAATAAAGGATGGTCAAAAATGGCTGAGAATTACAGTTTAAATTCAAAATTCGGATTAAATATTAAAACTCAACACGCAAATCAGCCGGATAAAAAAGTTGATTTAATAAAGCAAACCGAGAATTTATTTGCGCCTTTGGACAACTTTTTTTCGAAAAACGAACAGGTTTTTAACGGAAACGTTGAAAAAGAAATTAATATGTATTCTCGTCAGGCAATGATTGTCGGGATGAACCTAAAAGCGTCCGATAATAATATAAGACGCTTTGATATGAATATTTAATCAAGCCCTATGTAGTTTTTAAGATTAATTGAAAGATTTTTATTACGACAAAGTTTTTTTAGCTTTGCAATTGCTCTGGTTTCAATTTGGCGGATTCTTTCCCTTGAAACGCCGTATCTTGAGCCGATTTCGTCTAATGTTTTTTTCTGTCCGTTGTTGTCAAGCCCGTATCTCATTATAAGAACGTCTTTTTCCTTGGGATTCAATTGATTGAGCATTTTTTGCACATCTTCAAGCAGATTCTCCCTTGTAACTTTAGTATCAGGGGTCAAGTGTGTTTCATCCACAATAAAATCGGCAATTTTAGAAGTATCGTCTTTTTGATTGGCAGGTGTCTCAATTGAAATGGTACTTTGAGAACTTTTCATTAAAGAAACCAGTTTATTAACGGGCATATCAACCCTCATTGCAATTTCTTCTTTAGAGGGAACCCTGTTAAGCTCGGTTGAAAGCTCGATTGTTGCTCTTTTAATCCGACTTAGTGTTTCAATCATATGAACAGGGAGTCTTATCATTCTTGATTTATCTGCAATTCCTCTTGTAATTGCCTGTTGAATCCACCAGGTAGCGTAAGTTGAGAATTTATATCCTTTCGAATAATCGAACTTCTCAGCCGCTTTCATAAGCCCTAAATTCCCTTCTTGGATTAAATCCAAGAAAGATAATCCACGTCCAATATATTTTTTAGCAATTGAAACAACCAGTCTTAAGTTTGCGTTAATCAAAATTTCTCTTGCTTTATGTGAATGTTTTTCTTTTATTTGTCTTGCAATTTCAAGTTCGTCATTAAAACTTAAAAGAGGAATTTTTCCAATTTGTTGAAGATAAATTTTAACCGAATCATCCGCAGTTATTGATTTGTAGTCTTCGTTGTGCTTTTTTTGATTATCTTCAGTTTCCTCAAGTTCCTCACAGGAGTTTATGTCATTATCAATCTGAAGTAAAGTTTCTTCATCTAAATCATCGTATAAAAAATCTTCGTTTTTGTTTTTGTCCTGTGTTTTTTCTTTCATTTTTTTCCCTTCAACATATTATACAATATTCTAAGGAGCTTTGGAATCATTATTTAAAAGTATTATTTTTAATTTCAATTTGCCTTTTTGCTTCATAAACGACAACGCCCAAAGCCACTGAAACATTAAGAGATTCAAAGTTTGAGTTGATTTTTACTTTGTAATCCGCTTTATTAAGAATTGTTTTTGAAATTCCTTCCCCTTCAGAACCCATTACAATAACAAAATTCATATCATTGTAATCAACTTCATAATAATTATCTTTGGCTTCGATATCTGTTGCAATTACCCAGTAGTCGTGTTTTTTTAATTCTTCAATACTACTGTTAAGACTAGTTGTTTTTATAATTGGAATATGATTAATCGCACCCGATGAACTTTTTTCAACAATTGAATTAATAGGAGCACTTCTGTGGTTCTGAATCAAAACTCCGTCAAACCCCGCTGCTGCAATTGTTCTAATAATTGCTCCAAAATTATGAGGATCCTGAATTCTATCGAGTGCAACAAGTTTTTTATATCCTTGTTGTTTATTATTCAAAAATTCCTCTAAACTTATTGTTGAAACCGCAGCAACCGACGCAATAACGCCCTGAAAATTAACTTTTTTATCGAAATATTGCTCAAATTTTTGCAAATTGACGCTCTTGATAATAATTTTATTCAAATTTGCTTCATCAACAATTTTTTTGAGTCTTTTATCATATGAGAATCCTTTCTGAATAAAAATTTTGTTAATTCTTTTAGGATTATTAACTATAGCCTCATAAACAGGGTTTTTTCCATAGATAAAATTTTGTTCTTTTTCTTCCATTTATATCCACCTTATTATGTATATTTGTGTAAAAAATTTGTAATCTTTTTATAATATTGTATTATAAAATAAGAGTAGATGTGAATAAGATTAGATTATAAAAATGTTAGAAAAATTATTAACTTCAGGAAAACAAAAACAAATTGTCGGAGTTTCACTAACACCGGGTCTTGGTTTAGAGGCTGTTTTATATGATAAAAAAAGCCAAACTGTAATAAAATACGGCAGAAAAAAAGTTGATTACAATTTATCAACCAGAGATTTTCAGGACTACACACAATTCAAATCAGCTTTGGCTGAATTAATTGATGAAATGGAAGTTGCTCCAAAAACCATGGCATTTATGGTTTTACCAAACGTATATTTTGATTTTATCGAACTTCCGCCTGAAATTACAACACCCGAAATTAAAACAGCGCTTTTATCTAAAGCCGAAGAATTTTATTTATTCAAAAGAGAAGAACCCGTTTCGGGCTGGTGTAACGTAATTAATCCCGATGGTTTGGGACAGAAAAAATATGCTTTCACTTCATTTCAAAAAAATATCGTTGAACAGCTAAAAGATATTTTTAATGAAATTCAAATGCAGTTGGTTGGTGTTGAAACCTCCTACAGTGCAACTTTAAGAGGTTTGTTCATATCAGGTCTTATAAACGATATGATAGAACAACAAGCAAGCTGGACTTTAATGCAAATCAACACAAACAGCTACACAATTTTCCAAATGGATGGAAAAAACTTGATTGAATGCTCTGAAATTCCTCTTGCAATTAAGTCTTTCTCTAATGATGAGGCTTATCAAGCAATCATTTCAAGTTCGTCTCAACTTTTGAATAACTACACAATTCAAAGATTATATATTGTGAGTCAAACTGATGATATCAGCGCTAAAATATTAAAAGACAGACTCGACTTTGATCGTGAAGTTGTAACAATTGATTCTAATAAATTCTCTAAGAATATCGAAAGATTTGTTGAACTTGACGAGTCGGTTGATCCTGATAAAGCAAGATCAATGTCACTTTCAGTGCTTGGTGCAGCAGATGTTAGAAACGATTTCAACCTTGTAATTAATGCTTTGGCTGATGATCCCGCTGCTTCAATGGGAATTTACGGCACAGTTAATATTCTTGGATCTGAATATGATGTTACAAATGAATTTGTAGTAAGAGTTTGCTTAATATTAAGTGCGCTTTTAGCAATTATATTCGCACTTTTGTTTGCGGGGAATAAATTCTTAGATATGAGTCTTAAGAATGTTCTTGATAAAACAACAACAAAAGTCCAAGAACTCGATAGACAAATTGAACTTGAATCTCAGAACGAGCTCAAACAAGAAGTTGATATGAACTTAATTATTGACGATATCGCAGGATTGAATGTTACGGCAAATCGTTATTATGATTCAATTGCAACCGATATTCCAAAAAATGTTTGGTTGATAAGATATTACAACACACAAGGCAACAAACTGGCAATTTCAGGCATCGCTCAAACAATCCCTGACATTTACCATTACTATGAAAACTTGAGAATTGTTGCTCCTGAATCTAATATCAAATTAACGGAATTAAAAGTAGTAACGCCAAATCCTGATGACTTATTTATCGGTGATTTAGCAATAAACAAAGATACAGATAGACTATATAGCTTTGAAATTTCAAATACGGATATTGATTTCACTCAAAAACAAATACTTAAAAAATTACAAGAGGCTGTTGAAGGTGAAACTCAACAAACACCAACTTATGAAGAAGATATCATAATCAAAAGCAACAAAGCTCCTTCTGTACCACTGGAACAACCGTCAGAACAAATGGCACCGGCTCAATAGGAATAGCAACAAATGGATAAATTAATTAAAGAAAATATTTTATACATAGTTATATTAATAATGGTATTATTTGGAGGCATTTACGCAACTTATCACTTTGGTTCAATGACCGTTGATACATTCAGCCAAATGTCGGCAAAACAAGCGGAAATGCAAACAAAAATGCAAAAACTTGAACAAATAAAAGCAAAAAGAGTTAGCGGACAAAAGAAAAAAAGCACTGCTCAAAGCGGAAAAATAATTTATGCTGTTCCACAAGCCCAATTCAGCCCGGCTGCCTCTTTTGGAATAATGTTTGAGAATGTTATTTCAAATATCACAAACAGTGGTCTTAAGGTTAGATCAATTGATTATAATTACTCACCTCAAGACGATAAAGTCCTAACAACACAGGTTGAAGGATACAACGCTTGTGAACTTACCTTTACAACTGTTGGAAGTTACACTCAACTTCAAACATTCTTTAAAAACATAGCTAAGGAAAAATATTTAAGCAGTTTATATGAAGTTTATATTGAACCATACGATAAAGATAAATCAATCTTAATTGCAAAATTCAAAATAAGATTATACACAAAATCTGTTTAAGTTAAAAAATAAATTAAAAATGTTGTCAAAGACAAATTTGACAACATTTTTTTTGTAAATAAGTATCCTTTTTCTTTGGTTCATTGTATAATTTTTTTAAAAAGTAATAGTGGAGAAAAAAATTGTTTGATTTTAACTGTGATGTAGCTCAAGGATATGGAATTTATAAAAACGAACAAGAATTCGAACTCGCACAATATGCAAGTTCAATTAATATTGCCTCCGGTTTCCACGCAGGTGATCCTATTAGTATAAAACAAGCGCTTTTGTTTGCTAAAGAGCACAATTTGGCGCTTGGAGCGCATATTGGATATCCTGATATCCAGGGGTTTGGAAATAGGAGAATGGATTTATCCGATAGTGAACTTGAAGCTGTAATCACTTATCAAATCGGAGCAATAAGTGCTTATGCTAAAACTTTTAGTCTGGAAATCGAACAAGTTAGAACCCACGGAGCACTAAAAACTGCAATTAATGAAAATCAGGAAACTGCAAGGATAACTGCGCTAACTATTAAAAAAATCAACCCCTGGTTGAATTTAATAGTCCAGAATCAACAAACAAAAGATTTTGTTGAATCTCTGGGAACAAAAGCGGCATTGGAAGCAGAATTTAGCGAAAATTCATCAATTCGATCCATAAGGGAACAAGAATTTAAAGTAGACACAATCCATTTTAAATCCTTAGACGATATTAAACGTGCATATGATGTTATAAAACCGACTCCAATCAACTACAACAGGGTTCAAAAACAATTATAAGAGGTTTTTATGAAGATTTTTGATAAAAAAGTAAAAATGCCAAAAGACGCAATTTGGCTAATTCCGGGACTTAGAGTAAAACGTTGGTTTTTACTTAGTATAACAGGTTCAACCCTTGCTGCTATCGGTTTTACTTTTCTTTTTAAGCTGGAACCCCTAAACTATATCGTAAAAACCGCAAAAGAACTTTTCCACATTGTTCCGCCGGAACCTGTCGGAGCTATTTTCATTTTCGTTGGAGCTGTTTTTTTTATACTCGCCTGGAAAAAAACAAACTTAAGTTTAATGGACACAAACGACACATCCTTAATGAGAATTAAAGATTCTATGGGTGAGGTTGTTTATCGAAAAATGAAACTCAACCACGGACCAAAAATCGTTGCAATTGGCGGAGGAACGGGTTTATCAACACTTTTAAAGGGAATTAAGACATTAACCAATAATATTACTGCAGTTGTAACCGTTGGAGACGACGGAGGATCCTCAGGAAGATTAAGAGAGCAAATGGGAGTTTTACCCCCGGGGGATATTAGAAACTGTATCGCAGCTTTAGCTGACGACGATAGTATTGTGACAAAACTTTTCCAATATCGTTTTAAATCAGGCGAAGGACTGGAAGGACACAGTTTTGGGAATCTTTTTATCACCGCAATGACTGCAATTTGCAAAGATATGTTTACGGCAATAAAAGAATCCTCTAAAGTTTTGTTAATTCGAGGAAAGGTTCTACCCGCAACTTGTGATGATATGAAACTTTATGCTCGAATGGAAGACGATTCGATTGTTCGAGGTGAAAGCAATATTCCTGAGGCCGGGAAAAAAATAATTCAATTATGCTCAGACCCTGCTGATTGCAAGGCGGCTCCCGATGTGGTTGATGCTATTCACAATGCCGATTTAATTATAATCGGACCGGGAAGTCTTTATACGTCTGTAATTTCGAACTTTTTAGTAAAAGATATTACAAAAGCGGTTTGGGAATCAAAGGCTAAGAAAATTTATGTTTGTAACGCTATGACTCAACCCGGGGAAACTGATAATTACTCGGTTTCAGACCACGTTAAAACAATTTTTGAACACGTTCGATTAGAAGAAATCGACGATAGTAACAAAAACTTTTTCGATGCGGTTCTTGTTAATAATTCAATTCCGAAAAATCTATCCGAAAAATACGAACAACAAGGATCCTTGCCTGTTGAAGTTGATATTTGCGAGCTTAGAAGATTGCAGGTTGAGGTTGTTGAACAATCGCTCTTAGAGAATAACAGTGAAGGTTTAATCCGCCACAACTGTCCAAAAGTAGCAAAAGCAATATATTGTTGGTATAAAAGGTCATTAAAAAAACATTCAAAATGAGAAAAACAATAAAAAAAATACAAAGTTTTAAAAACCAGGGTAAAAAAATAACCGCACTTACCGCTTATGATTATTCAACAGCTAAATATATCGACGAAGGCGGGGTTGATATGATTTTAGTTGGAGATTCAGCCGCTCAGGTTGTTTTAGGACTTAATGACACAACTGAAATTTCAATAGAGGAAATGATTATTTTTACAAAAGCAGTTTCAAGAGCAACCAACAACGCTCTTTTAGTTGCCGATATGCCTTTTGGAAGTTTTCAGGTTAATAAGGAAGAAACTATGAAAAACGCCCTGTTATTTATAAAAAACGGGGCAAATGCGATAAAACTCGAGGGTTGTTCCGATTTAACGATTGAGAATATTAAACATTTGACTCAGAATTCAATCCCTGTGCTGGGGCACTTGGGTTTTACTCCAATGAGTATTAATTGTTTATCAGGACACAAAATTCAAGGAAAAGATTTTGATAAAACACTTGAAATTCTATCTCAGGCAAAAAAACTTGAACAAGCAGGATGTTTTGCGATTGTTCTTGAATTAATGGCTGAGCAATCAGCTTCTTATATAACTAAAAACCTCACTGTTCCGACCATTGGAATAGGAGCGGGAGCAGGTTGCGACGGACAAATTTTAGTAAGTGATGATTTATTTGGAAAATACGATAGATTTAAACCCAAATTTTCTCGTCAATATATTAATCTTAAAGAACAAATGCTTGAGGCTGTAAAAAATTATTGCAATGACGTTGAACAAGGGCTTTTCCCCAATAAAAACGAATCATTTGAACTGGATTATAATGAGGCAAAAAAACTTGAGAATTATAGATAATATTTCGGATTTAAAAAAAGAAATTGAAAAACTACAAGGTTCAATAGGATTGGTTCCTACAATGGGAGCGCTCCATTTAGGGCATCAATCGTTAATTGAAAAATCAGTCCAACAAAACGATAATACCGTTGTTTCAATTTTTGTTAATCCTATTCAATTTGGAATTAACGAGGATTTAGACAAATATCCAAGAAAACTTGAAAAAGATTGTGAACTTTGCAAGCAACAGGGTGTGGATATTGTTTTTGCGCCTAGAATAGAGGAAATGTACAAATCCGATAAAAATAATATTACTTTAATTTGTCCTCCTGTTAATGCTGTGGATAAACTTTGCGGAAAAAGCCGTCCGGGACATTTTGACGGGGTTTGTACGGTTGTTGCAAAACTTTTTAACCTAACCAAAGCAAACAAAGCCTATTTTGGTCAAAAAGACGCTCAACAACTTTTTATAATCCAAAAAATGGTTAAGGATTTGGATTTTAATATTGAAATTGTTCCTTGTCCAATAGTTCGAGAACAAGACGGTTTGGCGCTTTCAAGCAGAAATCAGTATTTATCTAAGAATGATAGAATTCTAGCGCTCAACATTCAAAAAGCGCTCAAAACCGCAATAAGTTTAGCAAAAAAAGGAATTAACGACAAAAGAACAATTCTTGACAGCTGTCTTGAAATTCTATCGGATTTAGATGTTGATTACATTGAATTTGTTGATAAAAATACTTTCGAAACAGTTGATTTAATTGACAAAAACACACTTTTATTAATCGCAGCCAAGACTCCTCAAACTAAAACAAGATTGATTGATAATTCTTTATTGCATTAAGAAGGCTGATTTACCCAAAGGAATTACAAAAACATCTTTTCCTAAAGTTCCTTCGGTCGAATCTTTAAAGGAATAAATTATCCAACCGCAAGCGCCTGAAATACTTTTAGTTGAAGTATCGGCATCGTTTTGGGCGTTTATAGTTAAATATTCTCTTGCAGCAACCGTTGAATTACAACTTGTGTTCAAATAAACCCCGGCTACAACGTGTCCTGGAAAAGTTGCACATTTAACGTTTCCGGTTTTATAACTTGCAGCGGTTCCTGTTGCTTTAAGCTCGGAACAAGAATAATTTCCTGATCCGTAGAATTGACCGTCGCCAAATTCAACCAAATATTTGATTAAATCCTCGGAAGTTCCTCCTGTTGTAGTTGTTTTATATTTGTATAAAGTATTAATTGATCTTTTTTTACTGTAATGATTAACAACGTGAAGATAAGCTTTATCCATTGAAACATAAAAGCCCTGGGATAAACTTAAGTTCTTTTTCTTATCAACCCCGCCTTTATTATAAAAAGATGTTAAACAAATAACCGCAATTACGGCTATAACAACCATTACTATTGTAATTTCAACCAATGTAAACGCACTAAATTTATTATTCATTATTATTTCCTCGATAATATCTTTTTTAATATTACATTATTTTTAAATAAAATTCAAATGAATAAATTTACAAAACTACATATAAAAAAAGCCTAAAAATGGCATTAAAAGCCCGATTAGAGAGAAAATATTTGTAAATATTATAAAAGGAATTTGCAAAAATATTTTGTGTTCTATATAATTAGAATTGTAAAGTTTAGTATTATTTAATTGAGGTAAAAATGAGTACAGAAATTTTAGAAAAAGTTAAAAAAGTTGTAATAGACCAACTAAGTGTGGATGAAAGCCTTGTAACACCTCAAGCTTCTTTCACTGCTGACCTTGGCGCTGATTCACTAGATACAGTTGAGTTAGTAATGGCTTTTGAAGAAGCATTCGGATGTGAAATTCCTGATGAAGATGCTGAAAAAATCGCTACAGTTCAAGATGCAGTTAACTACATTGAAGCTCATCAATAACAATATTAAAAGCTTAGTATATTTCTTGTCGAAAGCAAATTGAGTTTCAACGGCTAAATATCTAAGCCAAAATACAACTTAAAAAAGCTCAAAAACTGCAAAAGACACCTTTTGCAGTTTTTTAACAAAAAATTACCATTAAAAAATTAAGATTTGAGGAGAATTATGGATAAAAGACGTGTAGTCATTACCGGTATAGGAATTGTAAGTCCTTTTGGATGTGGTGTTGATAAATTTTGGAATTCTTTAATTGAAGGAAAATCCGGAGTTAAAACACTGACAAGAATCCCTCTTGAAGGACATCTTGTTACAATTGGAGCTGAAGCAACAACTTTCGAACAAGAAGTTATCGACAACAATCTTCTTGAACCAAAAGAAATGAAAAGAATGGACAGATACACTCAATTTGCTTGTGTTGCGTCAGACGAGGCGGTTAAAGATTCAGGTCTTGATATAGAAAAAGAAGACCCTTATCGAGTTGGAGTTATTGTAGGATCCGGTGCAGGCGGTTTTGATACTTTCGAAAAACAGCATTTAGCAATAATTTCAAGAGGTCCGACCAAATGTTCTCCTTTTACAATCCCAATGTTAATTTGCAACATGGCAGCAGGTCGAGTTTCAATGCGTCACAAAGCAAAAGGTTTAAATAAAGCAATTGTTACGGCTTGCGCAACAAGCGCACATTGCGTTGGAGATGCTTTTAGATCAATTCAATACAACGATGCTGATGTTATTATTGCAGGTGGAACAGAGGCAGTTATGACTCACATTGGAATCGGAGCTTTTACAACCGCAAGAACATTATCCAGAAGAAACGATGAACCTGAGCGTGCAAGTCGTCCTTATGATATTGATAGAGACGGTTTTGTAATGGGCGAAGGCGGGGCTTGTTTAATCTTAGAAGAACTAAACCACGCACTTAATAGAAACGCTAAAATTTACGCTGAAGTGGTTGGTTATGGTCAAACAGGGGACGCATATGATATGGTTGCTCCCGATCCAAGCGGAGTTGGGGCAAAAAAAGCAATGGAGCTGGCATTACAAGACGCAAAAGTTCAAGCTCAAGATGTTAACTACATTAATGCCCACGGAACTTCAACCCATTTGGGTGATATCGCTGAATCACAAGCAATTAGTGGATTATTCGGGGATTTGAACACAAATAAAAATTTAAAAGTTTCCTCAACAAAATCTATGCACGGTCATATGATTGGAGCAACAGGGGCGGCTGAATCAATTGTTTGCGCACTTACAATTAAAAACGGAATTATTCCGCCAACGATTAATTTAGAAAATCAAGACCCTGAGGTTGCAAATTTAAATTATGTTCCTAATAAAGCAATAAAAGAAGACGTCAACTACGCTCTTACAAATTCATTTGGATTTGGCGGGCAGAATGCGTCTATTTTATTCAAAAAATATCAATAAAATTACAGGGGGTAAGTTCAACTTACCCCCTAAATCCTTTTATTTTTTAATTTGATGATTCTTAATTAAAACCATAAGAATTGAAATATCAGCCGGTTTTACCCCGCCGATTCTTAGGGCTTGACCTATTGTTTTTGGTTTAATTTTAATTAACTTTTCTTTAGATTCATTAGATATTTGAACAATCGAACTATAATCAATATCCTCCGGAATCTTTATATCATCGGTTTTTGCCTGATTTTCAATTTGAATATTTTGACGTTTTATGTATCCATCGTATTTTATTAAAATTTCAACTTGCTCGAAAATATCTCTTTTTAAATATTCGTCGTTACTGTTAATATTAGGATTATAGCCCAATTCCATTAAAACTTTGTAATCAACATTGGGTCGTTTTAGAAGATTAAATCCGTTTGTTCCAACTTCTAAATTTTCCTCGTATTGAGCTAGAATCGCCTTATTTTTCTCATTTGCACTAATTTTGAATTGATTAAGTGATTCTTTTTCAATTTCAATGGATTGCTCTTTAAATCTTTTTCTTAAGATATCGTTTTCACTTAATAATCCCTGATTATAGCCAATTTCAGCCAATCTCAAATCGGCGTTATCCTGTCTTAGGATTAATCTGTATTCACTTCTTGATGTTAGCATTCTATAGGGTTCGTCTATATCTTTTGTTATTAAATCATCGATTAAAGTCCCAATGTAGGAATTTTTTCGATTTAAATCAATGTAGTTTTTATTATTTAAATAATTATAGGTATTAACCCCCGCTACAAGTCCTTGTGCCGCAGCTTCTTCATAGCCTGAGGTTCCGTTAATTTGTCCTGCTAAAAATAAGCCTTTAATTTTTTTGGTCATTAATCCGCAATCGAGTTCAAGGGCGCAAACACTGTCGTATTCAACAGCATAAGCGGGTTTTATAACGCTTGCTTGTTCCAGTCCCGGAAGTGAATGTATCATTTCAAATTGGACTTCAATCGGAAGACTGGTTGAGAATCCTTGAATATAGACTTCGTAAGTGTCCAATCCTTCAGGTTCAATAAAAATATGATGAGAAGGATTGTCTTTAAATCGAACAACCTTATCTTCAATACTAGGACAATATCTTGGACCAACCCCTGTAATCAAACCCCGATAAAGAGGGGATTTTGACAAATTATCTTTTATAATTTGATGGGTTTTTTCGGTTGTTTTGGTTAAATAACAAGGATATTGCTTTCTTATAGGGCGATTTGGTTTAAAACTAAAAAATCTCAATAAATTGTTATCCGTATTATCCCCCGGATGAAGTTCAAGTTTGTTGTAGTTAATTGTTCTTGAATCAATGCGGGCAGGGGTTCCGGTTTTTAGTTTTCGAACATTAAACCCAAGTTTTTTTAATCTATCACTTAAGCCATATGCACTTCTTTCCCCTAATCTTCCTTGCTTAAAGGTTTTATCGCCAATGTATATTGTTCCGTCCAGACTTGTCCCTGTTGTTAGGATTACAACTTTTGATTTATAGATAATTCCAAGTTCGTCTATAACCCCTTGGATTTCATTATTCTCAACAATTAAATCAACAATTTGGATTTGTTTAATTGTTAGGTTGTCTTCTTTTTCTAAATAATTCCTAGCGCAAGATCGATATTCTTTTTTATCGGATTGCGCTCTTAATGCTCTAACTGCGGGTCCTTTTGATTGATTCAGGGTTTTTAGCTGCAAATAAGTTGAATCCACTAATTCCCCCATTACTCCACCCAGAGCGTCAATTTCTCGAACCAAATTAGATTTAGCAGGTCCCCCGATTGCGGGATTACAAGGCATTAATCCGATATAATCGATATTTAAAGTAGCAATTAATGTTTTTAATCCCAATCTTGAAGCGCTAATTGCAGCTTCAACCCCAGCGTGACCTGCACCTACTACAATACAATCAAAATTAAACATTTTTATTTAATTGCCTTAAAAACTTCTTGAGTGCAATCAACGCCGCCTGCTACACGATATTTTTTATCAACAATCATATCGAGTCCTTTTTTTGCTCTTACAATTTCAGCAGCCTTTTCGACTTTTTCAACAACAACCGCTTGTTGTTTGTATCTTAGTTCGATATATTCTTTTTCAAGTTTATATAAATTTTCTTTTCTTGAATCTCTTACTTGTTGTTTACCTTCAAGGGTTTTTTGCGCATTTATGGATTTTTGGGTAGCAAGATTGTAGTTTCTTACTTGATTTGCTTTAATATCCGCTCTTTTTTTATATTCCTTAGAAATCGGGATATTACTGTACATATAACTGTAATCAATGTATCCAATCGCAGCGAAACAGCTTTGAGCGCTCAAAAAAATCAAAGTTGAAAGTAATATTTTTTTCATTCTCACCTCTTTTTAATTAATTATACAAGCACCTTCTTTTTCAATCGGAAGATTCAAAAATCCGGTTTTAACATTATGATAATTCCAAGTATTTGTCACTGTTTCTTTAATTTCAGCAACATTAATTCCATTATAAATTATTGCAATCGCAGGTCCGGCGCCGCAAAGCACAGTCCCAATAACACTATTTGTGTGTTTTAAATTCTTCGTAATATCGCTCATTCCGGGAACCAATTTTTCCCTGTATGGCTGATGGAGTTTATCAAAAAGCGCTGCTCTTAAGAAATTTTCGTCTTCACTATAAAGTGCGTCAACAAACATTGCAGATCTTTTTAAATTAAATACGGCATCTTTTAAGGGAACCTCTTTAGGTAAAACCGAACGAGAAATTTCTGTGTTAAGCTCATAATCAGGGATGCAAATCATTAACTTCCAGTTATCGTTCCAGGGCAGTTTTCGATACAGTACAGATCCGTCCTCTTCCCAAGAAGACATCGTAATTCCACCTTTAAAAGCAGGGGTTATATTATCAGGATGTCCCTCAATTTCAGTTGCAATCGACATTAGAACTTTTTCATCAGCCGGTCTTCCTAAAAGTTCATTAGCTGCGATTAAGCCCCCGACAATTACAGAGGCGCTTGAGCCCAGACCTCTTGAAATTGGGATTTGTGTTTTAATTGTAATTTTAAGTTCATTTGGGGTTTGACCGATAAAATTATACAAAAGTTCTATTGCTTTATAGACAATATTTGTTTTATCAGTCGGAACATCGTCTAAATTTGCTCCTTCATTATTTTTTTCATTAATAATATTAATTTCAATCCCCGACCCCGGAAGAACGGTTTCTTCAAGGGTTACGATATTATATAAAGGCAAAGCCAATCCGAAACAATCGAATCCGGGACCAAGATTAGCTACAGTTGCAGGAACTTTAACACTTACTTTCATTTTTCACCTATTGAACCTTAACGGGCATTATTAAACAGATATAATTATTGTTATCGTCTTGGGGTTTAAAAATCGTTGCGGCAAGAACATCTGAAATTTCAATTTCAATAAACTTCGATTCCATTGATTTTAAACCGTCTAAGACATATTTATAGTTGAATGCGGTTAATATATCGTCATAATTATATTCTATATCAATATAATCCTTGGATCGACCGGCATCCGGAGTATCGGCAAGGATTTCGAGCTGGGAGTTGGTAAAATTGAATCGAACAACATTTGTTCTATCATTAACCATAATAGAAACTCTTTCGATTGAATTTATAAGTTCAACTCTATCTACCACAATTTTTTTCTCGCTTGAATTAGGAATTAACTGTTGATACTTGGGATAAACCCCTTCAATGAGTCTTGATTGGAAAGTCAGGTTTTCGAATTCAAAAATAATTTTGTTTTTTTGAATTTTTAAAGTAATATTCTCATCCTCAACAATAGATGAAATTCTCTGGATTTCATTAAGAGTTTTAGCAGGAACTATAAAGTTGATATTGCCTTCAATTTCCTCGTCAATTTCTTTTTGAATTCTTGTTAATCTGTTTCCGTCAGTTGCGGCAAGTTCTAAAGTTTTATTCTCAATATTAAAACAAACCCCTGTCAAAACCGCCTGGGTTTCCTGGTTTGAAACTGCAAAAATTACCTGTTTTATTGCTTTTTGGAATTCATTTTTATTAAGAACTACTTTTTTAATTGTATTCTCGTCGTTTTTTTCAATAACCTGTGGAAATTCGTTTGGGTTAAGTCCGATTAAATCGAATTCGGTTTTTTGGCTTTTAATTTTGATATTATCAGAATCTTCAACAGTTTTTAGCGCAATTTCAACACTTGGAAGCTTAGAAACAATTTCCGATATTTTTTTTGCGCTAATTGTAATTGACCCTTCTTTAATAACTTCGGCTTTGGTTTTATAATCGATTGCAAGATTTAAGTCAGTTGCGCTAAAACGAATTCTATCAGTAGCAATTGTTTCAATTAGAATATTGGACAAAATTGGCTGCAGCGCTTTTTGTGAGGTTATTTTTTCTACAATTTTAATTCCTGACGAAAAATCTTCTTTATTTAAAATTATTTCCACGTGGTTACTCCAAATTTATTATTCTAAAATTATATTATAAAAACCAAAAAGCAACAAATATATCCTAAATCGCTTTTTAACATTTTTTTATATTATATAAATATATATTTATATATAAATTTAATAATCTATAATAAAGGAATAATATTTGTGCAAAAGTGGCTGAAAGTATTGTTTTTATCGGGTTTTTTATTGTGAATAAATTGTGCAAAGATATTAACAAGGTTGTTAATATCTATCTTGCTTTAGAAATTGTAAGAACAGTAATATTTTTAATCCCTGAATCAAGTAAACAATTAATAAGTTCCTCAATTGTTGCTCCTGAGGTTGTAATGTCATCTAATAACAAAAAATTTTCATTCTCTAGTTTTTTCGCTATTTTTTCGTTAATTCTATAACTTCCTTGGATATTTTTCTTTCTATTCTTAGCGCTGTATTGCGGTTTTGTGTATTTTATTTTTTTAATTAAATTCCCTTCAAGTCTAAACCCGCCAAGCTTTTTGAGCTCTTTTGCAATTAATTCCATATGATTATAACCCCGATTAGCGCTTTTTAGAAAAAAACTCGGAGGATAAATTATAATAGGATTAGATAAATCCATTTTTTGAATATATTGATAAGTAAGTTTCCCTAAAACAACAGCGCATTTTTTATGATGGGAGAATTTTAACAGCTGGATTAATTTTTTAATTATTCCTGTGTAGTTAAAACAACTAAAAATTTTAATATTTCGATAAATTCTATGTGCATAAGTCGATAAATAATTAATTTGTTTTGCACAGGTTTTGCACAACAAATCATCAGTTTTTGAACAAGAACAAATAACGCATTTTTGATTATATATAAGATTTAGAATTTTATCCAGAAACATTTTTTAATATTGTAACTAAATTGAATTTATTTGTGAATAAACTAAAAATATGTTTTAATAAGAAAAAATAAAAAGGGGGAGAAATGAAATTCGATACAAAACTTCTTCATTCGGGGTTTAATCCTAAAGAACATAATATGAGTATTAATGTTCCGATTTATCCGACAACTGCTTTTGACTTTGGATCCGTTCAAAGAGGGGCGGATTTATTTGATTTAAAGTGCGAGGGAGATATTTACACAAGACTTTCTAATCCAACTAACAATATCTTAGAAAAAAGAATCGCTGAACTGGAGGGTGGCGTCGGGGCTCTTTCTTTTTCCTCGGGACAAGCGGCAACAACCGCTGCGATTCTTAATATTACAAGTTGCAATCAAGAAATTGTTGCGTCTTCGACTTTGTATGGCGGGACTTGCAATCTTTTTTCCTCAACATTCAAAAAATTAGGAATTAATGTACGATTCTCGAAAACCGATGAAATTGAGGATTTTGAAAAGTTAATTAATGATAAAACAAGATGTATTTTTATCGAACTTTTAAGTAATCCTGCTTTAAATATTATAGACATTGAAAAATTGGCTCAATTAGCACACAACAACAATATTCCCTTAATTGTCGATAACACAATTCCAACCCCTTATTTGTGCAATCCGATTGAATGGGGAGCGGATATTGTTGTTCATTCAACAACAAAATATTTATCGGGTCACGGAAACGCTATGGGTGGAATTATTGTTGATTCAGGGAAATTTGATTGGGAAAAAGCAGGAAAATTCCCCGAACTAACAAAACCCGATGAATCCTACCACGGAATTGTGTACAGTGAAACTTTTAAAGAAAGCGCTTATATTGTTAAAGCAAGAGCGCAGCTAATTAGGGATTTAGGGAGCTGTCCGAGTCCTTTTAATTCTTATTTAACAATTTCGGGACTTGAAACTTTGAGTCTTCGTATGCAAAAACACTGTGAATCGGCTCTTAAGGTTGCTAAGTACTTAAATAACAATAAATATATTTCCTGGGTTAACTATCCAATGCTGGAGGATAATAAATATTATAAATTAGCGAAAAAATACACACCTCGTGGCTGTTCTTCGATTGTCGGGTTCGGATTGGTTGGAGGAGCAAAAGCAGGGGTTAAGTTTATTGAGGCGCTAAAAATTCCTATTTTTACAACAAATATTGGAGATACAAGAAGTATTATTACTTATCCTTATATTACAACCCACAGACAATTGAATGAAACCCAAATGAAAGCCTGTGGAATAGGCGACGATACAATGCGTTTTTCTGTTGGTTTAGAAGATATAGACGATATTATCGAAGATTTGGATAATGCAATAAGAGAATCTCAGAAATGATAGTTGAAACAAAATATTACACAATTAATGAGAATATTGAACTTGAATCAGGAAAAAGTTTAAATAATATCCAAGTTGCATATGAAACTTACGGGAAACTAAACGACAAAGCCGATAATGCGATTCTTTTATTGCACGCATTAACAGGAGACGCTCACGCTGCAGGATATCACGAGGGTGAAACTCGTCCCGGCTGGTGGAATGATATGGTTGGGGAGAATAAAGCGTTCGACACAAACAAATATTTTGTCATTTGTTCCAATATGCTGGGGGGTTGCAAAGGAACCACAGGTCCTAATTCAATTAACCCTGAAACAGGTGTAGAGTATGGATTAAGTTTTCCTGTAATTACAATTTCGGATGTTGTTCGTGTTCAAAAAAAATTAATTGATTATTTGGGGGTTAAAAAACTCACCGTTGCAGGAGGGTCAATGGGTGGAATGCAAGCGCTCCAATGGGCGCTTGATTATAAAAAAATGGTTAATCGGGTAATTGTCATTGCTTCAACTCATAAATTATCCACTCAAAGTATCGCTTTTAACGCTGTTGGAAGAAACGCAATTCTGCAAGACCCTAATTTTCAAGGAGGCAATTATTATCATTCAAAAAAACCCGATAAAGGTTTAAGTATTGCAAGAATGGTGGGTCATATTACCTATCTTTGTCAAGAGGCAATGCAGAATAAATTCGATAGAAGATTTCAAGACAAAAACACTCCAAGTTTTGATTTTGGAATTGATTTTGAAGTTGAAAGCTACCTTGCCCACCAAGGACAGGTTTTTGTCGATAGGTTCGATGCTAATAGTTATCTTTATATAACTAAAGCTGTTGATTACTTTGATATTGCAAAAAAATACGGGTCTTTAGAATCTGCTTTTAAAGATACCGAGGCGAAATATCTTGTCATTTCTTTTTCCAGTGACTGGTTATTTCCCCCGAGTCAATCAAAAGAGCTTTGTAAAGCACTAATGCACAACAAAAAAGATGTTTCTTATTGTGAAATCGAATCCCCTTGTGGACACGATGCATTTTTATTGGAATATGAAACACAAACAAAAATTATTAAGAGTTTTTTAAGGAGTGAATAATTATTATTGATAAACATTACATAGAATCCAAGGGATTACACCTTAATTATTCAATTATTCTGGATATTATTGAAAAAAATTCAAATGTCCTGGATTTGGGCTGCGGGGACGGAACTTTGCTTAAAATGCTCAAAGATAAGGGAGTTAAAGCTCGTGGAATCGATATTGATCAAAAAAATATCGTTAAATGTCTTGAAAAGGGTTTGTCTGTTGTTCAAGGGGATATTGACGAAGGTTTAAGCGATTATCCCAATCAATCTTATGACTATGTGATTCTTAATCAAACGGTTCAATCAACGCAGAACCCCGATTATGTAATTAAGGAAATGTTGAGGGTCGGGAGAAAAATTGTTGTAAGTTTTCCTAATTTTGCTTTCTATAAAGTAAGATTCTATCTTTTGTTTAAGGGAAAAATGCCTAAATCAAAGATATTACCTTTCGAATGGTTTAATACTCCTAATATTCATCTTTTAACGATTAAAGATTTTTTCCAATTTGCAAAAGACAATAATTTTACAATTGAAAAGAAAATATGTATGAATAAAGCGAAGGTAAAAAAAGGATTTTTGTATAAAATATTCGATAATTTCTTTTGCGAGGAAGTTATTTTCCTTTGTTCCAATTAAAACATAAAAAAAAGACCTCTTAATAATAAGAGGACAATGGTAAGTTTAATTTATATATTTTTATAGATAATCAAGCAAGGAAACACTTGACATTATCTGGGATCCTACTAAATAGCTGGCTTGGAGCGCTTGTTGAGCGCTCATTAAATCGGACGCCGCTTTAATAATATCAACTTCTTCCAAATCAACCCTGTCTTGCGTTAGTTTTGTAAGTTCATTTGTATTAGAATCCCCTAAGGCGGTTAATTTTATTACTTTTGCGCTAATTGATCCTTGTGCTTGCGAGATATTTTTAGTAACTTCTTCTAAAACCCCCAATTTTTCTCTAATTTTATCGTGATCCAAGGGTTCTTGTCTTAGAAGATTATCTAAATCTTCCATTTCATTAAAAAAGTTATTATTGTTGTTAAGTTCGAAAATTTTATCACCTGAAAGATTGTAGGTGAAAGTTTTATTTTCCCCTATTGTAATATTTCTATCGGACGCACTATCAATTGACCCTTGATAGGTAGTTGTCCCAACGTTATCTGAATATGGTTTAACATTTGTGTAGGTGCCTGAAAAAATATAGTTATCCAAATATTTAATATTAATTTTATCTTTAATTGTTGCAACTTTTTCTTTAATTTCATCCCCGTAAGCTTTTGCGTCGTCAGGGGTTGTTGTTCCGGTTGCAGCCGCAGCGATACTTGCGTTAATGTTGCTTAATTCGTCTACAATTTCGCCTAAAGTGTCATAAGCAAGGTCCATTTCAGTTGTCGCCGCTTTAATGTTGCTTTGATATTCGTTTATTTTAGCGATTTCATCTTTTAATTTTAACACCTTAGTAGCGTCAGTCGGATTCTCAGATACTTTAGTAAAATTTTTACCACCTGCAATTTTATTGAGAAGATTCACATAGTTGTTGTATGAACCGCCCATTGAACTTGATAGTGTTTTAGATAATGTTGTTGTTGCAATTCTCATAATTAAAATCCTTTTTATTAAACCATTTGAAGAATTGTACCCATAAGGTCATTAACTGTTGAAAAAATTCTTGCGGACGCCTCAAAAGCCCTTTGATAGCGAATCATATCCGATAATTCTTCGTCTAAATTAACACCGATTAAATTCGCATAGTTATTTGCGTCTGTTTGATAGATATCGTCATAAGTTTTTGCTTTAGAATTAATTTGATTCAAATCCCCGCCGTTTTTAGAGGCTGCGTGGACTAAGAATTGTGATAAGGTTGCGTTATTTGTACCGTCTCCTATTGAACATATTTTTTTATTCTGCAAAGCGCTAAACTCAATTGCGTTGTCTGCGTTTCCAATGGCGTGCGTCCAATCGGATCCGTTAAAATCAGCTAAATCAATCCTTGAGGCACTAATTTTATAGGGATTAGACAAAATATCGTCGTTAATTTTAATATTATCAGCTCGAAAGTCAGTCGTCCCATCAATTGTATCAATAAAAGGAGTTGTTGCTTTTTCAAGAATCAAATTACCGTCAACATCGGTTGTAATTGAGGCTGCAAAAGAATTTCCATCGTCATAAAGCTGAATTTCATTAAGCGCTTTACAAAAATCAGTCGCAGCAGCATTCAATGAATTTTTCATATCATTAACATTAGAAAAAGAACCGTTTTGACCATTTAAGAACTCAACATAACTTCTTAGTGAGCCTTTGTTTAAAGATTCTGTAATTCCTTTGGTAATAACATAATCAGGATTCTCAATTGATTTTAAACCGAAGTTAATTGTAGAGTTAATATCGTCTTTATTTACGGTTAAATCCAAACTATAGCGCTGTTTTCCTCCCTCAACAACACTAATTCCGTTAATGTATAAATTAACTGAGCCGTTTTGATTTGTGTCGGTTGTTATTGGAATATAGGTTGATAATTCCTCCAGAATCGTGTTGATTTGAGCTTGAGTTGTTGTCCCTCCGCCGTTTTTAATATGAGCTTTGTTCATTTCAACCAAATCATCTAAAAGCTTGTTAATGTTTTCAGTTGCGGTTTTTGCCTCTTCGATTGAATTATCTTTTGCTTTATCATATTTATTCGAAATATCCGAGAATTTATCAACAACATTCTGCGCTGCGTTTACAAATTGTTCTCGAATTGAAATATCAGAGGGCATTTGCTCCAGCGCACCCGCCGCTTTAAAAAATTCATTCAAAAGAGCGTTTAATCCATTATCCCCTAAATCATCCGAAATATCTTCCAGTTTTCCAAGTTGATTTGCTAAATTGTTGTAATAATTAGCGTCGGATTTAGCATTTAACATATTCTTAAACATTCCGTTGTCAATATAATTAGATAAAGAAGAAATCGAAGCTCCGTTCATTCCTCTTATTGTTGAATAAACCGTATCACAATCGGTTGTGTATTCGTTTGTAACAAAATTTACTCTTTGTTTGTGATAATTGTCAACATTTAAATTGGCAATGTTTTGTGAAACCACTGTAAGTGCGTATTGGTGGTTTCTCATTGATCCAAGTGCGATATTCATTGATTGGTTTAATGACATAAATAAATCCTTTTATTTTTAAGCCTCTTCTTGAATTGATGAAATATTAAGACTGTTTTCTTGAGTCTTGATTCCTTTTTCGTTGTAAGTATTTTTTTCTTTATGAACTATATTTAAAATTCCAGATAAAAGCCCATTTATAACATTTAATGAATGATTTATTAAGATTTCATTATTTTTATTAAGCTCTTTAATTTCTACAACGATTTTTTTAAGTTCGTCTTTTTCCTCGTTTGATAGATTATACTTCTCAAAATCGAATTTTGTTATTTTTTCACATAGTTCAGACATATTCTCGTCTAAAACCTGCATTTTTTCAAGGTCTTTTTGGATGATTGTTTGTTTTTTTTCAATTAAATTATTTTTTAGTTGTTTGTAAGTTGAATAAATTTCATCAAATGTCATAATTTTCCTTTTTAAGCGCTGTAATCAGCAATTACACTTCTTCCATACATTAAACCATAGTTAATATCATCAACGGATAAATTCTCACCCACCATAGATGCGTATTTTTGAATTTCATCGACATTAACTTTTAACCTGGAGCTTTTTTTGTCGATTAAATTAATATCTTCCTGTTTAAAATCTTCTTTTGGAAGTTCTTGTTTTATTGGTTTTTTAGTTGGTTCAAAGTTATGATTTCTTGTGTTTAAATTGATTGAAGAAATTGAGTTTGTATTATTAATATCCACTTTTTATCCTTTAACGGTTTTTTCCAGTTGTGTATACATTTGTTTTGCTATTCCCAAGCTCATTTTATCGTCCGAAGCAATGGTTCTTGCAATATCGTTGTACATAAACGATTTTAAATTATCCAAATATTTTGATTCTTGAAATAAAGAACCCGATTTATCTACTGTTTTATCCAATTCATTGAGCATTTTGGATATAAAAATCGATTCGAATTCAACAGAAACTTTTTTTAGTTGTTCACGCTCGTTTTTTGTTCCCTGTTTAATTTGATTAAGGGCTGAAAAGTCAGAACTGTTGTCATAATAAGTTGAACCAATGTTTTCAATATAGTTGTTCATTAAATCACCTCAATTTCAGCTTGTAATGACCCTGCGCTTGATAGCGCTTGCAAAATTGCAATTAAATCTAAGGGAGTTACCCCGATGTTATTAAGCGCACTAACCAAATCGGATAAACTTGAATTAGCTTGCATTTCAATTAAAGACGCCTGTCTTTCGGTTATTTGAACCCCTGCGTTTTGTTGAAGTGCGGTTTGTCCTTGAGAAAAAGGATTCGGTTGGACAATTTCATTCTCAACACTAATTGTAATTGTAATTCCTCCGTGGGCAATGGCTGCAGGCAATAATTTTGTATTACCACCGATTACAATTGTTCCTGTTCTTTCGTTTACTACAACTTTTGCTTTTTCACTTACCGCCCCGACGATTTGATTCTCAATTAAGGCTAAAAAAGTCACTCTATCGTTTCTGTATTTTTGTGGAATTGAAACTTCAACCGCCCCGCCGTCAATCGCTTTAGCGGGGGCAATTCTTGTTGCAATTGTTTTTGAAATCCTGCTTGCCATGGTATAATCGGCTTTATCCAACAAAAGAGTCAAACTGGTTTCATCTCCGATTGAAGTTAGGATATCTCTTTCAATAATCCCTCCGTTTGGAACCCTTCCTGTTGTTGTAACACCTTTAGAGGAACTTGCGCCACCACTACTTGCTTTAACACCACCTGTGCTTACAGGACCCTGCGCTACTGCTACAATTTCACCATTTGGAGCTCTAAGTTGAGTTTGAACTAAAACCCCTCCTGATAAACTTTTAGCGTCCGCCATAGCAGAAACCGTAACATCAATTTTATCCCCTTCCTTAGCAAAAGGAGGAATGGTAGCAGTTACAATAACCGCAGCCGATGTTCCTTTTTGGATATAATTTGATTGATCAATAACAGTCCCTAAGGCAAGGAGCATTTGTTGACTCGTCATTTGGGTGTGACGGGAATTATCCCCTGTGTTTTGAAGTCCCACAACTAACCCGTAGCCCACAACCTGGTTTTCTCTAATTCCTTTAACGTGGGTTATATCTTTAATTCTTACGGTTTGCTCGGAAATTGCCCCAACTTGTTCAATTGGGAGGATTAACATTGTAAGAATTAGAAAAGTCATTAATTTTTTCATTATTTTATATCCTAGAAAACTGTTCTTATTGCACGGTTTAGAATTCCTTCGTTTTGACCTCGAGAAACCGTTCCCGCTCCGTTCATTGCAAATTGCAGATTAGCAACCTGGCTTGAATTAATTTCTCCTGATTGATTAATCCATTTAGGGTCAACTATCCCTGAAATTATCAAATCAAGCCTTTCGTTTTGATTAACAAGACTTTTTTTGCCCTGAACAAGAAGATTTCCATTGGGCAAAACCTGTACAACCTGCGCTACAACAATATCCGATAAACTTAGGGATCTTGTCATTTGGGTTCCCCCTGAAACGTCTAAATCCCCTGTTGTTCCATCTAGTGCACCTTTAAGTTTTGTTTTGAATAATATATTCATTGCATTAGTAAAATTCTCAGCTAAAGAACTCGATTTATTTGTTGAATAAGTCCCTGAATCACTCATTGTAGGAGCTTCGTCGATTACAATTGAAACCAAATCCCCAACTCCTCGAGCTCTAACACTTGAATAAAGCGCTCTTGGTTCAATTAGCGCATTTTGTGAGGCATTGAGCGAGAATAAACTTTCCCCGTTCACTGTTGAAACTAATAATATTAATAATACAGCTATTTTTTTCATTCCCTAAATCCTTACTGTTACTTGATTATTCGAGCTTACTTGCGCTGAATAAATTTTGTTGTATTTATTTGTTCTAACCTGGATTGTTTCTCCAAAAGCCCCTTCTTTTAAGGCTTTTCCCTGCAAAGTTATTTTTAAACCCTTTTGAGATAAGAAAATTATATCTACAGTTGAATTCTTATCCACCAAAGGTTTTTGTTTTATTCCATCGACTAGAATTAAACTTCCCTTGGGATAGTTTCTATTAGCACTAATATTTTTGGGTAAATCCTCAAGAATTTTATTAAGATATCTTGAAACTTCTTTTTTTTCTTTTATTGTATTGCTTGAATCAATCGAACCCCCATAATTAATCGGATTTTTTGCAACCAAAACTTCTTTATAAACAAGTGTTTGGACATTAATCGGAAAAGTTTTAATCGTGTTGTTATTAGAATCTTTAACAACAACCCTTTTGTATGAATTGGGTTCGAAATTTTTATTCTGGTTTATAATTTCAATCCTTGGTTTGGTTTTTTCATTTGTAATTATTTTTTCCTGGGGAATTCCTGTAATATTAATCTTGAAATTATCAAAATTTGTTGTATTTTTTATTTTTTGATAAATTTCCTGATAAAGCTCGCTCCCCGAAAGAACATAACAAAAAGCGCTTTGATTAAGAAACAAAATCGTTAATAAAAATATTAAATTTTTAGTTAATTTTTTCATATTTATACTATCTGATTAGTTTGTTGTAATATATCTGACCCTGCTGTAATTACTTTAGAATTTGTTTCATAAGCACGTTCTGTTTTAATCAAATTAACAAGTTCTTCTACAGTTTGAACGTTTGATCCTTCAAGGAAACACTGTTCAATTGTTCCATAGCCGTCTTCCCCTGCGGTTCCCTGCAAGGGGGTTCCTGAAGCTTGTGTTTCACGATACAAATTGTGTCCTATAGCAAGCAATCCTGAAGGATTTTGGAATTTAACAAGTTGAATTTGACCCAATTGGGTTTGTTCCGAGTTTGTTCCTGTTGTGCAAGAAACAATCCCTGCTTGAGATACGGTAATATCTTTAGCGTTAACTGGAATTGTAATCGGGGGTTGCAGTTGATATCCGTCCGAAGTTACGATTTGTCCGTTTGCGTCCATTTGCCAAGCCCCATCACGGGTGTAGGCAATGGATCCGTCGTCCATTGTGATTTGGAAGAATCCGTCCCCGGCAATTGCCATGTCCAGTTGTCTATCAGTGCTTTGTAGGGTTCCTGTTGTGAATACTCTTGTTGTGGCACTTGTTTTAACGCCCAATCCAACCTCGATTCCAACCGGCTGATAAGTTCCTTGTCCCATTTGAGCGCCCGGGGTTCTATGAACCTGACTCAACAGGTCTTGAAACTCCGCCCTCACTTTTTTATATCCATAAGTTGATAAGTTTGCGATATTATGAGAAATTACATCTAAGTTGTTTTGTTGTGCAATCATTCCTGTTGCTGCGGTTGTTAGAGCTCTTAACATTTATTTTCTCCTATCTTGAAATGTTTCCAAGTGCAATTCCTTGTCCCAGTGTTTCACTTTGGGTTTTAAGGATTGTACTCATTGATTCATAACCCCTTGAAATATTGATTGAATTTAACATTTCCTTAATTGTATTAGCATTCGACATTTCGATTTTTCCTTGTTGAAGTGAAAAAGTTCCGTCTTGTTTTGTATAAACTCCCGGGTTTTGTCCGTAAATCGGTAAATATTTTGCTTCTCCGACTCCTGAAATTTTTGTTTTGTCTATAAAATCACAAATTTGAATTTTTTGTAAATTAGCACTAAAATTCGGATTATTTAAACTAATTTGTCCGTTTTCCGCTATAATAAGGTCTTTTTCAACCTCTAATCTATTCATTTCGTTTTTATCCTCGCTTTCAGGGTCTCTTGTAATTCGAATTCTTCGGTTTTGAACATCCATTATATAATCGCCGTCTTTGTTAACAAGAAAATTATCCTCTGTTAAGGCAAAATTCCCTGTTCTTTGGTAATAATAGTTTCTTTCATCGTATTGAGCGTTATCAGGGATATCTTGATAGCGGACTTTAAAAAATCCATCCCCTTGAAAAGCAACATCTAATTTGTTGTTCGAATCCATTAAGCCCCCTTGGGAAAAATCGATATAAGTTCTATCAACCCTTGGACCAATACTCAAAGACCCGACTTCTTCTTTTGTTCCAAGGGCGTTTTTTGTTTGAACCTTGGAATCTAATATATTCTGGAAGGTAATATTTGTTCTTTTAAAACCTGCGGTTGTAACGTTTGCAATATTATGAGCAGTTACGTCTTCGAAGTTGATTAAAGCTTCCATTCCTTTGGATAAAGCTGCTATTCCTCTTGAAATCATAGTTTCACCTCTTTAATTTTGTTGTAGTTGCTCATAATTGTATTGACATAATTCTGCGTTTCTTTATAAGGAGGAATTCCTCCGTATTTTTTAACAGCTCCGCTCCCTGCGTTGTAAGCGGCTAGAGCAAGTTGTTTGTTGTTGTCGTATTTATCCAATAATCCTTTTAAATACTTAACTCCACCTTCAATATTCTCCATTGGATTGTAAGCATCCACCACCCCAAGGCTTTTTGCCGTTTTTGGCATTAGCTGCATTAAACCCATTGCGCCTTTTTTGCTTGTTGCTTTAGGGTTGAAGTTTGATTCCTGTTTAATTATCGCTTTAATAAAATCCCCGTCGATTTTATATTTATTTGAAAAAGTTTCTATAATTTCATCGATATCTAAACTTTGCGCCTTTAAATCGAGTTTGGATTTTAAGTTAACGATTTCTTTAATCGGTTCTTTTTCTTCAATAATCGGTTCTTTGTCGACAATTTCCTCGATTTTTTCATTACTTATTTTTTCGTCAAGAATTTTTTTAAAATCCGATTCGATTTGACCTTCAAGCTCTTTAGTTTGATTGGAATTGGAGGAATTATTTAAACTATCTAAATAAGCAAAATTTTGCTCAATTGAGCTCATTCTTGCTAATGTCAGGTTAAGGCACGTACCTATTCCTTGCGTCATTCTACAGTTATCCTCTTACCATCGTCTAATTAATATAATATTAGTCTAAGATTTAAATAAATTTATCAATCAAAAGGTTGAAAAAAATTAAATCCCGGGGTTTATTTTTCCTATAACTCAATTCATAGTATAATAATTACTATGAACATTCTTTTTGTTAGTGCTTTAGTAATATTTGCCCTTATTTTTGTTTGGGTTTATATTCTTTTTATCACTAATTCGGTTAATGAGAAAAATAAAAAAAAAGAAATAAAACCAATTGAACCTGTTTATAAAGACCCCTTAGAAAGATGCGAGACTTTATTTAATCAAGATAATCACACGGAATTGCAAAAATACGCTCAAAAAGAATTGTCAAAAAACTATGGAAATATTGAATTAAGAAGAATCTTAGCTAAATCTTTAATGAAAAGCGGAAACGAACAAATGGCAATTGCCCACTACGAGGCGATTTTAGCCGCAGCCCCTTTTGATATTGAAACTCAGGAACTTTTAGCGCAATACTACTGTGAAAACGGACCTAAAACAAGAGCCGTGGAACTTTATGAGCAAATCCTGCTTTTTGATAAAGGTTCGATTATCGCTGCTGAGAATTTAGCGAAACTTTATGATGAAACTTATAATTATCAAAAATCCATTGAAATGTATAAACTTTTATTAGACGCACAGGTTGACGAGAACGGAGTTTTAGAACTTAAGTATATAATTGCTGATTTGTATAGTAAAACTAATGAGTTCGATAAAGCATTCGAGGCTTATAAAGAAATTTATTCTCTTGATCCGGAGAATCTTGAAATATTAATTTTATTGGCTGATTTAGCCTACAAAAACAAATATTGGGTTGATTGTTTAAATTATTATAAAAAAATAATATCAATTGTTGGAGACGATTTTGAAATCTTAGAAAAAATCGCCCAATTGCACGTAACTTTAGCTAATCATAAAGAAGCAATCGAAACCTATACAAAAATTTTGTCTTTGGAGGATTCTCAAAGTCCTAATTATTTGTATCATCAAAACGAACTATGCAATGAAATGTTAAAAGAAGGATTATACAAAGAAGCAATCGATAGATTAAAAGATTTGTTAATTAAAAATCCCAAAGAAACCTCTTTTGCCTTTAGTTTAGCCTCCGCTTACACTTTAATCGGGGATTTTTCCGTCGGGGTTAATTTGTATCAAAAATTATTGGAAGATTTACCGGTTGATCAAAGTGAAATTATAATTAAATATATTTCCAATCTTATTTGCTCCTGGGCTTTGGATTTATTTAAAAAAGGGGAATACAACCAGGCTTTCGACAAATTTTTTGAGGCTTTAAAGTACAACGAAGAAAACGACGAAGTTTATTATCAACTCGGGGTTTGTAATTATTATATTAAAAGTTATCAAGATTCAATTGCGCACTTTAAGCGTGCAATTGCAATAAAACCGCAGGATTCAAGATATTATTTCGGACTTGGCTGTGCTTATGATGAACTTGATCTTATAAAAAACGCTAAAATGGCTTTTTACGATGCGATTAATATTGATCCTATGAATATAAGCGCAAGAATTGCCTACGCACTTTCTTTAACTAAAGAATTGGAGTATGCTCAAAGTATTGAACAGTTCTCAATTGTCCTTGAATCCAATCCCAATGACGCCGACACAATTTACAACCTTGCACTTGCCTATGATTTAGTTGGAGACATTGAAAGAGCGATAAAATTCTACAAAAAAGCTCTTGAGGTCGATTCTAATCATAAAGAGGCAAATCACAACCTTGAACTTTTAATTGGTGAAGTAGAAGAACCTACAAATTAACTAAAGCAGCGTTTTCTATATTAAAAAAAGTTTTTGCGCTTAAAATAAATTCCCCAGGGTTTTTAGAAACAAAAAACTCGAGTTTTCCTTGACCAACATTATCAATTTGTTCTTTAACTGTCCTAGCTAAATAAATCCCCGGATCAAAATAATCAACATTGTAAATTTTTCTAAAAATATCCACCAAATAAGGATAATGAGTGCATCCAAGGATAATTCTTTTAGCATTATGTTTTTTTGCAATATTTATTCTATCCTCAATTAAATCTAAAGATTTTTTTTCTTTATAAGTTCTGTTCTCTACAATTTCAACAAAACCTGTGCAATCAATTGATACAACATTAATTTTTTCATTAATTTTTTTAATAACTTCCTCATACTTTTTCGATTTGGTAGTAGCTTTTGTTGCGAGAACCGCAATTGTGTCGTTGTCCTTTAAATCAACAATCGCATAAGGAGCACTTGTTTGAATAAGAGGAAAAATATTAATTTTATTGAGGAAATATTCCTTTAATTCTAAATACGCAACAGCTGAAGTTGTGTTGCAAGCAAAAACAACGTTTTTTATATTTTTTTCCAAGAAAAATTCCAGGATATTTTTCGTATATAAAAAAATTTCCTCTTTTGATTTTGTCCCATAAGGAATATTTTTTGTATCTCCAAAAAAAGTGAAATTTTGGTTGGGCAGGGCTTTTTTGAGCTCTGCTAAAACACTTAATCCTCCAACTCCGCTATCTAATACTCCAATCATTTTGCTTTTAAATACTCCAAAATTCCTTTAACAATTGAATCTGCGATTTCTTGTTGTCTTTGTTTGACTAACAACTTAGCAAGTTCTTTATCATTTGAAATAAAGCCCATTTCAATTAGAATCGAAGGTGCTTCTGTATGATTTATAACATAAAAACGAGATTTTATCACACCTCTGTCTTTTGTTTGCCATTTGTTGACATTTTTTTCACTTGCGAAATGTTTATGAATAGTTTGAGCTAATTTATAGCTGTCGTCTTTAAAGTAATGGGTTTCAAGTCCCATTGGATCTTTTGCTACGGTTGAATTTGTGTGAATGCTGACAAAAATATCAGGACTCAGCTCGTTGGAAAAATTAACTCTTTCTTCTAAACTCATTGAAACGTCTTTTGTTCTTGTCATATGAACATAAATGTTTTTCTTAATTAATTTATCATAAACCAATTTGGCAACGATTAAATTGAGTGTTTTTTCATAGTTTTTATTGTTAACAGCCCCTGTGTCGGATCCTCCGTGTCCGGGGTCAATTACAACTTTTCTCATTGCGCTTATTGATAGGTTTTCTTTCTTTTTCTTTGGTTTTTCAACCTTTTTCTTATCTAAATCTTCTTCTTTTGGAATATAAACAATATTATTATTATCTTTTTTGGTTTCGATTTTCTCAATTTTTTCAACAACCACAGGTTTTTGTTCAACAACTTTGTTTTTAAAGCACAAAGTTATAGATTTTGCGTTTGATTCGACATTTGCATAGGAAAAATTCAAATTGCTAACAGGAATTATAAAACGGGTTTTGTCGTTGGAAATTTTCAAAGCCTCGATTTTTAAATCCTGGTTTTTTAGCATTTGTTCGAAAGCTCCAATATTATAATCGGATAAATTATCAATATCTAAATAAAAATTGTCGTTGAGCTCAAAAACGTTGTAAGCAACGGGTTTATCAAAGTTAATTGTAAAAAGCGTGTAATCGGTTTTTGTTTTATTTAACTTATAAGATAAAGTTTTAGCAGGATTTGCACTAAAAGCAGTGTTTATAATAAAAGTTCTATCTGAAACAAAAAGGCTTTGTCCGTCGGGGGATACAATGTATCTAAAATCTTTATAATTCTCAGCCTTAAGAGTTAGTTTAATTTTTTTCTCGTTTAATCTTTCAATTGATAATGTTGCTTTTTGATTTGGAATATCATATGTTTTATTCTCGATTTTGTTTGATAAAACGGCATTATCAAGAATCAACTCCGCTTGTTTTAAGTCTTCTTTATAAATAATTCTTTGCATTGAAAGAGAGCCGATTCCTCTTAAAATAAGCCCGTTGGACCCTTGAGTCACTCTTGATAACATATATTTAGCCTGAAGCTGAGGATTTATTTGGGTAACATTAGGATTGTCATTATAGACTATTTTAGCGCTTGTATTCTGCAAAACTGCGCCTTTATCCCCGTCTCCGGTTGGAGTGTAGAATTTATATTGAATTGAGTTATCGATAATATTAGAATCATATTTAACTACAATATTTTTCCCGTTGGTGTAGGTTTTAAATAACGATAAATCGGCCTCGTCATATGCTTCAACTACAAATCTTACAATGTTTGGATTGATTGAGAATTGGGACAATCGAATATTTTTAATTTTTTTAGAATTATTGTATTCATAACTTCTTTTAGGACCAATCAAAGTAGCATTTGGAATATCAATAACATATCTTTTAGGATTTGTAAGTGTTGAAGTTGTAATAGCGTTGGTATTAGTAATACTATTAATAATGCTAATCGTATTTGTTTTTGTATCTGCTACGGGAATATAAAAAGAACTCTGGGTTTTGTAGTTTCCTATTCCTTTAATAAGAATCATTCTATCCGAGTTGTCGATTGTTAAATTGTGGATTTTAAGTTCGGCAAAACAAGCACTGTTCAAGCACAATGCCCAAAAAAAGATTATAATTGTTGTTAATCTTAATAAAAACAATGTTTTTCCTCTTTTTTTAATTCTAGCACTAATTATAAATTATTTTCTAATACGGATTGTTGAATTTTAGTATAAATTTTTATTAATTATTTTTTGACTTTTTTTAACAACCCTAGTAACATTGATTTATGGATAAAAATAAAAATTTAGTAGCATATTTATTCCTAATTCCTGCGTTTGTTTTTTTAGTGGTATTTTTTTTCCTGCCATTTATCCAAACAATTAATTTGAGTTTTTATGATTATTCAAAAGATATTTACAGCCCTGTTTTTGTGGGTTTTGACAATTATTTAAACGTTATTAAATCTCCCCTGTTTTTAAAAACAATCCTTAATACTTTTTTCTTCTTAATTCTTTGTGTGCCTTTTTTGGTTGTTTTTCCTTTATTTTTGGCGATTTTATTAAACCAAAAAATAATTCTTAAAAATTTCTACAAACTTATTATTTATCTGCCCGTTGTAATTTCAATTGTCGTTGTGGCGATTGCTTTTAAGTGGCTTTATGCGCCAAAAGGGCTTTTTAATTATTTTCTCAATTTATTGCATCTTCCTTCGATTGGCTGGTTGTACAATCCTAAGTTTTCAATGATTGCAGTTTCTTTAGTAACCATTTTTAAAGGCGTCGGATATTATATGATGATTTATTTGGGAGCATTAATCGGCGTCCCTCAGGAATTATATGAGGCAGCTGAAGTTGACGGAGCCACGGGATTAAAAAAACATATGCTGGTTACAATTCCCCATATTGCGCCTGTTGTAGCTTTAATCAGCACAATAAGTTCAATTTCTGCCCTCAAGGTTTTTGTTGAAATTTACGTTATGACAAGGGGCGGTCCTTTGGATTCAACCAAAACAATCGTTTATTATATTTATGAAAAAGCTTTTGAAAACCTTGATTTAGGGATTGCGTCAAGTGCCTCCGTAATTCTTTTAATAATAGTTTTGGTTTTTTCAATAATCAATATTTTTGTGTTTGAGAGGGATAAATATAGAATATGAGAATAAAAAATTTATTTATTCATTTAATTTTAATCCTTGTTTGTATTTTATCATTAATTCCTTTTTTGTGGTTATTATCAACTGCGCTCAAGGGAAGAACCGAGAATATTTTTGCTTATCCTCCTGTTTTTATCCCCCAGGATTTGACTTTTGATAATTTCCGGCAAGTTTTAAATCTTGTTCCAATAATTCGATATGCAATTAATAGTTTTATAGTTTCTTTTATAACCGTAATCCTAAATGTTGTTTTATCGGCGCTGGCTGCTTATCCTTTAGCAAGAATGAATTTTTTCGGCAAAAAAGTAATGTTTTTTGCGATTCTAGCTACAATAATGGTTCCTTTTCAAGCAATAATGCTCCCAAGTTATATAATCACCCTAAAACTTCATTTGGTTGATACTTACGGGCTTGCAATGGGATATTTAGGGTTAATTGCGCCTTTTGCAGTTAATGCGTTTGGAATATTTTTATTGCGCTCCGCTTTTTTAACAATCCCAAGAGAAATCGAACAAAGTGCCGTAATTGACGGATGCAATTCATTTCAAATATTCTTTAAACTTCTTCTTCCTATGATTAAACCTCAAGTTGCGCTTTTGGCAATTTTTACCTTTATTGGTTCCTGGGGTGAGTTTTTATGGCCCAGCATTGTTTTAACCAATGAAAAATTATTCACCCTGCCTGTTGGGATAAATAATTTATCAAGTGCCTTTAGCTCCGATTATAGACTGGTTGCGGCAGGTTCTATAATTTCCGTTGTTCCGATTCTAATTTTCTTTTTATCATTACAAAAATATTTTATCCAAAATTCAACAGACGGAGCTGTTAAAGGATAAAAATAGGGAATTCTGTAAAAAATTATTGGTTAAAAATAGTTAAACCTGTCATGCTGAACTTGTTTCAGCATCTGAAAATTGGTAAGATGCGAAAACACCTGCACAGGAACAAAAAATTACGTCTCGATGAATCTCGACTTATTTTCTTAGTCAGTTCAGCAAGACATTATGATTAAATTATTTTTCGTCGTCTTCGTTGTACCACATAATTTCACAAGAATAAGCAGGAGCATCTAACAATGCGCCATATTTTGTGTAAGTGATATTTTTTTGATTCTCAGTTTTAGGAGTCAATAAACGACCCGCAAAACTTAAGCCCAGAGCAATTAATGCCCCAAAACCGCTGTATTTAAGAATTGATCTGCTTTCTCCTCTTGCGTTCATTTTAGAGGAAGATAAAAAACAATCTTTCGAGTTTTTATTATAGATTGCTTGGAATTCTTCTTTAGTTGGGATAATATATCTTAAACCCGCTCCCAATGCACCACCGGCTGCGCTCATAAGAACAGTCTTTTTTGTGTTCTTATGTTCGTTATGTGGTTTAATTGTCGAAACTGCACTAAGAGTCATTTTTCTACTTTCTACACAATTTTAATGCCTAATACAAAGGCATTTTCTCTCTTCAAGGCAAAAAAAAATTATATTTCGCCTAAAAAATTTGAACCTAACCGATTTCTCAAATTTTTTCTACTATACCATATAATTTTTTTTGTGTCAAGCGTTTTTTAAAAATTATTTTTTAATTTATAGTAAAAATTATTAAAACCAATAACAAAAGGATTTAGGACAATATATCCCAAAGCTCCGATTACAGGAATTATATTGGCAATTAAACTTTTTAATCCGTTGAGTCCGAAGGCAACTAAAAAACCCTTAAAACCGGTTTTTGAGAAACAATTTATAAAAAGTTTAAAGAAATTTTCTTCTTTTTTTCGATAATAAAAAGCCTGATAAGAAAAATTCGAGAATTGAAGCAAAACTAGCGCTAGAACCACAACAAACAACAAAAATAAAAACGCAAACTGGAAAATATAGTCAAGTTCCTTTCCAATATAAATTTTCCCTAAGATAATTAAAGGAATAAAATAAATACAAAGATTAATAACGCAACAAAAACAAACCCAAAGCCCAAGAGCGTTTTCATCTTCTTTAACTTCAAGGAGTGCTTGTTTTAGGGTTTTTTCTTCTTTGTTATAAAAAGCTTGAGCGCAAATATTTAAAGAATAGTTAATAACAATCCCCTTCCAGAACGAATAGAAGAAAAAAGGAAGGGACAAAAGTCCGATTAAGACAATTTTTTTATCAAGGAACATTAAAAAAAAGAAAACAAATCCTAAAACCCCCGCTAAAAAAGGTTTTAAAAAAACCAGAATGTATTCTTGAATATATTTAATAAAAAAATTTCCCGATAACTTAAAAATTTCTGTTATTTCTTTCATTCTTCAACTATACTATAGTTATGGATATTAAGCAATTAATTAAAACTTTTAAAGAAGAGGATTTTTATAATTCAGTCAATCTTCATATTCATTCTAATTATTCAGATGGAATAGAAGATTTCGATTCTTTGGTTGAACAGGCAAAAAAACTTGGAATGAAATATATTTCAATAACCGACCACAACTCGGTTCTAGGTTACAAAAACTCGAAATATAAATTTGATTCAATTCTAATCCCGGGTGTTGAATTTGATTGTTTTTTTAGAGGTTCGCCCTTACATATTCTGGGTTTAGGAATCGATTTTAATAATGCGCAAATAAATAAATTATGCAGCAAGGAAAAAAATGATTTTATAAGACTTTTTCAATCAAGACACCCGAAAAAAGTAATTGAAGCGATTCACGACGCAAAAGGGGTTGCAATTCTTGCTCATCCTTGCTGTTCTTTTGTAATTAATTTAAAAGATTACATAGGTCAATTAAAAAAATTAGGATTAGACGGAGTTGAAATCTATTATCCTTATGAAAGATTGAGGGGTTTTGTGAAATTCTCAAGCAGGGAATATCCTAAAAAAATTACAAAAGAACTTTGTTTATTGGAAACAGGCGGATCGGACGAGCATTCAAAATTAATTAAGGATTAGGTTTTTCAATCCAAATATAAGTCTGCTCCCAGATGGATTTAAAGGGATTGTAGCTAAAATCTTTACTTAAAAAAGGATTGAGCGCTTTTTTATCATATTTTTTTGTTTTATTTAATAACATTCTAACAATTTTTTTCATAAACTAAACCTCCGCTATAAGGAATTAATTTTATTATCTCAATTTTGGATTTTTTTAAATTAGCTGAATGGTTAATCCCTGTTTTATCTGTTTGGAGTGGTTGACTTTTAAGGTTTAGAACGATAAAATACAAATCGGCTACATAATTTGTATGATTATTATTTTTATAATCAAAATGTTTATGATAGAATGTGGCTGATTGGACTTTGGAGAGGGTCTACAAATATGAAAAAAATTCTTATTATAACATTCACTATAATTGTGTCTTTAGTTTTGGTTCGATATTCATTAACCAAATACGGTGAATCATCAAGAGCAAAAGCCTTAAAAGCGGCTTCGGTTCCTGTAGTTCAACTTGATAGTGTTAAAGAAATTAAGGTTGCTAAATCAATTGAAATCCCAGGAAGGGTTCAATCTCAAGATAAAGTTGAACTAATCGCCAGAATTGACGGGTATTTGCAAAAAAAACACTTTAAGGAAGGTGATTTTGTAAAAAAAGGTCAAATTCTATTTACAATCGAACAAACTCAGTATTTAAACGCTTTAAATAAAGCCTCCGCTGACCTACAGAACGCTAAAGCTGTTTTGTACAAAGCAACAAAAGATTATGAAAGAGGGACGGAGCTTGTTAAGAAGGATTTTATTTCAAAATCTACTTATGATGGTTTATACGCTGATAAAATGGCGGCACTTGCCTCTGTTAAGGCAGCGAATGCAGCTTATGCCGAGGCGAAGAGAAATTATGGTTATACAACAATAAAATCACCCGTGGACGGAAAAATCGGATCTTTAGATATCCAAGAAGGGAACTATGTTTCCTCTCAATCGGGAAAACTTGCAACAGTTACTAAAACAAACCCGATTTTTGTTAAATATAGCGTTGATTCAAAACAATTCGACGAATTGCGCTCTTTGGATTTTATTCCTAAAAAAGGCGCTGAACAAATTAAAGTCGATGTAATATTACCAAGCGGCAAATTGTATCCGATTAAAGGAGTTCAAGACTTTTTTGACAACGAAATTTCAACCACAACAGGAACAATCGATTTTAGAGCAACATTTGACAACCAAGACAACACTTTAATCCCCGGGGATTTTGTTAAGGTTAAGGTTTATTCCAATCAAAAAAATGATTGTTTGGTTGTAGAACAAGATTACACCCTTCAGGATTCAAGAGGGAAATATGTTTATGTTGTGGGTCCTGATAATACCGTCCAAACCAAGTATTTTAAAGACAAAGGTCAATATGAAAAATATTGGATAGTGGAATCAGGCTTGGATAAAGGGGATAAATATATCGCAACTAATTTAACTAAGTTAATGCCGAAAATGCCTGTGAAAATAGGCGAAACACCACTGGAGAAATAAATGTTTTCAAAATTTTTCATAGAACGACCAAGATTTGCTTTTGTAATATCAATTGTAATTATCCTTGTGGGCTTAATTGCAATGAAAGTTTTGCCCCTAGAGGAATATCCCACAATTACACCTCCTCAGGTAACAGTTAGTGCAACTTACACAGGAGCAAGTTCCGACGTTATAGAATCCACAGTAGCTGCACCTATTGAATCAGCTGTTAACGGGGTTGAGCGTATGCTTTATATGACTTCGGATTCAAAAGACGGATCTTATCGATTAACAATTTATTTCGAAGTCGGATCTGATCCTGATATGAATGTTGTTAACGTTCAGAATAAAGTTTCTTTGGTTACTTCAAGATTGCCTTCGGATGTTTCAAGATACGGTTTAACCGTAAAACAGAACACCGGTGGCGGGGGATTATTGTATTACGGGATTTATTCTCCCGATGAAACCGTCGATTTGGTAACTTTATCCAATTACGCTTCAATTTTCCTTAAAGATGAACTTGCTCGTATTAATGGCGTTGCTGAAGTTCAGGTTTTTGGCGGAAAAGATTATTCAATGAGGGTTTGGTTAGATAGTCAAAAAATGGCTACTTTAAATGTTTCACCAACCGAGGTTTCGGCTGCGATTAATGCTCAAAATGCTCAAATTTCAGCAGGGGCATTGGGTACAGAACCTTTAATTAACAAACCCGATATGGCAATTACTCTAAAAACCAAGGGACGATTAAAAAGCAAAGAAGAATTCGAGAATATTATTATAAGATCGCAACCAAATGCCCAGGCTATTCGATTAAAAGATATTGCGAAAGTTGAACTTGCAGGGGAAAGTTACATTACAGACGGGAAAGTAGATAATAAATCCGTTGCGGTTATGTCCGTAGCGCAATTGTCATACGCTAATTCAATCGATGTTGCTAATAAATGCAACAAAAGAATGGAAGAATTGTCAAAATCCTTCCCACAAGGAATCTCTTATTCTGTTTTTTATAACGCAACTGATTCGGTTAAAGATTCTTTATCCGAAGTTATTAAAGCGATAGTTCTTGCCGTGTTTATTGTTGTTGCAACGGTTTATTTGTTCTTAGGAGATGTTAGAGCAAGTATTGTTCCTTTTTGCGCAATTCCTGTATCTTTAATCGGAACTTTTGCGGCTTTTGCCGCATTTGGGTTCTCAATTAACACCCTAACCCTATTCGGGCTGGTTTTAGCCGTAGGGACGGTAGTTGATGATGCTATTGTTGTTGTTGAGAACGTTCAAAGACATATTGAGCTTGGATTAAAACCAAAAGAGGCAGCTTTAATTTCTATGGAGGAAGTTTCAAGTGCCGTTGTTGCAACGTCTTTAGTGTTAATGGCGGTTTTTGTTCCTGTTGCTTTTATTCCCGGGATTACAGGGAAAATGTATCAGCAATTTGCAATTACAATCGCTGTATCAGTAGGTCTTTCAACAGTTATGGCATTAACTTTAGCTCCTGCTTTATGCTCAATTTTCTTAAGGAGCAAAGAAGATCTTCCCAAAAGAAGTTTTTATGAAAAATATCGCCAATTATACCGTGATTATTGGGCGGATAAAAAAGATTTAAGAGGAATTGAAAGATTAAAGGCGCAAGGAGAATTCCTTGCTTATGGCTGGGATGTTTCCTTAAAAAAATTCGACAGAGCCTTCGATAGAACAAAAAACGCTTATTTGGAAGGTTCAAGATACTTTATCGAAGCTCCCAAAAGAACTGCAATTACTTTTGTTGTTCTAATTCTGTTTTTAATTGGAATGTTTAAGTTAATTCCAACAGGATTTTTACCCACAGAAGATACAGGTGCGATTTTTACCAATATTCAGCTTAAAGACGGCTCATCGTTAGCTAAAACCAATGAATTAACCCACAATTTTACAAATGATTTGTTGAATACTCCGGGGGTAAAAAGTGTTTTAGCGCTCAACGGATTTAGCGGACAAAATACGGCAATTATGATTTCTCAATTGGAAAATTGGGAAGAAAGGCTGCACCCCGGGTTTTTCAAGTCTTTGTTTATGTCTAGGGAAGAAAAATTCGAAAGCAAAAAAGAATTGAACGATATTCTTAATAACGCAGCAGCAATTGCAAAAAAATATCCCAATGCGAGTATTTTTTCTTTTGTTCCTCCCGCAATTTCAGGTTTAAGTATGTTTGGAGGATTCGAATATCAGCTTTTGGACAAAGGTCAAAGAACTCCCGAGGAACTTCACAAAGAGGCGAAAAAACTTATTCTTGCAGCGAATCAGAATCCTAAGTTAATGAATGTTTTTACTCAATATAATTCCCAAACTCCTCAATTAATGATTAATATTGATTTTGAAAAAATCCTGGCTCAAGGAATTGATATAAATGACGTTTATACGGCTTTATCAAGTCAATTCGGGACATATTACGTAAACGACTTTAACCTTTATGGTCGTGTTTTTAGGGTTATGATGTCAGCTCAGGAACAATATCGTTCCTCCTTAAGTTCGATTGATAAGGTTTATGTTAAAACTGCAAGTGGAAAATCCGCTCCCCTGTCGACTTTGATTCGAATTGAACCTGTTGTCGGTCCTTATGATATTACAAGATTCAATATGTATAAATCTATCCAAATTCAGGGAAGTCCTGCTAAAGGACAATCTTCGGGGGATGCAATTAAGGAAATGGAAAAATTATCAACTCAAATATTGCCTAATGACATTGGATTCTCTTGGTCCGGAACATCTTTACAAGAACTTGAATCTCAGGGACAGACAACCGTTGTCCTTGTAATGTCTTTAATTTTTGTTTATTTGTTCTTGGTTGCTTTGTATGAAAGCTGGATGCTGCCTGTGGGGGTTATGTTAATTGCTCCTATTGCAATGTTAGGGGCGGTGTTATTCCAGTATTTGTGGGGTCAATCTTTAGATTTATACGCTCAAATCGGACTTATTATGCTTATCGGGTTGGCTGCAAAACAGGCGATTTTGATTATTGAATTCGCTAAAACTGAACACGAAGAAAGCGGACTATCAATAATAGAGGCGGCTATGAAAGCGGCAAATATTCGTTTTCGTGCTGTTATGATGACGGTTTTAGCGTTCATTTTCGGGATTCTTCCTCTTGTTTTTGCCGTTGGACCCGGGTCGCAATCAAGAAAATCCCTTGGTGTAACAGTATTTGGAGGCATGGTTGCAGCCGCAATCGTTGGTACAATCTTAGTTCCTGCTTTTTATGTAATAATTCAAAAATTAAGAGAAGACACAAAAAAAAGATGGCATAATAAAAGTAAGGAGGAAAATAAGTGAATAAACAACTAAAAATTTCATTTATAGTTCTTTGTCTTTTATTGGCTGGTGTTGGATTGGCTGAAGAAGAACAACAAAAAGATTTAGACAAGGGAAAAACGATTTTTAAAAAGGAAAAACCCAAAAAAATCAAAGTGAAACCTCAAAAAAAACACTATGAAGTTTCAAAAAAAGTTAAAGAAGAATACAAAATTCCAACTGACACATATTATAACGTTGGAGAACCCTCGGATAAAGCGATTAAACTTGAAGGGGGAATTTCAAAATCCGTTGAGCTTAATTTAGCCGATTGTCTTGAACTTGCTTTAATTAATAACCCTAGAATTAAAGCGGCGTATTCTAAATCAGAGGCTGCAAAATATAGAAAATATGAAACACTATCAGGCTACACTCCGACTTTGGATTGGTCAAGTTCTCTCAATCACAACATGCCCGATTTAAGTATGATTAAAGGTTTTAAAGCCTCATCTTTTAATAAGTATACACTTGGACAAATCGGAATTAAGCAGTTGGTGTGGGATTTTGGATACACCCAGAATCAATACACAATTGATAAAATAGAACACGAAAAAACCAAAGCGGAAATTGATAAAACCGTTAATGAAGTTGTTTGTGCTGTTAAAGACGCTTATTATAATCTTCTTTTTGCACTTGATAAAAAGAAAGTGGCGCTTGAAACTCTTGATAATTATACAAAAATGTACAACCAAGCGTTAGCGTTTTGGGAAGTCGGTACAAAAACCAAGGTTGATGTATTATTCGCCCAAACTAACCTTCAAGAAGCCAGAGCTCAGCTAATTTCGGCTAAAAATAACGTCGATATTGCTTATTCTCAGCTAAACAACGCAATCGGACTTCCTTTTTGCGATCCTTATACAATTGATACCAGTTTAAGATATGAACCCGTTTCAATTACAATGAAACAAGCCGTTGAAATTGCAAATGAGCAGCGTCCTGATATGAAAGGAGCGATGCTTTCTATTGATCAAGCGAATCAAGCGGTAAAATTAGCTTGGAAAACTTTTTTACCAAGTCTTGAAATCCAAGCCAATTACGCTAAAGGCGGTGTTGACAGCTGGACGGAAAGAAATTGGTATAATTATGGCGGATTCTTAACTTTCCCAACGGTTAACCCTGTTTTAATAAGAAATCAAATTAAAGAGGCAAAAGCTACTTATGAGCAGGTTCAACTTGAAACAAAAGCTCAAATAAATGATATTTATTATGAAATTCAAAGTGTTTATACAAGATTAAAAGACGCAAAAGCAAGAATTCCCGTGGCAAAAGCCGCTCTTGATAAAGCGCAGGAAAACTATGAGCTAACCTCGGGACAATATCGAGTGGGCTATGGCGATGCGATTCAACTTAAAGATTCTCAAGTGGCACTTTCGAGTGCTAAGCTCAATTATTATCAAACAATTTTTGATTATAACAGCGCTAGAGCCAATCTTGAAAAATCAATCGGTCAAACATTACAGCCTGAATCAAGCGAAGTTATTGACAATTCAATCGAACTTTAGTTATCTCTTAGCTGCAAGGCTTGTGCGATATGAGTTATATTGATATCTTTTTTATCTTCTAAATCTGCAATTGTTCTTGAGACTTTTAACAATCTATCATAAGATCGAGCGGATAAGTTGAATTTATTAATCGCCTGTTTAAGGAAATTTTTCGTGTCGTCATCAATTTTGCAATACTTTTTGATTAATTTAGGGCTAAGTTCACTGTTGGTTAGAATCCCCTCGTTTTTATATCTTTCCAATTGAATTTCTCTTGCCCTAATTACTCTTTGTCTAATTTGAGAGGAGGATTCAACATTTGTGTTGTCATTTAGAAGTTCGTCTTCGTTTAATCTTTGAATTCTCAATTGAATATCGATTCTATCCAACAAGGGTCCTGAAAGACGGGATCGGTAGCGATTTATTTGAAACTCACTACACGTACAGGTTTTTTTTGAATCCCCAAAATTTCCGCAAGGACAAGGATTCATCGCCCCGATTAAAATAAAGTTAGCAGGATAACAAACACTGACTGCAGCCCTTGAAATTGTTACTACGTTGTCTTCTAAGGGTTGTCTTAGTACTTCCAGCGTTGATCTTGGAAACTCAACCATTTCATCCAAGAATAAAACCCCTCTATGCGCTAAAGTGATATCACCGGGCTTTGGATTAGAACCCCCTCCGATAATTCCTGTGGGACTGGAACTATGATGGGGTGAGCGAAACGGTCTTTTTGTAATTAGAGGATTTTTTCTATCTAAAAGTCCTGCAATTGAATAAATTTTAGTAAGTTCTATTGCCTCAAGTTTATTTAAAGGCGGAAGAATTGAGACAAAAGCCTTTGCCAACAATGTTTTCCCGGATCCAGCAGACCCCGACATTAAAACATTATGAGCGCCGGCTGCCGCTATTTCAAGGGCTTTTTTTGCAGCGAGCTGTCCTTTAATATTGCTAAAATCAACATTAAAATCTTCTTTTTGATTTAAATAAGTTTCAATATTTTGTTTAATTTTTGTTAATTCAATATTATTATTCAAAAACTCAACAACTTCGGATAAATTCTTAGCTCCTAAAACCTCAATATCGTCAATAAAACTAGCCTCTTGCAAATTGTCAATCGGGACAATGACTTTTTTAATTCCAAGACGGGATAAATCGCAAACAATCGGCAAAACTCCGTTTATCGGTCGAATTGACCCGTCTAATGACAACTCGCCCAGAAAAACCGTTGATTCGAAATCAAAATCTTTAATCAACCCTTCTTTAAGCAAGATTCCTATTGCCATTGCAAGGTCATAATTCGTTCCTTCTTTTTTTAAATCCGCAGGAGCAAGATTTATTACTACTTTTGTCGAAGGAAAAGAATATCCGGAATTCTTAATTGCAAGTCTCAATCTTTCTTTTGCCTCAGAAATTGCCGTATCAGGTAAACCAATAATTAAAACCTGAGGAATTGAATTAATTGTATCTATTTCAATATTGATAGAATATACATTTAAACCAACAATTGCCGCACTTTTTGTGGTTATTACCAATTATATTTCCTCATTTAAGGTAGCAGGAATTAATTTTAACAATTTGACATTTGCAATTTCAAAATCGGGTTTTAAACTTATTGAAGTTCTAAAATTATGAACAGCCTCTTTTTTGTTGTTTAAAGCCTGGTTGTAAAGCCCTAAAAGATAGTAGTAATAATAGTTTCTCTCAAGTGTTATTGAGCTATTATTAATTAAACTTTTTGCCGCAACATAATTTTTCCTCTTAAGATAAACCTTAGTCAACTCATCAATAGCTGGAGCATACATCGGGTTTTTCATAAGTGCTTTAAGCAGCAATTCTTCTTTTAGCTTGTCATTTTTTCTTGCAATTGTAATTGCACTTCGATAAAAGTCTAAATAAGCACTATTTGGCATTTTGTGAATGTCAACTTCGAACTTTTCAAGTTCTTTAGCACTAATTGCCGATTTTTTCTGAGCCGTGTAAATTTTAATTGCAATTTCCGTGCTTTCTTTGTCTTTAAGCAGTGCTTTTTTGTACATTTTGATTGAATTTTTATAATCGCCGTTGAGATATTTTATATCCCCCAAACCAATTAATGTGTCAGGGTTTTTCTTGTTAATTTTATATGACGCAACGAAAGAATTATTCGCTTTATCGATATTTCCGAGCGCAAGTTCGGATTTAGCGTATAAAGTAAGAATTTTATCGTTTTTCTTATCAAAATTCATTACATTAAGACAATCTTTTTTCGTTTTAGCATAATTTGCTTCAACATAGCTTTTGTTTAAAGAATAGAATTTTTTGTCTTTTTCTTTTTTTGCAAGTTTTAAATTAATAGATTGTCGAACAACTGCAATTTTTGGAGCATATACTATAATTGTCGGATTAGTCTCAAGTTTTTTAATTATATTAAGTGCTTCTTTGTATTTTTTAAGAGAAATAAGAATATCTATCTTAAAAGCCTCATAGCTTATGTTCTCAGGATTTAAATTGATTGCTTTGTTTATGTAATTAAGAGCGTTTTTGTATTCTTTATGCTCGTAATAAGCTCTTGACAGGGTGTAGAAATAATAGTCATTATTTTTGTGATAACGCCCTTTTTTGCTTTTAATTTCCTGGATTGCCTCTTGAGCACTTGCATTAAAATAAATATTAGAATAACTTTTCGCAAAGAAAATCTCATCTTCCTTGTTAAGTTGAGCTTTCGGGCTGTAACTTTTTTCAAGATCGGATAGAATATCTTCATAATTAATTTTTTGGGTAATTTTTCCCTGCGCTTGTTTTGCCAGCGAAAAGAAACCAATTTCATAGAAAACTCGACTTAAAGAAATTAGAGCTTTATCGTCATTTGTATTTTTTATTATGCTGTTATAGTCCAAATAAGCCCCTGCTGCGTTTCCTTGGTTGAATTTTGACGTTGCGCTAACAAAAGCTGCTCTTGTTTTTGAACTTTCATCTATTTCTTCTATTTTGCCTTCTGAATTTAAAATCCCATCAACAATATTAGATAAATTAAAAACATTTGGGTCCCCTGTTGCTTTAAGTTCTACCGGGGGAGTTACTTTTTTAATGGGTTCAAGTTTAATTTCCGAATTAGCGAAAACAGGACAAATTAAGATAAAAGATAATGATAATGATAGTACAAATCTGTTCATTTCGTCATTCCGATCCTTTATAGTACTTGTCGAATACGCTTTTTAGTTTTAGTACGCGTTTAGATAAACATTCCTTATTATATAGAATACCATAAATTGTTTCTAATTTAAACTCCTTTAGTAAAAATTCGTCACTTTTCGAAACATTTAACATATTATCGCACATAATTGCAAGAATGTCAAAACAGGATAAATTCATAAAAATTTCGACTAATTTCTCGTCAAAATGCGTGTTTGCGCCTTCTTTTATTATTTTTAGCGCATCAATAATATCCATTTTATTTCTGTAGTGTCTTTTAGAAGTAATTGCGTCAAAAACGTCACAAATGGCTAAAATTCGCCCGCCCAAAGGAATTTCTTCTCCTTTTAATCCTTTATAATAACCCGATCCATCGAATTTTTCGTGATGAGAGCTGGCTATTAGCGCAACGTCTTTAAAATCTTTTGAAATATAAACATTCTTTAAGATATCGTGGGTAAAAATAACGTGTTGTTTAATATGTTCATATTCTTGAGGGCTCAATTTTCCTTCTTTTTGTAAAACCGAATCTTTGATTCCGATTTTTCCGATATCGTGCAACAAAGAGGCATTTTTTATAATTTCTTTCTCATTATTTGTCATATTGCACTTATCGCAAATTAAACAAGCATAACCTGTCACTCTTTTGGAATGACCCGAAGTAATTTTGTCTCGAGCGTCGATTGAGGCTGAAAGGGTGTTAATAAAGCTTGAGAACAGCTTTTTTTGTTCCTCGATTAATTTTTTTTGTTCGTTAAATAAATTTGCGTTTTCAAGCGCAATTCCTGCGCTTGCGCCAATTGCAATCAAGAGTTCTTCGTCTTTTTTTGTAAAATCCCCTTCAAATTTATTAAGAACCTGAAAAACCCCGAGGATTTGATGCGTCAAGTTCCTTATTGGCATACAAAGGATATTTTTTGTCTTATATCCTGTTTTAAGGTCGATTTCTTTGTTAAAATAAAGATTCTCATAAGCGTTTTTGATATTGACAGTTTCCCCCGTTTTTAGGACGTGTCCTGCTAAACCTTTGTCAATGCTGAATCTTATTTCTTCTTTTTCCAAACCAAGCGCAACTTTGCTCCAGAGTTCTTTTTTTTCTTTATCATATAAAAAAACAGTGCATCTATCTGCCCCGAGTGCGTTTTGGATTTGTTGGGCGATTGTTTGCAACAAAGTATCGATATTGGTTTCAACCGCAATTGATTTACCGACCTCTAAAAGCGCTAAAAGCGCCTCGTCTTTGATTTGGGATTTTATATAAGAAGAATTGTACCCATATTTTTTTGGATTTAACAACTCAACTTTTTGTTTGTAATTAAGAATTTCTTTATCATATTCATTATCGGGAATTTTGATTAAATAACTTGCTTTTAATAAATCAACTGCGTTATCGATGTTTTTTTCCAAGAATTCAATTATAGCGGAGCAAAAAAAGTTAATTTTTTGCGCTAACAAATTATTCGATGAATTGGCAAGATATCTTGAGTCGTTTAAAAGGTTTAAAGTCTGGTAATAACTGGCTTTTTGACGATAATTGTTAAGCGCCAGATAAGACATTAGAACTGAAACTTGAGAAAAGTTTTTACCCGCAATTGCTCGTTTGTGAAACTCCTTTAGTTTTTTGTGATTGAGAAGTTTATCCTTAGTAACAAAGTTAAAAAACGAGTTTTTGTTAAATTCCTCAATTTCAGCGTAATCGTTTGAATTTTTTTTCATTAACAAAGACATAACTATATTTTAGTTTTTTAATATGGTATTGTCAATAAAAAGTGCTTAAACCGGGGTGAAATTGAAATTATTTAATGTTGTTAGTTAGTTTTTTATTACTTATTTCCATATTCTTTACCTCCCTTGATGCTTATTTCCCTTTAAACACTTTGATTTGTTCATTTTTCTTGTTCCTGTGGAAATTTTTAATTTCCACAGGAACAAGAAAAACAGAACCAAAAAGAAAAGAAACGGGAGTCTGGGTTTTAAGGTTGAAAGCCTTGTTTCTACCTCAGACAGAAACGTGAGGTAAAGTGAAGTTGCTAGAATAAAAATTGTGTTCCTACGATAAGTTTGTGGGAGTCCGGTTTTGCTTGATTTTGACAAAAAACGTAATTGAGAATGAGTCTTGCGCATTGACCCAGTATATAATAATTAACTCCGACGCTGTATTCTTTTTGATTGTTATGTCCTATATTCTTATCAGGATCAAAATCATCGAATCGAATCAAAGTTTCAAGTTTTTTCGTCAAATGATACCCTAAAGTAACATTGTAGCCCATTCTTTTTTTATCCGTTAAACCGCTTGCGCCATTGGAGCCGTCGGCGTTTTGAAATTCGGTTCTTAACCAAAATTTCTTATAGTTATAAGAAATCGCAGCACTTGTAACCAAAAAATCGGTGGAATTTCTGTTCCCCGCTGCAATTCCCCCTCCAATATTCAAATTTCCCAGTTTTTCTTTGTGTTTTGAGAATGGTTTTACACCTACCCACAAATCCGATTCAACGCCCGGAAAAAACTCGCTGTACCAGGTATCTGAACTATATCCCCCGATATCATAATCAAGATATTTGTAATCTCCCTTTAAACGAATTCCTGTTTTTCTAATATTGCCAAAATTTCTGGCAGTTTGTGTTCGATTAATAAAAGGAAGGGTGTAGGGCGATTGACCGCCTTCAACTCCGACATTAGGGCGGGAGGTTCCAAACATTAAAGTGTTATTGGGGATTCGATTAGTTTCAATCCAAGCGTCCAAAACGGCTCTATGGAAAAAATTATCGTGAAGAGGTGTAACATCGAATAAAGTATTAAAACCCTCTTTTTCGGACCTAAATTTTCCCTTAAAACCAATATTAATTAAAGAAGGATTATACTTAAAATTCGAGTCGTCACTAAAAGTTTGAGAAAAATTTCCCTGCAAACTAACTTGGGATCCGATTTCTTTTATCGGACCTTTTTCAAACCTTAACTTAAGCTGGTCTTGAAACATCCCTGAAGGAGAATTCAAATTATAATCTTTTTCAATAATTCCCCTTAAAGCCTCCTTGGAATAAGGACTTGGAGTCTCAAGCAAAATCGGTTTTTCCTCTTCTTCTATAGCAAGGACATTCAAGTGGGAAAAAATTATTAAAAAAAGCGCTATTATTATAGCGCTTTTAGTTTTGATTTTTGTGGTCATCTTTTAGGTAAGCCATCCAGAACAACAATACGACAAAAACAAGTGCACCTACAATATTCCCTAAAGTTACAGGAATAAGGTTGTGTATAAAGAAACCTTTCCAGCTTAGAATTGAAAGCTGTTCAAGGGAAAACCCGCTCGCCCCGACAACGGAAGGAATTTGTTTTAATAGGATTCCGTTAGGAATAAAGAACATATTAGCAACACTATGTTCATATCCTGAGGCAACGAATGTCATAATTGGGAAGAATATTGCAAAAATTTTCCCGATAACGGTTCTTGAACTGCTTGCCATCCAGACAGCAAGACAAACTAGCCAGTTACACAGAATTCCTCTTGTAAAAGCTTCTAAAAACGATAAAGAAACTTTGGAATAAGCCGTGTTTATTGCAATTGCACCTAGCGCATCGTGATTATTGTGGGAGGCGCCTGAATAAAAAACCAAAAATGCAAGAAGAATCGAACCTACAAAGTTACCTAAATAAACAATTGTCCAGCTTCGAAAAAGTTGAGTTAGAGTAATTTTCTTTTCCAGGACCGAAAACATCATCATAACATTCCCTGTAAAAAGTTCCGCTCCTGTTAAAACTACCATCATAAGTCCTGTTGCAAAAACCATTGCTCCGATTAGTTTAGCTAAACCCCAGCTTAAATTCTCGGCCGTTCCTGTCATAACAGTTAAACTTACCTGTGCTCCATAAGCGATAAAGGCTCCGGCTGCAATTGCCAGGATAAACATTTTGGATTTTCGATATTTTGCTTTTTTTGGCATAACATTATCTGAAAACCCTTGTGCCACTTCGTTTGGAGCAAGACAATCCTGCGTATCTAGAATTTCTTGTGTCATTTTTTTATTCCTCATTATTTGTCATAGCAAAAAAAATTGTAATCCTTTAACATAATTTTTCAAGTAGTATTTTTATGTTATTATAAGAAAAAAAATATTTGCAGGAAATTTTAGGTGAAAATCCTAGAGCCGGGACCGCGGCCGTGATGCTAATTAAAAAAGCAAAGCCGGAATACTGTTTATTTGTTACTTTTGCGGATTTTTCCGAAAGTAACTTTAGTTGTATTATCGTGGTCTTGTAGAAAAAATTATGAGCACGATAAATATTCAACCACAACAAAATATTAACAAATGCCCCCACGGTTTCCCCGTTGGGTCTTGTCCTATTTGTAACGGTGCGGGCGGCGGAGTCTCAAGAGACAAAAACAAACCAAGAGTTAAAGGGGAAATGAGCTACAACGAATGTCTTGCTGTTTGGAGGAAGATGCAGGCTCAAAAACAAGAAAAATTGAACCAAAAAGAAGAATTATTCCAACGAGCACTTGACAAATTAATTAAGAATCGAGAATTATTTACACCAACTAAAATCCTAGATAAAATTATAGAACCATTGCCAAAAATCCTTAAAAATCCTGTAAAAGTAGTTCTTTTGCCGATAATTATTCCGGTTATCAAAATTCCTGTTGTTATAAAGGCAGCTCAAGTGGTTTTTATTAATATTACAAATTTTATTTCAACAATAACTGAAAAACTCTCAAGTTTAATCGGAGAAGGGAAAAATTTTATTAAAGGATTCTTTGATAAGAATAAAATAAAGAAAAAAATTAAAATCCTCCTATCTTTATTTGTTGAGGAAAAAGTGCAAGAAGTAGAAAAAGAAGAAACGGATAAAAATGATAAAAATACAACCGAATATTAAAAGTTATATTTATAATAATAAAATAAAACCTGATAACAACAATCCTGTTTTGTTTTGTCAAGAAAAAAACGAACAAGAAGAAAAAAAAGAAGAATTCGATACAAAAAAAGCCTTAAAACCTTTGGTTCTAGCTACAGGAGCAATTCTTGCAGGTTTTATTTTAATAAGTATTCTAATGAAGAATTATTCTAATACTTTAAACGAAAAAGGGGTGATTCGACCTCCGGATTTAGCCCGAAACCACAATATCTTAGATGAATTTCAATTCGCACTTTATAGAGCCCTAAGAGAACCCGAAGGCAAGAATATTCTTGGTCTTTTAGGGGTCGGATTAATGAGCGGGGTAACTTTGTGCGCTAAAAGTTTTGTAGACGGCGCAAAAGATATTTGGTGCAAAAAACAAGAATTCGATATTCAATATGATTTCGAAAAAAAATCAATTGACGCTAAAACCAAAGCTTTTTCAGGAAAACTAAACGCACAAGGGGAAATTTATCAAAAAAATGAAAATTTAATTAAATCAATAATTGACAACAAAAAAGAACCTGTTTTTGAAAAATTTTTCAGCTTTAAAGGGGATAAAAAAGAGGAAAAAGATAAGGAAATAAAAGAAAAAACTCCAATTCTTCCAATTATTGGAGGATTAGTCGGGTTTTTATCTTTAGGATATTTTATGTTTAAAAATTTCCAAAAAACAACAAAGAATTTGGACAATTTTATTATAAGAATGGACGACACTAAAATTAGAGAAGAAATTAACAGGGCTTTAGGAGAAAAAAACCAAAAAACCGCTCTTAGTCAACTAAGGGATATTTTTAAATCAACCAACGCAACAGACACTCAAATGAGAGAAATTCTAAGTCAAATTAAAGGTTTGGAACAAAAAGGAATTGATAAATTTATACAAAATATTCAAAAAGAAAGGACTTACATTGACGCTCCGAGTGCTTTAGGAGGATTTAGTGAAAAAATCCAATATTATTGTTATATGGATGAAGACAGAGGACATTTGTACAATTGGATATTAAATCCTGAGAATAAATTCAATAAATATTTGTTCTTAACCTTTACAAGCGCAAGTTCGATTGGTTACGTTTTAAAAAGCGTTCTTCAAGCGATTAAAGACGTTACGGTAAAAAAAGAGAACAAGAAAAACGAACTTAACTATATAAATAATTTGGTTGAAGTTGAAATAAATAATTATAAAGCAAAAAAAGAAGCTGCAATTAATCCTTTAATGGAAAATCTTAAAAAACAAGCGCAATTGGGCGAAAAAAAGGAAAATTTAAAACAATTAGGGGATAATATTCTATTCGAAATTAAAAACGGACCTCCTTATATTTATGATTAATATGTTATAATAAAATCAAAAAAAGAAGGAATAAAAAATGAATTTTGATTTCAATTTATCAATCGAAGAACTAAAAAAACGAACAAATAAAGATTATCTTGTGACAAAAAAAATGTTGGATGTGGATTCGCTTGAGTTTTTGCAATTAGACGAAAACGACAAAAAAGCGCTCCAGTATTTGGTTAAAAGTGCAAGAATTATTGAAAAAATTAACCTTAGTTTAGATAGTCATTACAATTTGGGGTTTAAAAATTTTATTGAAGAACAAATTAAACTCGGAAACGAACAAGCAAAACTTACAAAAATTCTTTTCGACGCTCAAAAAGGGATTTTTGCGCTTGATTGTGAATCCAATCTTGTTAATCTTTGTTCAAACTTACAATACCGCCCCCAAAGAGGTTTTTACCCGGTTGATTTAGAAAAAGAAGAATTCCATCAAATTTTAATTAATATGATTAAAGAAGGAAAAATTGAGGAAGTTAAAAAAATCCTAAATCAACGCTCAGTCGTTATAAGAAAAGACAAAGAGCTTATCGGGATTGATTATATTGAACAATTCCAACAAGATTTTAAAAAAATTGCGGATTTATTAATTAAAGCAAGTTCAGTTTCCACAAATTCCGATTTTAACGATTATTTAAGACTTCAAGCGCAGGCGTTTTTAGTTTGCGACCCGATGTTAGACGCTTATGCGGATAAAAAATGGGCAAGTTTGCAAAACACTCCACTGGAATATACAATTACAAGAGAAAACTACTCGGACGAGTTTACAGAAACGGTTTTTGAGAATTTGGAGCTTAAAAAACTGCTTGAGGACAATAAAATCGATGTAATTTCAAAAGATTACCTTGGAGCCCGTGTTGGAATTGTCAATAAAACAGGAACCGATTATATTCTAAAAGTTAAGGAATATTTACCTAAAATGGCTGAAAAAATGCCCTTTAAGGAAAAGTATTCGCAAAATATTTCCTCCGGTTCCGATATCAAACAAACCATGGTAGATGTTGATTTAATTGAAGTAGCAGGGGATGTTGGAGCGTTTCGAGCAGGGATAACTTTAGCTGAGAATCTCCCCAACAACGATAAATTGTCCTTTTCAATCGGCGGGGGCAGAAGAAACGTTTATCATAGACAAATTCGTTTTGTAACGTCTAAAGATGCTAAAGAAAAAATTCAAGAACGCTTGGATTGCACTCTTGATAAGGATTTACACAAATATTACGACGATAAAATGGATCATCCTTTTACAATTGGACACGAAAACGGACATTCCTTAGGACCCAATGGCGGATGTGAATTTTTAGGGAAATATAAATCAATAATTGAGGAAAACAAAGCGGATATGGTTAGTTTATCAATGCTTGATTTATTGGTTGAACTGGGACTTTACTCGGAAGTTGAAAAAGAAAAAATTATAGTAACTTACGCTATTGACAATCAACTAAAATCTAAACCAGAACTAACTCAAGCACGGTTATTTAAGCTTATATATGATAAACGAATTGATATTACATTTGACACACTACTTATAGATGAAGCACATAATTTATTTGAAAAAGATAGTAGAAATAAACTGTTATGCAGAATTATTATTTTATTAAAGAAAAAGCAATTTCAATATCAGAATCAGGGGTTTTATCTGTTAATATTGAAAAAATGACCCAAACTGCAAGAAAAATGCTTGAGGAAATTATCGAAGTTCAACTTTCCAACGATTTTCAAAAAGGGGAAAAATACGTTCTTGATAATTTCGTTTGGACCAATGAAATGGAAATAATGAGTGAGAAATTAAGGAAAATTTCAAAAAGACTCAATGGAAAAACCGAACAAAAATTAGCTGATTATTTGTTTAACTTAAACTAAGAGCAAGTTTAATCGCTTCAACCATAGAACTCGGGTCTGCAATTCCTTTGTTGGCAATATCATAAGCAGTGCCTGAACTTGGTGAGGTTCGAATTACTTCTAAACCAATGGTTGTGTTAACCGCTTTGTCAAAACAAAGCGCTTTTAAAGGACACAACCCCTGATCGTGGTAGCAACTAACAATTGCGTCTTGTTCTTGGGGTTTATTGTTTAAATAATTCTTCCCAACCCGAGAAAACAACCCGTCGGCACTAATCGGATTTGAAATATTTATCCCTTTTTCTCTTAATATCGAAACCGCAGGATTTAGGATTTCGATTTCTTCTCGACCTAAAATTCCCCCTTCTCCGCAGTGTGGATTAAAGGCGCAAAGGGCAATTTTCGGGTTTTTGATTCTGCATTTTTGAACTAAAAAATTATTTAAGACCTCAATTTTTAAAACGACGTCATTAATTGTTAAATTAATATCTAGAAGTGCGCAATGACGACTTAAAAGCATAACTTTTAAGTCTTGAGCTATAAAAAGCATTTGCGCTTTTTTTTCCCTCGACAACAAACTTTCAATGACCTCTGTTTGACCTAAAAAATTGTACCCTGCTTGATTAAGCTCCAATTTTGAAACAGGAGCGGTAACAATTCCTTTAATAAGACCTTTTTTCGCTAAAGAGCAGGCAAACTCCAAACTTTTATAACAAAAAACCCCGTTATTATCCTCGTTAATTAAATAATGAGGATAATCAACATCAATTTTTTCACCAATTATTAAAACATCTTTTTTATCGGGTTTTATTATAGAAAGCGCCTTTTGGACGATTTCTTTCCCGATTCCCAGTTTGTCCCCTGTTGTTATTGCAATTCTGTAGTTATTCAATTGTTTAACCTGTCAAAATAATTAATAATTTCTGCTAAAGTTGTAGGAGTTCCAAAGTTTCCGGATTTTGTAACTATAATTTTATTGTTAATATCCCGACACAAAGGAATTGCAGGAAGAATTGAATCTAAGATTTCCAAATAAGTCGATTCGATTCTATAAGCGCATTTATAAGAAGTTTCCCCGCCAACAGTAATTAAGATAAAATCGCTTTTTTGGTTCACAAGCTGGACTAATCGGGACAAAAAATCCGTAATTTTATCGGGGAATTCGTCTTTTGGGATTCCTGCGTCAATTAATGCGTTAGAATTATCGTCCGACAACAAAGAATTGGGAATATTAGAAACGTGTACAACAACATCTTCTTTGGAATTCAATTTTTGAGCAATTGTTTCCACCAATTCAACCTTAGGATTAAAAATTACATCCTCAACAGTCAAATCAACAAAGAAAATATTGTTTTTTCTTTCTTTTAAATGATTAATTTGATTCGCACTTAATTTTGTTGCAGAACCGGAAATAATGAATCTTGCAAGGTTTGGAATATTGTTTTTTTCTCTATCATTAGTTTTGCAATAAAAAACTTTATTAAAAGCACTTGCTAAACCCGCACTTCCCGCCGGAAGTAAATCAAATTCCGATTTTTCAATTGCAAGAGCGATTTGCTCTAAATCCGTTGTCGACATTGCGTCAACGACGATTAATTTTTTGCCTTTCTGGATTAATTCTTTAATTTTTAAACTAATCGGACCCGCCCCTTTAGTAACCGTTGTTAAACCGATTGAATCAATCAAATCGGAAAAATCGGGATTAATATCTTTTTTTAGAATATCGGGAATATAAGAATCCGTAATTGGAGCCTTAGGATCAAGCGCACATTGGGTTCTATCAATTACAATCCCATCCAGAAGCTGATAAGAACCAAGGGTGGTTCTATTTTGCTCAATATAAGCAGGGGCAATAATTGCAGCGTCTTTTTGGGTTTTTTCCAAAAGCGCAATTACTTCCAATCCAACGTGACCCCTTAAGGTTGAATCAATTTTTTTATAGAATTTTTCAGCCTTAATATGTTCTAAAACTTTATCCAGGACCTTAACCATTCTATCCAGCGCAATTTGCTTATCGATATTTCTGCTTTCGGTTGAAACCGCCCAGATATCAGCCTCGTCGTTTGTAAAGTCTTTGTTAAAATCAATTATAATTTTTGTTGTGCATCCGTTTTTAAAAAACTGCAAGGCGGTATCGTTTGCGCCCGTCAAGTCGTCTGCAATTATTATTGATGTTGAATCAGATATTGACATAAACTAAACCATTTGAGCTGCGGAATCTTTCTTGCCTCCGACAAAAGTATAGTCGGTTGCGTTAATTAAGTATCTTTCAACCATTTCTCCGTCTGCTCCCTGCCATTTGGAGAGCATTATTTTTCCTTCAATTGAAACCATTGCGCCTTTTTTAATCCACTCAGCAGCAGATTCTGCTTTTTTGTCCCAGAGTTGAATATTAAACCAATCAGCCTCTCTTTGCTTGGTTTTAGGGTTCCATCTGTCAACGGCTATTGAAAAAGTTGTTTTGGATTTCCCGCTTTCAAAATATTTAATTTCAGGGTCCTGTCCCACACGACCAACTAGAATTGCACTGTTCATTTATTTACCTTTCAACATTTTATAATCTAAATTATATTATGTAGAATTTAGTTTTGCAAATAAACTTTAGCAAGCGCACATTTTGTATCGGAAATTGTCGAATAAACGATTCTTATAAGATTATCGTGAACCACATCGATTCGATAATAGGCAATATCATTCTCTTTTTTTAAGTTATCATTGAATTTTTTCAACTCCAACATTCCATATTGGTCTCTGCCTTGATAAAACATAAGCATTGGAGTGGAATCCACGTTTTTTTCAAAAATTTTATAGTTGCCTAAAGGAATAATTTTTCCTTGATAACCTATAATTGGGGCAGTTAAGGTAATATAATAAATTCCGTTTGTAATATCATCGATTGCTTTTTTATCACCCCCAATGTCGATTTGTTGTTCTTTTAAGGCTGGTTTTGATTCAACCCCGTATTCCCGTCCGAATAAAAATGCTTTTAAGTGTCCTAAAAACGTATTTTTAACAGGTTTTGGAGTGAGTCTGTTTATTGTATCGTCAAATTCCTTGTTAGTAACAGGTTTAATCCCTTGAAACGCACTATCTATAAAGTTATAGTCAACATCAAGAAAATCCGAAGCAAAGGAAAAATTTGTAAGCAAAAATAAGATTAGAATTAATCGTTTCATAATTTTATTTTAATGTTTTTTTTAAGGTTGTAAAGGGAAAATAGTTTATTTGATTTATTTATAGTGTCTTAAATAATTCTTCCATTGAAACCTCTAGTCCTTGCGCTAATTTTAATAAAGCAACAAGTCCCGCTCGATTAATCCCAACCTCAATTTTCCCTAAGTAATCAAGACTAATTCCGGCACGTTCTGCCAGTTTTTCTTGAGTCAACTTTTTTTGTATTCGAAGAAATTTTATTCTTTTACCCAATTTTTTATAGAATATAGAAAAATCCATTATTTGATTCTACCGGATATATAGATATAGAATAGATATTTATATATGAGTTTGCACTAAATTTTTACAAAAATTTACATTTCCTTAAAATCACGTGTATTTTTGTATTCTTCCCCTAAATAATATTCACTATTTTGTTTTTGATTCTTTGCCAGTGCTAATCCTAAGGAAAGAAGAAAAACTAATAATAAAACTATAACTAAAATAACTTTTTTCATACAATTAATTGTATTTTATTTCCCCCTAAGATTCAAGGTTTGATTGGGTGGTTATTTCTTTTTTGTGCTGCCTAGAACATTATAATCAAAAGTGAATTCTATTGGAATGAATTTTCTTTGATATTCTTTAGGCAAGGGCTTAAAAGGCGCTGCTTTCCTAATTGCTTCAAGCACAGCTTGGTTTGCAAGTTCGTTTTGACTTTTTTTGTTAGGATATAAGATAATAACTCACCTTTTTTCCCGACTCTAAAAGTTACAATAACTCTATCGCTTTTATCGGCTTTAGGAGGAACCCAATTTTTTTTAATATTGCCCTCAAGATTTCTCATATAAGGACCCCAGTCAATTCCTTTAAGATATTCTGTCCCAATGGGTTTTTCAGTTTTTCCTGCTTTATAGGATTTACAAACCCTGTTATGGAATAAATACATTGAACTACTTTTATCAAATGTTCTAAAATCGTCATTATCCGTTGTATAAACAAAGTTGTCCTCAAGTTGGGGGCTATAGTTTTGTGCCTCTAAAACCGTTGTTTTATCATTTTTACAATCCTATTTAACCCAAACCAAGCTTGATTTTCCGTTATAGTTAAATTTTGTTTTATAATAAAAAAAGTTGTCTTGTTGTTGAATTAGGGTCAAGATATATTTCTAAAGGTGCACTATAAGGATGAATCACCTCCCAATCGACTTTAGATAGTGCTTTTGGTGAGAATAAGGATAATAAAAATTATGCGATTATAATTTTTTTCTTCATAGTTAATAATTATTCGCTTAAATCCGCTTTTTTAGCCAATTTTGCGCTTAAGATAAGTTCTTTTAAATCATTTGTTTGTTTAATTACAAACTTATCCTCAGGTTTCAATCTCTTTGCTTTTTTAATCCAAAACATTGCCTGTTTTAAACTTTTTTTGTCTTGATTGTTGTTTTTGTAATCATATTCTAGAATATAGGATAAATAAAGAGGTGCAAGGTAGTTTTTGGTTTTATTTATTGCGTATGCTTGAATAAAATATGTTTTTGCCAGTATATAATCATTATCAAGATAATATTTGTAAGCTTTTTTCATTAATTTATCTTCTTTAGTTTGTGGAATATATGTGTTTTTGTATGAATTTTTTTGAGAAGACAAAATCACGGTCTTTTTATCACTGGATTTTCTTGCAACAAGAACCTCGGAATCATAAATATTAGATTTTCCTTGTTTTCCCAATTCTTCAATATCAACCAGTTGAATTTCGTTTTCAATATTGTCTATTCTATCACTATCAGAAGGATGAGAACTACTTGCAGTTTGAACATTTGGAAGGGCGGATAAAAAATTCATTGCATCAAGTGCTTTTTGAGGGTCAAATCCAGCTCTAGTCATTAAGGTTATTGCTTCAGTATCTGCCTCATATTCAAGTTGTCTTTCTTGTGCGTATAATTTGTTTATTTGAGAATGAGCTACTGCCATTGAAGTCGAATATGAAATACCCATTAAAGTATCGCCTGTAGCAGCATAACTATTCCCCAATGCGCTGTTTAAGGTTGCATTATTATTTTGTATTCTGGATTGTTCTTTATAATATTCTATATTTTCTTGCAAACGTTTAATTTTGTAGTTATTCTCATATGATTTTTGACTATGTCCCAGAATTAAATGGGAAAGTTCGTGTGCAACCACAAAAGCAAGTGCGTCTTTGTTGTCATAAAGACTGTCATATAAAGAGCTGTTAATTAGGATTAAATTAGCAGAACCCGCTTGAGCATTGACTTCTTCAGTATCGACTTTAATTCCGATTCTCCAGTTTTGATATTGCAGTTTATTTGCCCTTAATATTCTATCAAGCATTAAATACAGTTGTTCTTGTTCGTCCTTCAATTCGTTTTTGTAGGATTGATATTGTTTTTTATCGTTTTCTAATTTTTGATTATATTTTTTATCATCAACCAATTTTATATTAGGAAGTGCAATCAACTTAGGATCTTTAATAACAACTTTAGTTGTTGTAACAGTTGCGCTCAAGTTGGGTTGTGGAACTTGTGCTAATATCGGACAGGTTAGAAAACAAGAAATAATAAGCAGGCTTGATAAATGTTTTTTCATTAAAAAAATCCTATAAATTAATTTATTCTATAATAACAAAGGGTAATTATTTTTTCAATTGAATAAAAACTTTATTGTCTGTGCCAAGGTTTAAAATTTCTTATTTGAGTTTCAAGGTTCGAATAATCCCCGTCAAATTTTATACATCTATCATCGATATAGAGCCAGGAAAGCTCTTTTATATTTGTTATATCGCAAACTATATTATCAAGCTCGTTTTCAATAAGCCACTTGGTTGCAAGTATTTTGTTTCGTGTTGTAAAAAGTTTAATTGTATAGGTTTTTGATAATTCTATCAAAAATTCCCTTGCGCCTTCTTTAATCGAAGGAATATAGTCCTTGTCAAAATTTCCCGTATATTGATTTAACACCCCGTCAAGATCAATTAATATTACTTTCTTTTTATCAAACATAAAACCCTTTCTTAAGAAATATTAAACTTAATAGAATAATAAAATACTCTTTAGTATATTAATATACCTAATAAGCCAAAATTTTACTGATGCGTTACTATGTATTCATATGATTGAGAATAGATTTGCAAAACTGTTGGCGCAAAAAAGGCTTGATAGGCGGGACATCGTCAAAATGACGGGTCTTGATAATCACATAGTTTATAAAATCTACAAAGCCAATTATTCCAGAATTGACTTAGAAACACTGAATAAATTATGCGCTGCACTAAATTGCGATACTAATGATATATTTAAATATATTCCTGATTAATTTTCCTCACTTTCTGTACATTATTACAATATATTAAAAATATCGGTATGTAAATATACTATTTAGTATTGTAAATTACGATTTAGGACTTAACATCCTTGTATTGCTAAGATAAATAAATGATTGAGAATAGATTTGCAATATTACTGGCACAAAAAAAACTTGACAGACGGGATATCGTTAAAATGACGGGTCTTGATAATCATACAGTCAATAAAATCTACAAGAATCAAACAACAAAAATAACTTTTGACACTCTCAATAAATTATGTTTTGCTCTGGAATGCACAACGAGTGATATATTTAAATATATTCCGGATTAAGGGCGCTTGATTTTTTATCCTGCAAAAACAAAAATAAAACACAATATGTTTTTGCATAAAACAACCTTTATCAAAAATATACTATATATGAAAAAAATTTCATATTAAATATATCGTAGTTAAAAAAGTGATATTGAAAACATTTTCTTAATAATTTATAATTTTTATACAAATATAGTAAATTTATACTTTATTTGTATAGTGTTTTAAAGACAGAAAAGTTACTCTTGTAATATGGATTGCGCAAATAAGCTTTATGGCAAAAGATTAAGAGATTTAAGGGTGAAAAAGAAATTTACCCAGGAATTTATCGCCAATAGTTTAGATATTAGAACCGCTACTATTAGTGAATTTGAGAACGGGAAAATAAGCATTAAATTAAGCACTCTTGGCTCTATTTGTCAAATATTAGGCATATCTATAATTGAATTCTTTGATTTTGACTCCTTGCCGACTGATGCGAAGAAAACTGAGATAATTGCTGCGATTAGCGCAAACTTAAAAGCTCTCGATATCGAAAAATTATTATATATTAACACAATGACACAAATGTTTAAAAAACGCTGACAAGGCCTGTGAAATTATTTTCAGGTGTCAAAAAGAGCTGTATTTATGTTATAATTACCCTAGGGAAATAATATGACAACAGGCAACTATAATGTATATATAGATGAAGCAGGGGATGAGGGATTTAAGTTTAAATGCGAACTTGGTCGTGGTAGTAGCAAATTTTTTGTTTTGTCGGCAATTATTGTTAAGCAGGAATTAGATCAAAAATTAGCGAGTGTGGTAAACGACTTAAAAAGAATACTTAAGTATCAGCCAAAAGATATTTTAGCACCTTTGCATTTTTGCAAGATGTCTCACGATAAAAGAAAAGTTTGTATAAACCAACTTGTAAATTTCAATAATTATACAATTATTTCAGTTGTATTTCAAAAGGAAAAGTTACAAGAACCATTAAAAGTAAAATCCGTGTTATACAACTATGCTTGTAAGTTACTACTTGAAAAAGTTACTATATTTCTAAAATCAAAGAAAGCTAAAGCTAACTTTATATTTGAACACCGTAGGAATACGCACTATAATGAACTTGAAACATATATACGTAAAGTAATTGACTGTGAACAATATGTATTAAGTATAAGATCTCTAACCAAAAGTCAGTCTAAATGTTTACAATTGGTTGATATTGTAGCAAGTTCAACTTACCAAGCATTTGAACCCAATCAGTATGACGGCGATGTAGAATCTTCCTACTTTATGAAATTAAGTAATAATGTATTTACGTATAATAATAAATGTTTAGGTTATGGGCTAAAACTCTTTCCAAGCGATACAGATATCATTGAACAAGAAAAGTATAGTTGGATTAGTGAAATGTTAATAAAATTTAGTAAAGACTTGAAAAATTAGTAGTCGTAGTGTATAATATTATGAGATAGACTAGCGTCTGATTAAAACAACGTTGGGCAATCCCAGCAGTACCTTAAGGGTATGGTGTGTTGTTCAGAGGGTCTATCTTTTTTAATGCTCAAACATTTAGCACACTATTGAAAAAGTCAGTTTGGCAAGATTTTTAGAATTATAACTCTTTAATCATATCTTCTATGGTTTTGTTTACAACTTTTGCAAATTTTAAGGCATTAACAAGGGAAATATTATGTTTTGCAGTTTCAATATTGCTTATATAGGACTTGCTGAATCCTGTAAGTTCTACTAAGTCGTCTTGTGATAACTTTGCTTTGCTTCTGTAGTATTTAAGGTTTAAACCGAAATTTTCTAATATTTTTTGTTCGTCCATAGTTTAATTTTATATTCTTGACAATAATTTTTCGATAGTCTATAATGACAATTATTGTTTTACAATAGATTTCAATGGAGTAATATTTATGATAAGTGAAGAAAAAATTATTAAAATCCTACACAATAAAAGTGAAGATAGAATTTTAGAATTAAGAAAAAACTGCAAAGAATACTCTCAAATTAACGATTTTTTATACAAATCAACTGAAAAAATATTTAAAAAGTTTATATTCCCATACTTTAGATTTGAAATATTATTAAATTGCATTGCTGATATTAAAAACAATAAACAACACTATCCAATAATGACAACTTATGAAATTGACAAAATTAACTCAATTTATAATAAATTACTCAAAATTTGTGTCCATTTAAATGTCGTTCTTAGTGAATATCAAGAAATTATAGCGCATATTGAAAAAAGATAGATATAACTAGAAAGTTAGCGCATTGAAAGAGCAACATTGCAAAATACAATTTCATTACTCTCTAGAAGTCTTACCAATCAAATTAAACAATTGATGAAGCTCAAGTTGTAACTATAAAAGAAATTGTTAGGAGATTCCAACTTATGAATTTTTGTAAATAGTAAAAGTTATGAAGCAAGAATTTGCATCTAGTGTTTTTGGCAATCCAAAAGATGAAAGTTTCGATAGTTCTGTTAATCAAATTTATCAGACTTTTGATAATGAAGAATTGTATCCTACTCTTGAATAAAAAGTTGCAATGCTGCTTTATTTGATTACTAAAATCATTCTTTTTAGACGGCAACAAAAGAATTGTTATTGTTGCAAGTTGTTTCTTGTATTTTCTTGAAAAAAATGGAAACAATGAAACAAATTGTTATAAGTGTGTTGAATGGTTAATTGTCGGGTTTTAACCAACCTGCTGCGAATTATAGCTAACAAGTTCTCGTCTTTGGAATTTTATAATAAGTCCATTATTAGTGAAACGAAAGAATCAACTGCAAAATAAGAATAGTACTTAGTTTAGTGTGTATAATTGTTTTTATTGACTTTTGTTACCTCATACTTTATACTTTTAAAATATTAAAACTATAAAGTATGAGGTTGTATGCAAAAACTATTAACAGAAATTGAAGAAAATAAGCTAAAATTAATAAAAGTACTTAAGAATAAAAATAGTAAAAACGAATTTAATAAATGGCTTAAAACAGAGCTTTCTTATACTTCTAATGCAATAGAGGGAAACACTCTTACAAAAAAAGAAACGCAGCTTGTAATTGAAGAAAATCTTACGTCCTCATCAAAACCTTTGAAAAATTATATTGAAGCAGTAAACCACGCAAAAGCTTTTGATAAAATATTGGAATTAATTGAAAATAGTTCTAATATAGATGAAAAAAGTGTTTTGGATATTCACAAAACCATCTTAACAGGATTGGACGATTTAAACGCAGGGTTTTACAGAAATTGCAGAGTGCGAATATCAGGCTCAAATACCATTTTACCAAACCCTTTAAAAGTTCCTGAATTAATGGAAAATTTTTACAAATGGCTGAATGAAAATATAGATATTGAACCGATTACTGCAATAATGGCTCATTTAAAATTTGTATCAATTCACCCGTTTACCGATGGAAACGGCAGAACGGCAAGGCTGTTAATGAATACAATACTTTTAAAATACGGATATGCTCCAATAATTGTGCGCCCGACTGATAGAAAAAAATATCTTAATGCTATTGATAATTATCAGACAAAAAACGAAGAAGAAACCTATATTAAATTTATGCTACGTATATTAAATCGTTCAACAAAAATAGCTATAAATATGTTTCAAGTAGAAGATAATGTCGCTCAAAGAGAACTTTTAACAATATCTAAGTACGCTAAACACAAAGGTATTCCAACTTCAACAATAAGATACTGGGTAGAAATTGGCAAAATTAAACCAACTAGTTATACAGATTCAGGGTATATGTTATTTAAGAAGGATTAGTTAAAATAAGTTATCATTACATCAAATCTATCATATTATTAATTCTTATTAACTTATCTAAATCACAGTTACATAATTTATTATTAACTAATTCTCGTATCTTATCTAAATTTGCTTGTGGTTCAGGCAGGAGCAATTTAAAAGGCTGGATATTAAATACTTCACAAATTTTATCTATAGTTTCGGCAGTGGGCAAGTAGCGATTGTGTTCAATGTTTCGATAACCTTGTACGCTCATACTAACTTTCTCGGCAAATTGTTCCTGTGTAAGTTTATTTTCAGTTCGTAATCGTTTAATTCCGCTAGTTATTAATTCTTGATAACCCATAAATGTAATTGTTGCTTATTCTAAGTTAAATTAAAACTAATTAAGTAGTTCTACAATAATTTTATTCCGATTTTGAATTTTTAACAAATTCTATATGATAGCCTATCTCAGAAAGAATGAGTTCCAGCTCTTCATATCTTATTGTTTTGCGGGAAAATTTTGTTGAAATGTTATTACTTGTAAATTTTGCATTATTAGTGCGTTCTGATATGTTTTTACAAACTTCCTTCAAAGATTTTCCACTTTTTGCGATTAAATATTTTATCTCAGATCTTATGTCCATTGTTATAATTATAAATTTTTCTTGCAAAATTTTATCAGTTGTGATACAAGATTGCTATATAACACATTTAATTGTTATATAGCAATTAAATGTAAATTAGTATTTTAGATAATCAAAGAATAACCAAAGATTGATTTTTAAAGCAACAAGAATGTTTTAGTTATTTTTTCAATTCTTCGTTCATAAGTCTTAGAACTTTTAAGGCAAGCAATTGCTCTTGGTCTGAAAGTTTTTCAATCTCATCAATCAACAAGTCTTTAACTGATGTTTTATCATAATATTTGACATCTAATAGTTCGGTTGGTTCGATTTTCAAAATTTCTGAAATCTTTATAAAAGTTGGCAGTGAAGGATAGCCTCTGCCATTTTCCCATTTGCTTAAATTTGAAACTTCAATATTTACCTTTTCGCAAAACTCTTCTTGAGTCAAATTAAGAGAAACTCTAATATTTTTTAATTTTTGCCCGAAAGCAATATGGTGTTTTTTAATATCCATAATTAAATTGTAAATAAAGTTATATGCTATATACATAGTTAACTAAAGGGTGTTAAAGGCAATAAGTTGTTTAATTAAGGAAGTTATTGGTACAAAATTGCTCAATAAACAAAAACAGCTATTTAATAAGGGGCTTGAATAGAATAGCTTGTTTTAAAAATACTTCCAGAGCTTGGGGTGGTAAGTCCGCAAAAATTTTATCCAGTTTTTGTCTTAATCTCAGATTCTTGCGTGAAGGAGAAATGTCATAATCAAAAAAGTCGACATATTCTATACCAAGTTTATTAGCCAATAATTCAACTGTGGCAAAAGATGGAGTCCTTTTGCCTGCTTCAATCATTCCAATTGATGTTGGGTGCAGATCACATAATTCTGCTAAATCCTGTTGTGTCATATTTTTACTTTTGCGGATTTCTTTTAACTTTTTCCCAAATAATATCGTTAAACTCATATAACAAGAGTAACTCTATTATATAAATATTTCTATCAACGACTTGATGTTATAAATATGACTACTTGTTTAAATTTGGTTATATGATAAACTTGTTATTATAAAGAAGTTTATCGTTATTTCCTATTTATTTAAATAAGTTTAGGTGAACAAGATTGGCATAATAATATTTTTGTAAATTCAAAAAAAGGAGAACTCACAATGAAAAAATTAATATTATTGCTCATACTGACAATAATAAGCGTTCAATCCACTCAAGCAGTTAGTGTTTCAAAGTATTTTGACAAAGGGGCGATTTATTCGGGCAGCAGTTTTCCTGTTGATGTTGCTAAGAATGTGGATAATAACAGGTTTATGACTGAGAATTTAAAAAGCGGTGAGGCTGTGACGAACAACATTCTAGGCATTATTGAAACGGGGGACAGAGGGATTCAAACTGCGCTAAAGAACGGCGGGATTACAAGAATTCACTATATAGATACAAAAGTAAACAAAGTATATATTCCACTTGGTTTTATTCCGATTTATGTTAAACAAATGAAAACAATAGTTTATGGAGAATAAAAAAAATGAAAAAGATTTTAACAATTTTAGGGCTAGCTTTTATGCTAACAAGCGCACAAACTAACGCAATGGGGTTATTCTACACCAATACAACGTACCCGATAAGCGCAACGGGTGCAACAATACAAGATCTATCGACTTTAAAAAAAGGGACTGCAAGTTCAAACAATATTTTATTCTTAGTTGAAACAGGGGATGCTAGTATTGATACAACAGCCAAAAATGGTGGGATTAAGAAAATTAGCCATATTGATATTGAAGAAAAATCCGTGTTTATCTTTTGGCGTGGGGTCAAGGTTAGTGTTTATGGGGAGTAAGTATATGGTACCATAAGACCTAAATTTAAATAATGTCAAGGGGGGACTTGTTTGTTTTTTTTCAAACGCCCTTTGACGATTGAATAAAAAATCTAATTCCTAATAAAAGTCTCTCTAATGGCTTTTTTAATTTAAACTTTAGTTTAAATTTGTCGAAGGGGGGACTTGAACCCCCACAGATTTCTCCACACGCCCCTCAAACGTGCGCGTCTACCGTTCCGCCACTCCGACACGATTTTTATTCAATTATCAATTTTTATAATTCCTGCGCAACGGGTTTATCGTTTGTTGCGATTGGAATAATACTAATTTATTATAATTGAAAAACAGTTACAAGACAAATTTTTTATAAAAATTAAAATACCTGTTAAGCGTTGGTTTAACAGGTATTTTTTTAATATTAGTATGGAATTCTGTAATTTTTAATTACATCATTCCCATTCCGCCCATGCCGGGCATTCCGCCACCCATTGGCATTTCGGGAGCTTTTTCTTCCGGAATTTCAACAACTGCCGCCTCTGTTGTTAACAACATTGAGGCAACTGAAGCTGCGTTTTCTAAAGCACTTCTTGTAACTTTGGCAGGATCAACGATTCCTGATTCAAACATATCAACATATTTGTTGCTCATAGCATCATAACCATAAGCTCCTTGTTGTTTTCTTATAGCGTCAACTACAACTTCACCTTTTGCTCCTGCGTTATTAGCAATTGCAATTACAGGAATATCAAGCGCTGCAGTTAGGATTTTGAACCCTGTTTTTTCGTCGTCGTTATCAAAAGTTCTTGTTTCAAGTTCTTTTTGCAACACTTGTTGAACTCTTAATAGCGCAACTCCGCCTCCGGGAACGATTCCTTCTTCTTGAGCAGCTCTTGTTGCGTTAAGTGCGTCTTCAATTCTTAGTTTTGATTCTTTAAGTTCAACTTCACTAGCAGCCCCTACTTCAATTACGGCAACGCCGCCTGAAAGTTTTGCTATTCTTTCTTGAAGTTTTTCTTTATCGTATTCGGAGTCTGAAGCTTCAAGTTGTTTTTTAATTAAATGAACACGTTCTTCTACTGCTTGTTTTGTTTCGTCTCCAACAACAATTGTGGTCTCATCTTTAGTAACTGTAACACGTTTTGCTCGACCCAGCATTTGAACTGTAACGTTTTCAAGTTTAATTCCCAATTCTTCGGTAAACATTTGACCGCCTGTTAGGATTGCGATATCTTCTAACATTGCTTTTCTTCTGTCACCAAATCCTGGAGCCTTAACTGCAACTGCTCTTAACACTTTTCTCATAGTGTTCACAACCAAAGTTGCAAGAGCCTCACCTTCAACATCCTCAGCGATTAATAATAAAGATTTTCCATCACGAGCCACTTGTTCTAAGATTGGAACCAAATCAGCGATTAAATTGATTTTTTTGTTAACACAAAGAACATAAGCGTCCTCTAAAACTGCCTCCATACGTTCTGCGTCTGTTATAAAGTAAGGTGAAATATAACCTTTATCAAATTGCATACCTTCAACGATTTTTTTATCGGTTCCGAATGTTTTTGATTCTTCAACAGTTATAACGCCGTCAGTTCCTACAACTTCCATACAATCTGCGATTAAATCACCGATAAATTTGTCGTTTCCTGCTGAAATTGCCGCAACTTGAGCTCTCATTTCTTTAGAATCAACAGATTTAGACATTTTTTTGATTTCTTCTTGCGCCACTTTAACTGCAGAGCTAATTCCACGTTTAATTCCCATTGGGTTTGCTCCTGCGGTTAAATTTTTGATTCCTTCTTTAAAAATTGCTTGCGCTAAAACCGACGCAGTTGTTGTTCCGTCTCCTGCCACATCGTTTGTTTTAGAAGAAACGTCTTTTAACAGTTGAGCCCCTGCGTTTTCTAAACCGTCTTTAAGTTCAATTTCTTTAGCTATAGTAACTCCGTCGTTTACGATTTGAGGGCTACCGAATTTTTTTTCAATAATAACATTTCGACCTTTTGGTCCTAAAGTCACTTTAACTGCGTCTGCTACGGCATTTACACCTTTTAATAAAGCCTCACGAGCAGTTGTATCAAAAACTACTTTTTTTGCCATTTTTATTTTTCCTTTTCTTCTAATGTTCTTCTTTTAAGATGCCAAAACAAGTTTGGCGATTGATAGTTGTATAAAAAAATTATTCAATGATTGCCAGAGCGTCTTTAACTGAAATAATTTTATATTCAACATCGTTTATTTTTACGTCTGTTCCTGAATATTTTGCAAATAAAACAACGTCCCCAACTTTAACTTCCATTGGTTCTTTTTCGCCAGAATCCATTGTTTTTCCGGCTCCAACAGCTACAACTTCACCTTTTTGGGGTTTTTCTTTGGCGCTATCAGGAATAAAAATTCCACCTGATGTTTGTTGAACATCATCAATAACTTTAATGACAATTCTGTCTGCTAAAGGTTTAATCATAATATCCTCCGTTCATTAATTTTTAATTCACAATACTATAATATAAGAAAAAATTTTAATTATTAATTATGTTAACAAAAAATTAATATTTTGCGCTAAAACCCACTTGACTAACTTTATATCTGACAATATAATTTTTAAATGAAGATTATTAAATTATTATTGCTGTCTTTTATGGCGATTTTTTTATCCGCCTGCGCTACTTTAACTTACAGTGGCAAAGATTTTGACGAGAATAACATTCAAACGATAAAAACTCAGGAAGATTTTGTTTTTAACACCTACAAAAAATCCCTCGACAATGCAAATTTTAAAATCGGAATATCAAAAACGCCAATTACGGAAGTCCTTGCGTTGTTTGTGCAAGTTGAGAATTTATCCTATGAAACCCCCTATGTTTTTCGGGTTGAAGACTTAAGAATTTCGGATTCTAACAAAGAATTACAATTTATTACAACTTCTAATTATTTAAATATTTATCAAACCCAAGAGGCAAATTCAATGGCGGCTTTAGGGGCGATGGGGTCGACTTTAACCACAATGACGGGAATGAGCACCAACTACAACGATTTTAACCAAACAATGGTTCAAAACAGCGCTCAAGAAACAAACAAAAGTGCGTTTTCAAGAATCGAGCAATTAGGAAATCAGATTCTTAATCATTCAATTAAAGTATCCTCAACAATTTCACCGAGAAAAAGCCAGTATTATTACTTTTTCTTCGAAGACCCCCTTAATTATCCAATTAAAGTAAGATACAAAGATTTGCATTATGAATTCAATTTATAGACTTAATACAATCTTAATTTGAAAAAAAATCATTTGCATATTAAAATAATGTATAACTAGACAACTCGGAGTTTTTATGTGTGGAATCATCGGATATGTTGGTGATAGATCGGCAGCTGAAATCTTAATTTCAGGTTTATCTCATTTGGAATATAGAGGCTATGACTCCTCAGGAGTTGCGCTTATGAATGATAAGGAAGTAAATATCTACAAAGCTCCGGGGAAACTTATCAATTTAATTGAGATACTCAAAACAAAACAGAATATTTGCGCTAAATCAAAAATCGGAATCGGACATATCCGCTGGGCAACCCACGGGCTCCCGACAACGCAGAATGCTCATCCTCATACTTGTAATTGCAAGAATTTAACGCTCGTTCATAACGGAATAATTGAGAATTATCAGGAATTAAAAAAAGAATTGGAACAACTTGGAGCACGTTTCTCATCTCAAACCGATACTGAAGTTGCGGCTCATTTAATCGCTTATGAATATGGAAAAACCAAAAATTTGCTTAAAGCAATGCTCAATGCGACAAAAAAAATTAAAGGAGCGTTCGCTTTTTGCGCAATTCACAAAAACGAGCCCGATAAGATTGTTGTTGCTAAAAGAAACGCTCCTTTAATAATAGGAATCGGACAAGAAGAAAATTTTATCGCTTCTGATATCCCTGCAATTATTGAATATACAAAAAAAGCAATTTATTTATCGGATTATCAAGTTGGGGTTATAAAAAAGGATTCTATTGAAATTTATAATGATAATGGAACTTTAGTCCCCAATAAAATTGAATATCTTCCCTTTGAGGCCGTTGCAATATCCAAAATGGGATATAAGCATTTTATGTTAAAAGAAATTCACGAACAAGGGGATGTTGTTCGAAACATTCTGGCCGGAAAGCTTTTATCGCCCGAAAAAAATGTGGTTTTAGATGAATTTAAACTAACAAAAAAAGAAATTAATAATATTAAAAGAATTCAGATAATCGCCTGTGGAACAAGTTATCACGCAGGGTTGGTGGGGAAATATATCTTAGAAAAATTCGCAAAAATCCCCGTGGATGTTGAAGCGTCCAGTGAATATATTTACAGAGACACAATTGCGGATAAAAACACCCTTGCAATCGGAATTTCCCAATCGGGCGAAACAGCTGATACAATTACTGCGATTAAACAAATAAAAGAACAAGAATCCCACGTTGCAATTATTACAAACAGGGTTGATTCAACCCTTGCACGTCTTAGTGACAGCTTATTGCCCGTAAACGCCGGGATTGAGGTTTCAGTTGCCGCAACAAAATCATATATCGCTCAACTTATAAGTTTGTATTTGCTTACGATTTATTTATTCGAACAAAAAGGACTCGAACAATACAAAGAAGAAATAAGAACCTTAAAACAAGAATTAATGGAACTTCCAAGCAAAATCGAGGCAATTGTTGAGAATACGACAAATATTCAAGAAATTGCAAAAAAATATTCTTGTTATAAAGATTTTATTTTTATTGCAAGGGGAATCAACTATCCAAACGCTCTTGAAGGGGCGCTTAAATTAAAAGAAATAAGCTATATTAACGCAACCGGATATAGCGCAGGGGAGCTAAAACACGGACCAATTGCAATGCTTGATAATAATATGCCTGTTTTAGCACTTCTTAACACGGGGGTTGTTTATGACAAAGTTTTGTCAAATTGCGAGGAGGCAAAAGCCCGTCAGGCAAAACTTATCGCTGTAACAAATTATATTGAACCAAAGGATGTTCCTTTGTTTGATGATATTATCAATGTTCCTTTGGGGTCTGAAACTATTGGTCCTGCCATAAATATTGTCGTTTTGCAACTTTTAGCTTATTATATAGCCGAATATTTAGGTAAAGACGTGGATCAACCAAGAAATCTTGCTAAATCAGTAACTGTGGAGTAGAAAATGTTAGAAAAATTAACTAAGAAAACAAGTATTATTGTAGGTTCAACTTTGGGATATCTTTTTATCCTAATTTTCCCGATTCTATATAAAATCGGATTCTCGGAAATTCCCTTAAAATCATACTCAATCACTATAAATTTATTCTATAGTGCGATTTTTGCACTTTTATTCTTTAGTGTTCTATCGATTGAAAGTTTGTTTAATTTGAGTTTGGATTCTAAATTCTTAGAGAAAAAATCGTCTCAATATGTTATTATATCGGGATTTATTTTTTCTTTAATTTGTTTTTTATATGGAATTTTTTGTATAATTGCATATACAAAAATTAACTTTATCCTATCAACTATAATCCTATATTGGATTGTGGGGATTTTTACCCTAATCGCTTCAGGAGTTGGATTTATTAAAAAATTACAGTTCAACAAAATTTTTGTAAGAACTTTCCTTATTTTAGCTGTCATCTTTTTAGTTTTATTGTTAATAATAACAAAACATTAAACGTGGAATTATATAATTATTAGATTATAAAGGTTTATTAATGAAAATTTTAATTTCAAATGACGATGGAATTGCAGCTCAAGGAATAAAAGCTCTTATTAGCAACTTGAGCAAGGAAAATCACGAAGTTTATGTCGTTGCCCCCGATAGGGAACGATCGGCAGCGGGGCATTCTTTAACCTTGCATTCTCCGATAAGAGTAGAAGAACTCGAGCCTCAATACGGCGCAAAAAGGGTTTGGGTAACAAATGGAACTCCGGGGGATTGCGTTAAAATCGCAATTTGCGCTCTTCTGGATAAAAACGAGCTTCCGGACATTGTTATTTCAGGAATTAACCACGGACCGAACTTAGGTCAAGATATTCTTTATTCAGGAACCGTAAGTTGCGCTCTTGAGGCTGCAATGTTGAATTATCCTTCAATTGCAGTGTCATTATCCTCAATGACGCCTGATCCAACTTATTTTAATTCAACCGCAAAATTTGTTTGCAGGTTTTTACCCAAACTTAAAAACATAGTTTTCCCAAAAAATTCTATTTTAAATATCAATGCCCCCGCTCTTGAAGAAGAGGACGTTGCAGGGGTTGAAATTACTAAATTGGGAACGAAAATGTTTACTAACAACTACGATAAAAGAATCGACCCAAGAGGAAAAGTCTACTACTGGATGGCAGGTGAGCTAACCTCCAAACACGAAGAAGACGGAACCGATATTTCAGCCGTTAGGGCAAATCGAATTTCAATTACTCCAATAACTTTTGAAATGACCCACAAAAACGTAATAGCAGACCTTGAACACGAATTCTGCGAAGGCGGAAAATGCGATTGGTACGGCTATGGAGCATTGAAAAAAGTATAGGTATTAATTTATCAAAATTTATAAAATTCCAAATTTTTTCGATTTGGAATTTTTTTTGTAAATTTTTTATTGTCATAAATTTATTTATTCAAGTTTTAGTTGTTTAAAATAAAGTTTTTATTGACAAAAAAATATATAAATGTTATTGTATCAATATATTTAAAATTTAATCTTATTTTTGCCCCAATTATTATTTTTTAAAAAAAATTTTGAACCAGATAACATAAAGGAGAAACTATGACTTATAATGAGGCTGATCATCCAAGGGATGAAAAAGGCAGATGGGTTGATAAAAACGGAAATACAGAAAACGATTCAACCAATCAAGAAATACTTAAAGGCGGGGTTGAAGTAAATGTTTATAATGAATCCCCGGCTCAAATTCTATACAAAGGCTCAATAATAAAAAAAGAAAAAGAAAAAATTGAGGGTGAATACAAAAATATTTTATTTCAAACCTTAGGAAAATTTGTAACCAACACAATGATGTTATATTACAATATTGACCAACTTGAAAAAAAGATTAAAGAATTACATCTTGAAGAAAAACTAAAACAGAATGTTTCTAAAGCTACAGGAAAAGTCAAAAGTTTTGTAGACGCAAGACTTGCCTGGGGAGGAAGGCAGGTGAAAAATTTTATTAAAAAAAGAATAGACGAGAGGGATATTGAAAAAAATGCAAAAGATATAGGAAAAAAATACAATGTATTAAAAAATCAAGCAGCTAAAGTTGTTTTTGGCGAAGACGCCGCAGGAATGTTGGATATTTCCCACGATAAAGTAAAAGACAGAAGTTATTTGGAAGGGGTTTTTGAAATTCCTAATTATAAAGATGAAAGGTTTAAAAAATACCAGCCATATTTAGAAAATAAAATATCTAAACAATTTGCTCATTATGGGACTAATCCTAATGATGTTAAAGGCTATTATTTTGGACCTAATGCAAAGGCAAGTGTCAATATGGCTCAGGATTCTTATATGCAACAATATGTTAAAGACAACAAAAACGGTTTTTTGAATAACGATTTAAAGAAAACATCGATAGACTTTAAAGCTGGAAATATGTATTATGCGCATCATTTGGTTGATGTAATAGATTATCAATTCGATAGTGAGGGTAATTTAGAAATTCTTATAGCAGACACAAACGATTTTAATGAAAACGAAGATAACAAACTTGTCCAGGCGGGTGATATTGCAATGAAAAACAAAGAATTAAAACCACAATTTGCAATAAAACATGTTATAATTCCAAAAGAAAAGCTCGGGGAATTATGGGGCAAATATTAAAATGTTAGATAAAGCTAAAGAAACTGCATTGTTTATAATAAAATCAGCAGTGTTTTTGTATATCTCTGATTGTATCAATACCATAGCTAGTATGTTAACAATTCAAATTCTTGCTTTTGATTTTTTTTGGATTTCATCAAAATTAATTCCTTTTATTGATTCTATATATTCACAATTTATATATATAGTTTTTTCCTACTTTACGGCGAAAAAATTGGGGATTATAAAATTTATTGACAAATCCCCAATCTGGGCTGTTATTATAATTTTATTGATTTATGAATTAACCTTAACTTTATCCTTACCCATAAACATAAGCAATGAACCCACTAGTTTGTATCTAGCCCACGAATGGAAAAGGATAATATTAAACACTCTAAGTAGCATAAAACTTGGTTTTGGATTTATCTACACTTTTCTTTCATACAAAGTCGTTAGATTCTTAACCAATAAATATCCAAAGCTATCTTTTCTTAAGAATTTCTATTTTCTAAAGAAACTAGAGAATATTATAACATTTGAAAACATTAAGAATAAGATAAAGTGTATTTTTAGTAAATTTATCAATTGGTGGAAGAAGAACTATAGGATGTGGTAATTAGAATGAAAAGAAAAGCTAAAGAAACTGCATTATTCATATTAAAATCAGTGATATTTTTATATATTGCAGGATACTGGATTTTATGCTTGGCTTTATTATTGCCTTTTCTTGTCTTTTGTATTACCACCATATACCCACTGCCAAAAGCTATGGATTTATTAATATTCTATGAAGTTGGTCTTATTTCTCTATATCTACGGACAGTTTTAATATACTTTACGGCGAAAAAATTGGGGATTATAAAATTTATTGAAAAGAGCCCTATTTGGATAATTGTTTTAATTATAATAATTTATGAACTAGCGGTAACCTTGCCCTATGAACCCACTAGTTTGTATCTAGCCCACGAATGGAAAAGGATAATATTAAACACTCTAAGTAGCATAAAACTTGGTTTTGGATTTATCTACACTTTTCTTTCATACAAAGTCGTTAGATTCTTAACCAATAAATATCCAAAGCTATCTTTTCTTAAGAATTTCTATTTTCTAAAGAAACTAGAGAATATTATAACATTTGAAAACATTAAGAATAAGATAAAGTGTATTTTTAGTAAATTTATCAATTGGTGGAAGAAGAACTATAGGCTTTATTAACAAATTCTATTGTTCGACAACAACCGTGTAGATATATGGTTTTGTAAAGTATTTATTAGCGGTTTCAATAATATCATTCTGACTAACTTCTTGAATCATTTTTTTGTATTCGTCATATGCCCCTAAGTCAAGTCCTATTGTATCATACCAGCCTAATAAATTAGCTTCGTCCATATTTGTTTCTAACGACAACAAGAATTGTCCCAGGATTTTATCCTTAGCGTCGTTTAGTTCAGTCGTTGTTACAAAATCTTTCTTAAGAACATTAACTGCGTCCAAAAGCCCTTGTTTTGCCTCTTGGATACTGTCTTTATTTGTCCCTATGTAAGTTACAAAAGCTCCGTCTAATATATTTGTCATTAAACTTGATCCAACGGTATAAGCGAGGCTTTTTTCCTCTCTTAATTTAACAAAAAGTCTGCTTGACATTCCTTGTCCTAGAATTGAGTTAATAACATTAAGGGTTGCAATATCTTTTCTGTTTTTAATCCCGCAAGTCTTAAATCCCAAAGCAAGCCAGTGCGCTTGAAGTTGTTTTTTGTGCAAAGTTAATTCAACATTGCTTTTAGGTTGATAAGGAACATATTTATAATTAGAATAGCTGAATTTTTCGTTATTGTTGCTTTTTATTATTTCATTCATTTTTTGTTCGATATAAGTTTCGTCAATATCCCCCACAACTGCAATTGAGGCGTTTTTCGGGTTAATTATTCTTGAATAATACTCAATAACATCTTCTCTTTTAACGTTATTGATATTATTAAGAATAAAAGTAGAATTTTGTCCATAAATTGAATCTAGAAAAGCAATTCTGCGAAACTCATCAAAAACGTATCCTGAAGGGTTATCCGACACGGTTTTGAGCTCTTGAATTTGTCTTTTTTTAATTTTTTCCAGTTCGTCCAGGGAAAAAAGCGGTTTATTAATAACTTCATCAAGCGCAAGGAGTGCTTTATCTAAGTTGTCTTTTGTGGTTTGAACAACGATTGAAAAAACATCATTAGATCGACTTACGCCCAATTTTATTCCATTCTCATCCAAGAATTCACTAAAAGCCGCTTGGGAATAATTTTTTGTTCCTTTAGTAGCGCAAAGAGACGCTAGAAGCGAAGTTACAGGTTTTTTTTCGAGTTCTTTAGCTCCTTTAAAAGAAATATCGATTGCAACAATAGAATTTGTCTTTTTCTTTTTGGTTATTAGGGTTGCGCCGTTTTCAAGAAGGGTTTTTTTGGTATTATCCCTTTGTTCGATTAATTTATTGTTGTAAGTTTTTTTATTCTCAACTCTATTAGAAACTTCTTTATAATTGCTTGGTCGAACGACGCTTATAGCGTATTTATCAAGATGGAAATATTTATTTGCAACCCGAATAATATCTTCTTTTGTAACTTTTTCAATATTTTTCAAATAATTGTCATAATAGTTCTCATCGTTAATAAAAGTAAAATCATAGCCCAAATCATCCGAAATATTAGAAATTGATTCACGTGAATAATAAGTATCGGTTTTAATTAAATTTTTTGCCTTGAGAAGTGAATTATTATCGAATTTTCCCTCTTGAATATTCTTTAATTCTGCTAGAATTTCACTCTCAACGCTCGATTCTAAACTGGGGTTCAAGGTTGCATAAACATAGAATAATCCTGAGTCTTTTTGAGAAAAATTGCCGCTTGAAATAGACAAGACAAGATTTTTATCTTCTTTTAATTTTTGATTGAGAATCGAGCTTTTCCCGCTTGTTAACATTGTTGCAAGCACATCAAGGGGATAGTTGTCAATCGGTTTTGAAAATTTTGGAGCCAAGAATCCAAGCATTAAGTGGGTTTTGTTGATATCCATAGTATCAACTTTTCTTTCAATCTTGCTTAAAGGTAAGATTGAGGGATATTTTATTTTCTCTTGAGTTCTTTTTGTTTGATTAAAGGCTTCTTGGACTTTTTTTATTGCCTCTTGTTTATCAACATCTCCCACAATTACTGTTGTATAAGCGTCAGGAGTGTAGAAACGATTAAAATAATTAAGAATTTCTTCTCTTGTAACTGTTTCAATTACCTCTTTTTTCCCAATAACCGTCCTTTTGTAAGGATGATTTGATTTTTCATACAACAAAGTATAAAAATTATCGAACATTCTATTTTGCGGGCTGTCTTTGCATTTGGAAATTTCTTCTATTACAACTTTTCTTTCTCTTTCAAGTTCTTTTCTTGGAATTAGAGGATTCTGGAGCATATCAGCGTGGATTTTGAGTGCTAAATCAAAATCCTTAGAAGGAATTTCAATATAATAATGGGTATAATCCTTACTTGTAGCTGCGTTCACCTCAGCGCCCTTAGAATCTAAGATTTTATCGATTTCACCCGTTTTATAGTTTGTTGTTCCTTTAAAAAACAAATGCTCCAAAAAATGGCTTATTCCTGAGGTTTTATCGTCCTCGTTAATTGATCCTGTGTTAATCCAAGTATCGATTTTAACGATTTGGTTGTCCCTAACCTCTTTCACCACAACTTTTTGACCGCTTTTAAGCTTAACAACAGATAAACCATCTTCAAGAGCGAAGTTTTGATTAATTGTCAACAATAATGTTAATATAATAAAAAATATTTTTTTCATAGTTATCCTTTTTTCTTGAATTATTATAATAATTCAAATTGTTTTTTAAATTAGCATAGTTACTATAAACCATTTTACTACAGGGTTTGTTTATAGTAAAATAAAATCTGAAAGTCATGGGATATTTTTAGACTAGAACAATGCACAACAAAAAAGATATAGAATTATGGAATAAATTTTTACAACAACTTGAAAAAAATCTTCCCGGTTTTGTCAAACCCTGGATTTTGTCCTTAGAACCCGCAATTTCGTTGGAAGAAGAAAATAATGGAATTTTTCTTATTAAAAGTTCCCAAAGCTTTGGAATTCAAGTCCTTCAACAAAAACACTTAAAAGAAATTGAGGAAACTTTTTTTAAGGTTACAAATCAAAAAAGAGCGATAAGATTTGTGTTGGACGAATCATTAAAACCAAAAAAGAAACCTCAAAAACAAACTGAGGATGAAAAAAATCATATTGAAACTGCAAAAAAAATGGAGAATTTATCTCAAATGCATTCTTTTTGCGGGTTGAATTTAAAATATACTTTCGAGAATTTTGTCGAAGGGGAAAATTCAAAATTTGCTTATAGAATTGCAAATTTAATATCTGAATCCCCGGGACAAAAATATAATCCTTTATTTATTTCAGGATCCGTGGGTCTTGGAAAAACCCACTTAATGCAGGCAATAGGACACAAAATCTTAAGAAATTTTCCCAATTTAAAGGTTCGATACACAAAAGCCGAAGAATTTGGAAATAAGTTAATCGAATCGTTGAATACTTGCAAAAATACCCTTGATTTAAATGAAAAAATGAGAAAATTTAGACAAATGCACAGATCGGTCGATGTTTTGTTAATCGATGATATTCAATGGATTGAAGGAAAAAAAAGAACCGAGGAAGAAATTTTTAACACCTTCGATGCTCTATATCACGCAGGAAAACAAATTGTTTTTGCGTCAGATAGACCCTTAAGTGCGTTTGAGCTCATTCCGGACAGATTAAGAAGTCGATTTGAATGGGGAATTGAAACAACAATTACAATCCCCGACCTTAATACAAGAGCGCAAATTATAAAACACCACGCAATTATCTCTAATTTCCCAATTTCAGACGAAGTTAGTCTTTTTTTAGCTCAAACCTATAAAACAAATATTCGAGAACTTGAGGGCGCCTACAACAAAGCCAGTGCGCTCGCTTCAATCGAGGGGGTTGAGCTTACGGTTGATAAAACAATCGAATTTTTGGAATTGGATAAAATTAAAAAACAAATTACAACTGAGGATATTCTTATAACTTGTGCTAAGTACTTTTCAATCGATAAAGAAGAAATTCTTTCAAGCGCAAGGGCAAAAGAGGTTGTAAACGCAAGAAAATATGCAATTTATTTATCAAGGGAACTATTAAACTTAAGTTATCCGACACTTGCTAAGGAATTCCAAAAAAACCACACAACAATTATGTATCAGCACGAAAAATTGAAAAAAGACATTACAACCAATAAAGCAATGCAAATTGTTACAGAAGAACTTAAAAGTTTATTAATCAACTAAGGTTGAGGCAAAATCCAGGGTTTTTTGACTTACTTCCCCGCTTGCAATTTGCGCTAACGCCTCGATTTTTCTTTTTTTATTAAGGATTTCAATACTAATTTCGGTTGTTTCCTTATGGTTTTTTTCAACCCAGATAAAATTATCCGCCTTGGCTGCAATTATTGGCTGGTGGGTGATTGAAATAATTTGTGTGGATTGAGACAACTCAACAATCGATTGCGCTACGGCATTTGAGGTAATTCCTGAAATTCCTGTGTCGATTTCATCAAAAACAACGGTACTACAACTATCAACAGTGCAAAAAACAGTTTTTAACCCCAGCATTACCCTTGAAATTTCACCACCTGACGCACTTTTTGCTAAAGGCAAGGGGGTTTTATTTTTGTTGGTTGAAATTAAGAATTCAACCTTGTTTTTCCCTAATTCGTTGTTTTTATCAAGTTCAACACTAATTTCGAATTTTGCTTCTTTAAGTTCAAGGTTTTTTAGTTTTTCCTCAATCAACTTCGATAAACTAAGAGCGTGTTTTTTTCGATAATCACTGATTTTAGAGCTCAAAAACTCAACTTCACTTGACAGGGAATCAAAATTTTTCTCAACAACTTCAATATTATTATCCCCGTTAGTCAATTGTTTCAATTTTTGCTCTAAGTCTGTATAAACTTCGTCTAAATCCGCTCCGTACTTTCTTTTGAGCTTTTGAATTAACGCTATCCTCTCGTTTAGTTCATCCAATCTTTGGGGGTTATATTCAAGTGAAGAAGAATAATCCCTTAAATAGTTAGCAGTGTCTTTTAAGCCTTCCAAAGAATCAAAAAGCGAATTTAAAGGCTCCTCAAGGTTTTTATCAAGTTCAACCAAATTCGATAAGTTATATTTTATTTTTCCTAATGCCTCGATAATATTTTGATTATCCCCCGATAGAGCGTAATGACAAGAATAACTATCGTCTTTTAAAACTTGAATATTAGATAGAATATTGAGCTCAGCTTGAATTTCCTCTTCCTCGTTTTGTCGAATTTGAGCGTCGTTGAGTTCTTTCAATTGAAAATTTAAAAAATCGATTTCTTTTTGATTATTTTGATAATTCTCTCTTAGGAATTCAAGTTTTTTTTCAACCTCTCTAAACTCCAAATAGGTTGATTTGTAGGTTTTTAATAAATCCAAATATTCAGGATTTGTTTTTGTAATATAATCGTCCAGGAGTTTTATGTGGTGTTTTTGCGCCATATAATAATAGGTTTGATGTTGAGAATGAATATCAACCAAAGAATTTTTTAATTCTTTAATCTCATCCAAAGAAACCAAAACCCCGTCAATTCTAAATTTGCTTTGTGCTGCAGTTTGTCTTGAAATAATCGTTTCAACTCCGTTTTTTTCAAAAACCGCCTCAATATAACAAGGATTCTTAGAATCCAGAATCATTGTTTTTTCGATTTTTGCCCCTAAAACACAATCAAGGGCTTTTATTATGATACTTTTCCCGGCGCCTGTTTCACCGCACAAAACATTGAAACCCTTTTTAAATTCAACGTTTGCGTTTTTAATTAATATGAAATTTTTTATTGATAATGACTTTAACATTCTTTTTTATTTTTTTATAGGTGTTGACCAATAGAGTTTTTCTTTTAAAATATCATAAAATTTATCTTTTTGCTTATTAAGAATTAAAAGTTTTGCATAATTCTCATTCTTTTCAATTTTTACTTCATAATCCGATATGCAATCGACCTGTCCGTCAAAAACAACCTTTAAACCTTCGTTTTCTCGATTTTTAACGATAATTTTTTCATAACTCGGAATAACAATTGGTCTTGTGTTAAGCGTATGAGGACAAATAGGAACAATGGTGTAGCATTCTAAGTTGGGTTCAATTATAGGACCCCCTGCGGACAATGAATAAGCGGTCGATCCTGTCGGGGTGGAAATAATTAATCCGTCTGCAACATAAGAACACAAAAGTTTATCGTTAATAAATAAATCCAAAGTTGAAGTTCTGGTTGAATTTTTTCCTTTAATTACAATATCATTTAAAGCGATATTGTCATTTGATTTAAGCATTAAACGATTCTCAAGAGAAAAATCCGAGTTTTTTAGCTTTTCAATAACTAAATCAATATCTCCAGGGTTTGCTTGAGCTAAAAAGCCCAATCTTCCAACGTTAAACCCGATTATCGGAGTTGAATAACAACAATAATACCTTGCCGCCCGTAAAAACGTCCCGTCCCCTCCGATAACAATTGCTAAATCGATATTTGGGGTCAAATCCTCAAGTGGAAAGATTAAAGAATCGGAAAGTTTGGTTTTTATTGTATTAGCTAAAGTTTTCGCTTCTTTAATATCTTGATTATAAATTATTCCGATTTTTTTATAGTTATTATGTTTCATACAAAGAATATTCTTTTGAGTTCTCTTCCCAAACTTCTCTATCTAAAACCAGAGCGTGGGACCAGAATTTTTCAATTTTATAGTTCTCACGTTCCACTGAGTGCATTATATGCACAACAATTTCACCATAATCCAGCAGATTCCACCTGTTTTGTTTTTCAACCTCAACTCCGATTGGAAGTCTTTTGTAGATATCTTTAATTTTTTTCCTTAAGGTTTCAGTGAGCGCTCTAATATGAGTTGTGGAGGATCCTGTTGCAATAATAAAATAATCAGATAAAGAAGAAACATTCGAAACATTCAAAATTACAATATCCTGCGCTTTATTGTCGTCTAGAATCCTTGCTGCAACTGATGCTAATTTTTCACTTTTATTATCCATTAATTCCTCTTAATTAAATATTTCCCGTTGATGAGTTTTTATCGTCTTCTAAAGATTTAATATCAACAACTTCATCGTCTTGATAAGATAAGTTGTTGTTAATATCAATATCGATATTAACTTCCCCGTCTATCATTTCAATATCTTGTTTTTGATATTCTTTAATTTTTCCGTCCTCGAGTTTTACATTCAAGGATTTTTTTAGAAAATTAACCATAAAAACTCGACCGACTCCATCCGGTGTCATTACGCCCGAACCTACAGGAGGCAAGGTTTTAGCGGCATCGATATAGTTTTTATATTCATAGTTTAAACAACACAAAAGCCTTCCGCACGCCCCTGTAATTTTTCCCGGAGTTATTGGAATTCCTTGATCTTTAGCTAATTTTGTATTAACGGGTTCGAATCTTTTTAAAAACCGACAGCAGCAATAATCCTGCCCGCAAATCCCCTGTCCTTGAAGGATTGAGGTTTCATCCCTCACCCCTATGTGTCTTAAGTCGATTCGAACTCTTTTAAATTCTTGTGTTAAATCCTTTAAAAGTTCACGAAAATCAACCCGTTCAGGAGCAGTATAATAAAAAGTGATTTTTTTTCTATCAAAAGTGTATCTTGCCTGGGTAAATTTCATTACGAGCTTTCGTTTGAGCGCTAAATTACGGCATTTGTAGAAAGCTTCAACTTCGAGTTTTTTTTGTTCTTCGAAAGTTTTTAAATCCTCATTATTCAAAATTCGAATAACACAAAGCGCCTCAGGGGTGTGTTTTTCCCACAAACGTTGAATTTTATCGTTAACCAAAAAAACCTTAAAAACTTCCTCACCCTTATCGGTCCTAACAAGAACGTATTGTCCGTGCTTAATATTAGCGTTATTTGGAACCTTCAAAGGATGAAACTGATTTTTTATAATTCTTATTGCAAATTTCATAATATAATTATATCGAAAAACTGATTTATATCAAAATTTTTTCGAATTACTCTTTTAAATTCTAAACTTTTATAATAGAATGTTCAAATGGATAAGAAATTTAATTTGAGTTTTAAGAAAAACAGTATTGAAAAACTACTTTTGAATTTGGATCAAAATCCCTATTCTCAAAAGAATAAAGACTTTAGATACACATTATCTTTAATTTATGAACTAATAGAAGAAGAATTCAGCGACACTTTCGACACAAAAAATCCGATTCTAAGACAAACTGAAATTGAACTTGGAACAAAAGGGGTTTTTATAACTCCTCCTTATAATTTTGATTATTATTTAAAACAAAAAGGCTCTTTATACAGATTGCGCCCGGAGTATGAGGGAAGTAACTACGGATATAAAATTAATTTCGATATGTTCTTCGAATATATGACGGGAGTGGACGAAAACCTTGATTTATCTGATTGCAGCGAAAGTTACAAATTTTATTTTTCTCTGGTTCAATTTGTCAAAAAAGCTGTTGAAAAACTCCACTTTATTCCTGCGATTAACTTCCAAAAAGACAGTTTTAGTGTTTTTTGGGAACTTTATTTTGAGAACAAAGATTTTTTAAAAACCTACAGTTTATATTTGGATAATGAATTCTTAGATAAAGAAACGACCAAAAAACTGATAGAGCGCTACTTAAATTATCTTATTTTTACTTTTCTATCGGTAAAACATCACCGATTTAAGGACTTAAAGGCTGCTATTTATCTGGTTAAGAATACAACCCAAAAAAGAATGGTTAAAGGGGTTGATTTAGCTTCTGATATTCAAACCTGGTTTGATGAAATGAGTCTTGGAAGTTATAATATCATTCCTGTTTTTAATATTGAAAAACTGGACGATGATAAATTTTTGCTTAAAATTCTTGCTAAGAATAAAAATGAGAATAAAATTATCAATCTTGAGGATTTAAGTCAAGAAGATAAAATCTTAATCGAAAAACAGATAAATTGGGCAACAAAATACATTGAAGATTTAGAAGATGTTCAAATGGAACTCGATTTATCGGGTGTTTATAAACTTATTACCCAAATTAGTTTCTATTTATCCCAAGCCGGAATGGAAGTAAATCTTCCCGAAGGTTTAAACAATGTTATTATCCCAAGAGCGTCCATTAACGCTAAAATTAAGGAAAATCGATTGCAGGATCTTAAGGATTTATTAAAAAATCCTGTAGGATCAACAATTTCTCTTGATGAAATAATGAATTTTAAAATCGAAATTGCCCTTGGGGACGGAGAAAAAATCTCCGCCGATGAATTTAGGGAATTAGCAAAAAATTCTCAAGGTTTAATTAAATACAAAGAAAAATACATTCTAATCGATAAAGAAGAAACCGAAAAACTCTTAGAAAAACTCGAAAAATCACCCAATTTGACTGTTAATAAAATGCAATTATTGCATAATGCACTATCAGGGAAAATTGACGATTATGATTTCGATTATGACGCAGCTTTTGCCCGTGTTATATCTGATTTTACCAAAGTTGAGGATATTGAACTTCCAAAGGATTTAAAAGGAACCTTAAGAGCCTATCAAGAAGTTGGTTACAGGTGGCTTTACACCAATATCAACAAGGGTTTTGGCTGTTGTATTGCAGATGATATGGGTCTTGGTAAAACTATCCAGGTTATTAGTTTATTGTTAAAATTAAAAGAAGAAAAAAGGCTCAAAAAACCCGCCCTGGTTGTTTGTCCGACAACTTTAATGGGAAATTGGAAAAGAGAGTTAAATACCTTCTCCCCAACCCTTAAAACCCTTATTTATCACGGTTTTAACAGGGAATTTTCAACCGATTGCGATGTAATTCTTACAACCTATGCAATTCTTCGAATCGACCTTGAGAAATTCAAGAAAAACAATTGGGATATTCTAATTATTGATGAAGCGCAGAATATCAAAAACCCATCGACGAGCCAAACTCAGGCGATTAAAACAATTAAAGCCTCAATGAAAGTGGCAATGACAGGGACTCCTGTTGAAAACCGATTAAGTGAGCTCTGGAGTATTTTTGACTTTATTAACAAAGGCTATTTAGGGTCTTTGGTTGATTTTAGCAAAAACTACTCAATCCCGATTGAAAGATTTAAAGAATTGACAAGGGCGCAAAAATTAAAAAAAGCAATAAGTCCTTTTATGTTAAGACGTTTAAAAACAGACAAAACAATAATTTCGGACTTGCCTGAAAAAGTGGTTTTGGATGATTTTTGCTATCTTACAAAACCTCAAGTTGCGCTTTATGAAAGAATTCTTAAAGAATCAATGGAAAAAATTGCAAATTCCGAATCAAAAATGAATCGAAGGGGTGCGATTTTTAAATTAATTACAAATTTAAAACAGGTTTGCAATCATCCTTATCATTACTTAAAACACGGGGATATGTCAGCTAATGCGTCAGGAAAAACCCAAAAACTGATAGATATTCTTGGTAATATTATTGATAACAACGAAAAAGTTCTTGTTTTTACTCAATACAAAGAAATGGGGACAATTTTAGAGAATATTATAGCTCAAGAACTAAACCAGACTCCTTTGTTCTTCCACGGCAGTTTAAACGTTAAACAAAGGGAAGAAACCATTAAAAAATTCCAAAAAGACATTGAATCAAAAATTATGATTCTATCTTTAAAGGCAGGAGGCTTGGGTTTGAACCTAACGAGCGCTTCGAATGTAATTCATTATGATTTGTGGTGGAATCCTGCAGTCGAAGATCAAGCAACCGATAGAACTTATCGAATCGGACAGGATAAAAACGTTATGATTCATAGATTTATAACTTTATCGACTTTTGAAGAAAAAATTGACAAAATTATAAAAGACAAAAGAGAACTTGCTAACGCTGCTGTTTTCGAGGGTGAAAAAACAATAACGGAACTATCTGACGATGAAATTTATGAGATTTTCTCATTGGCATAATTATTTATCGACTAAAACACTAACAAGCTCACAAATCGCACTAAGTTCCTTGTAGTTTGCCTTTTGCAGTTTTAAATTAATAGTTTCCAGCAAGTGTCTTTTTTTCTCTTTGTTCTCAATTATAAAAAACTGAGATAAATTTGTATCCAAAGCGTTCGCAATTCGAACCATTGCTGCAATTGAAGGGGTCGAAGAACCGGTTTCTAATCTGCTTATATATTTTGGATCAACATTAATAACTTGCGCCAGTTCGGCTTGTGTAAGCCTGGATTTTTTTCTTATTTCTTTAATTTTCTCACCAATTAGAATAGATATATTTTCCATTTTATTACTTTAATAGATTTTTAGGGCATTATAAACTACTAAATTGTTAGAATTTTGTTGACTTTTTCTAAAAATTAGTTAGAATAGTATTATTAATAGTTAGTCTAAACACAAAAATATATTACTATTAGTTAGAAATACACAAAAATATATATATAAGTAAGGAATTTTTTATGAAAAAGAAAGCTTTCTCTTTGATTGAGCTGTTAATTAGCTTAATCACAATTTCAGTCATTATGGCGAGTCTTGCTCCTGTCATCACTCATAAAATGAAACACGGAGGGATATCAATCGGAACAAAAAAACTAAGTATGAAATGCCCTGATTCTGTTGGGAGTAGTTGCACACTCTGCTTAGGGAACCAATGTATAGCGTGTCCAATTGGATGTGGTAATC
>CANAIK010000002.1 GCA_947361225.1 uncultured bacterium
AAATTTAGAATTATCTTAAAATCCGCTCCACGCCAAGAATAAATCGATTGATCGACATCTCCTACAGCGCACAAGGAACCAATCTTATCTTTAGATTCGTCATTTGGATACAACATTGAAATTAAGTCGTATTGGGCTTTGTTTGTGTCTTGGAATTCATCGACCAGAATATGTTTAAATCGAGTCGAATATTTTTCTTTAACTTCTTTATTATTCTTAAGCAAATTAACGCACAACATTAACATATCGTCAAAATCAATTGCGTTATTTTGATTTAGCGTTTTTTCATATTCATAATAAATTTCACTAACCTTTTGAGAGTAATAATCCCTTGCATAAGTTGCATAAGTATAAGCGTCTTGCATTTTATTCTTAGCATTGGATATTATTGATTTTATCGCTTTAATTTCATATGCTTTTTCATCCAAATTGAGTTTTTTTAGGGCATTTTTTAGAATAGTTTTCGTATCCGTATCGTCATAAATTACATAATTATTGTCCCAATGACGTCCGTCTTTTGTTTTGTAGTTCTCTAAATCTTTTCTTAGGATTCTTCCGCAGATATTATGAAAAGTTCCGACCCACATCCTTTTAACGATATTCTCATCAATATAATTCGACAATCTCTGCTGCATTTCTTTGGCTGCTTTGTTGGTGAATGTTACAGCCAAAATTTCATTAGGACTTATTCCGTTGTTTACAAGATTTGCAATTCTTGAGGTTAAAACTTTTGTTTTTCCGGATCCGGCGCCTGCTAAAACCAGCATTGGTCCGTTTTTTTCAATAACCGCCATTTCTTGTTCATTGTTTAATCCTTGTAAAAATTCCTCTGCCAAATCATTTCCCCTTAAAGTATTTTCAAAATCGATAAAATATGCTATTATTATATAGCAAAAATTTTTAAAGGAAAAAAATAAAAAATTATGGAAGAAAATTTTGACAAACAAAATCCGCCTCAAATTGTTGTTCCCCTTGAAGATTTAGACAAAGTGGAACACAAAGAAGGAGATGATGTCGACGCATTAGCAGCTGAACTTGCAACAATAAGACAAAGCGCTAAAAGAATTGCAATTATTGGGTCAAGAAACCTTACAATTACTCATCAACAAATAATTGAGACCCTTACAACCAGTCTTGTAATGCAAGGAAACACAATAATTACCTCAGGAGGCTCCCAAGGAACAAACGCAGCCGCAATTAGAGGGGCGCTCAAGGCAAATCCCGAAAAATTAAAAATCATTCTTCCACAAACAATAGGACAACAACCAAGTGACGTTCAAGATCAGCTGATTGGCGTTCCTAATATTGTTGAACACGCCGATAGAGCAATGATGACACTGGCTGACGCAAGTCGAATTTGCAATCGAGAAATAATTTCTGAATGTCAGCAGCTAATTTGTTTTCTGTCACATTCGTCTAATACTCTGCATAAAGCAGTTGAATTTGCCGAAGAATCTCACAAAGTTGTTACGGTATTCTATTTAGATTAATCAATATAGCATTTGCAATCTTGTCCTAAAACCGTTGCGTAAAGCTCCACAAAAGATTTTGCAGGGGATGAATTGACTTTTGTTAATAAAACTTCTTCAATTTGGAAATACCCCACTTCTCCTGACATTTCAATTGTTATTTTAATCGGTTTTTTCTCACCCGGTCCGATTGAAACACGCTCAATTGCGTTAGCGGAATATTTGTGGATATCTCCAATTTTAGGCTGATTTGTGATTGCAAGCGGAATCCTTGCCCTGCCTTTGGTCATATCGCAACCGTCTGCAATTAAAATAATTCCTGCTTCAATCGAGTGGATTTTTTTGTTGGACATATGTCCTACAATTGATTCAAGAGCAAGAGATTTTACAACAACTTTTCTTTCAATATCGTCTTCGAAAATAAAATTGAGCGCTTTATCGATAATCGGCTGCGCTATAACAACGGACATTTGCTCGTGGGATTCTCTGCCAATTGTCATTCCAAGGTCGTGCATTAATCCTGCTAAGATTATTGCACACAAAGAATCTTCAAATGTTCCGATTTCTTCTCGTTCAAGAGAAGTTTTAATCCCTTTGTTGTGTAGAATATTGAGCATTTTAATAGCATTATTAGCAACTTGTCTCATATGAACAGGACCGTGGTCATTAAAACCCAGTCTTTTTATTGAAACGTTGTTGGCATAATCCTGCATAGCTTGCAATTCAATATCTTGAAATAAATATCGAACAAGTTTAACACAAATTGGATAATTTTTTAGTTTCTCTATAATTCTTGATTCAAGATGTAGTTCTTTAGGTGATTTCATAATTTTATTATAACAAAAAGTTTCAAATATTGCATTAAGTGTTAGAATTAAAGAATGGACGATAAAAAAAAGAAAAAGAAAAAACCAAAATATAAAACCCTCAATATTAAAAATTGGGGGATTGATTACAACAAAAACGAATACAAAGAAATTATTTTATCCAATTCCAATCATCCTGAAATTATTAAATAATTTATTGTTGTTGCTCAGGAGCTCCTTGTTGCATTGCATCGTTGGATTTCATTTCCTGAAGTCTTTGTTGTCCGTTCATTACAACTTGATAAAGTCTGTTTAAATCCTGCTCTAAGTTGTTTAGGAGCTGTTGAGCGTATTCTTGGGATTCTTCTTTCATTCTTATTGAATCATTTTTAGCGTTTAATCTAAGTTCTTGTGCCTCATTAAAAGCAGCCATTTTAATTTGTTGACATTCTTCAAAAACGGTTTGTCTAAATTTTTCTGCGTGTTCTTCCATAGCTTTATTTAGACTTGATTCATTAAGAAGTTTATATCTTTCATTCTCTGCGTCTTGAATTATTCGCTCCGCTCTCATTTTAGCCTCTTGAAGAATTTCATCTTTCTTTTTAAGAATAATTCTTGCATCGTTAATTTCATCTGAAATTGCATTAGGAAAAGCATTGACGATTTTATAAAGTTCTTTTGTGTTGACAATCATTCTTCCCGGAAAAACAGGAATCCCATCGTCACACAATGCGCTTAAATCATCAATTAAATCAAACATTTTATTTACTGATTCTGACATTTTATTCTTTATACCTTTCTGTTGCAACTTTTATGTAAATATTGTACCACATTATTAGGAACAAATTTAGAAATATCTGTATTATATTTCGATAATTCCCGAACCATGCTGGAGGAAATAAAATTGTGCTCGGGTCTTGTGGATAAAAAGACCGTATCAATATCGTGCGCAATAACCTGATTCGTTTGACACAACTGCACTTCATATTCAAAATCCGTAATGGTTCTAAGCCCTCTGATTAAGAATTTTGCGCCGATTTTTTTTGCGTATTCAACAGTTAAACCATTAAATGAATCCACTAAAACATTGTCTAAGTCTTTTGCCGCTTCTTTAATTAAATTAACCCTATCCACAACATTCAAAAAAGCTTTTTTATCCGAATTATTCAAAACCGCAATAACAACCTTATCAAACATTCTGCTGGCACGTTCAAGAACATCCAAATGACCGTTTGTTATAGGATCAAAACTTCCCGGATAAAGTGCTATTTTTTTGTTAGGAGTATCTTTCATAGTTTAATTATATTATTAAAATCTTTTCTTTACAATCTATTTCCTAGTTGTGGAAATTCTCAATTACTTCAATTAGTTTGTCTTGCCAGCCTGTATCTTTTTTTAAAAAAACATCAGCCCCGCCATTAATGCATTTTACCTTGTTTTCCGCCTTAGAAGACGCAGTTATTACAATAATTTTTGTATTAAGATTATTCTTAGTAATAATTTTTTTCGTTTCATTAAGCAAAGTGTATCCTTCTTGTTCGGTTGAAACAAATAAATCCATTATTACATAAGCGTAGTTAGATTTAATAAAAGTATTGAGCCCGCTAAAAATATCCTTTGCAACTTGAACATTATAATTAAGGTTTCGAAACAAAACCTTGAGCTGATAAGTTACAACCCCGATATCATCAATAATTAGAATATTATTCGAAGTTGGTTGATCGTTTTTTAACTCTTCTTCTTCGTTTTGTTTTTGTTCAAGAGGCGGGTTCATTTTATTTTTAATTTTATAAACCGCATCCAACAAAGCTTCGTCCGTAACTTCTTTGGGAGGTTTCAAATTTGCAATCTTAAAAACCTCATTTATAATTTCTTTATTAACTTGTGTTTTATCGTCGCTCATTGTTCTCCACCGGGCAATTTTTCCGAAATTTCCGTTATTCGAAGTCCGAAATTATCCTCAATTATTACAACTTCTCCTTTAGCAACCATAGAGCCGTTTGCTAACAACTTAATCGGATTTGTGGTTTTATTATCCAGTTCAATTATTGAACCTTTGGTTAAATCTAGAACTTTTTTTAAACTAATGTCAGTTTCTCCTAAAATCGCAGATAATTCAAGTTCAACATCCAATAAAAGATTGTAGGTTTTGGATTCTATAATCTTTTTTGGTTTTTCAACATTTTCGAATTTAGTAATATCAAGATTTTTAGGTTCTGCCATTCTACTCCTTTAAATCGTATTGACGGGCGATTTTAACACAAACTTTATTCTGAATTACACCAGGGACTACAAAAAATTTTCTTTTTTTATTAACGCAACCGACAAGTTCACAATCAAGTTTTCTATCAAGTTTTATAACATCGTTAACCTTTAAATCCAGGACATCGTTAATTTCAAGCTGCGCTGAACCCAATAAAACCTGCATTTCAAGCTGGGCATTCTTAATTCTTTCTAAGGTTTCATTCTTCCCGATTTCATTTGCCACAACATTTGTATGTTGATAGATATATTGAGGGGTTAACTTAGGAAGGGCGGTTTCCAGCACCGGATAAGGAAAGCAAATATTCATTAATCCGAAGTTTTTCTGTCCCAAACGAACTTCGAATGAAATTAAAGTAACAATTTCACCGCTCGTTGTAATAGGAACAGAATGATATCCGTTTGTTAAGGTCACAAATTCTGATTTAACAGGTAGAATCGTAGCCCAGGATTCTTCCAGCACTTTTATTATTTTTTCAACAAATTTAATCGTTAAAAGTTCCTCAATCTGGGTTAATTCTTTACCTCTATCATTAATTACCCCGGATCCTCCGAGCATTCTATCTAAAACCACCCCTAAAACCTCAGGGCTCATTCCCATTGAAATTTCTCCCGATAGAGGATTTAGTTTAAAAATCATATTTTGAACGTGGGGAGGCATTGAACAAATATATTCTTCATAAGTAAGCTGGTCAACGGAAATTACATCGATTTCAACTTCCATTCTTAAATATCCGCCCAAAACCGTTGTCAGGTGGCGGACAAAATCTCTATGAATATCCTGGAGGGCTTTTAAGTGTTCTTTTGAGAATTTATCGGGACGACGAAAGTTGTAGAGTTTGCAACCTTTTTTAAATTCATCAGACATTTGAACTTCAAGACTAAAGTTCTCATCTTCCTCAAAAGCGCTGTCATCTAAGTTATAATTACGATTTTCCATTTTAATAAAGTATACTTTCTTACTATCAATAATACTATTGCAAAAAATTTTTGTCTATCATATCAAAAGACGACTTATTTTTTTTAATGTATAATTTTTATATGGAAAAAATAGAATTATTAGCACCTTCCAAAGATTACAAAAGCGCAATTGGCGCAATAAACGCAGGGGCCGACGCAATTTATATCGGTGCACCTAAATTTGGCGCAAGAAAAAATGCATCTAACAGTTTAAGTGATATCGAAAAAATCGTCAACTTCGCTCATATCTTTAATGTTAAGGTTTATGTTACCTTAAACACAATTCTTAGCGATTCTGAACTTATCGAATGTCAAGAATTAATTAAAGAACTCTATCGAATTAAGGTTGATGCTATAATAATCCAGGATTTTGGTCTTTTAGAACTTGACTTGCCCCCGATTGTGCTCCACGCAAGCACTCAATGCGATATAAAAGACCCCGATAAGGTAAAATTTTTAGAAGATGTCGGTTTTAAACGAGTAATCATAGCAAGAGAAACTCCTTTAGATACAATTAAAAAAATAAGAAAAGAAACGAACTTAGAACTCGAACATTTTGTTTTTGGTTCTCTTTGCGTTTCTTATTCCGGTCAATGTTACCTTTCTGCCTACAATGGCTCAAGAAGCGCTAATCGTGGAGATTGCGCTCAACCTTGCAGGAAAAAATATTCCCTTGTGGACGATAGTGGAAACTATATTGCAAAAAATCAATATTTATTATCCTTAAAAGACAACAACCTGTCCAATCATTTGGATAAACTAATTAAAGCGGGAATTAAGAGTTTTAAAATCGAAGGAAGATTAAAAGATGAAAACTATATAAAAAATGTGGTTCTATATTTTAATAACAAACTAAAAAACTACCCCAGACAAAGCAAAGGAATAGTTATAGCTGATTTTGAGCCGAATCTCGAAAAAACTTTCAACAGGGGGTTTTGCGACGATTATTTATTTAACAAAAAAGACAATATCTACAATTTTTTAACCCCCAAATCAATTGGAGAATTTTTAGGTCAAGTTGTAAGTTCCAATGATAAAAGTTTTTGTATTAATACAACTAAAGAGCTAAATCCCGCTGATGGATTGTGTTTTGAGAACAAAAACGACTTTTCGGGCTGTTATATTAACAAAGTTGAAAAAATTAAAGACGGATATAAAATTACCCCTAATAAAAAAGTTTCAATTGACAAAGGGGTGAGGGTTTATCGAAATTTAGATACGGGATTCGAAAAAACTTTAAATAATTCAAAAACCATAAGAAAACTTGAGGTTCAATTTATCGTCCGGGAAGAAAAATTAATTCTTATGGATAAATACAACAATAAAGTTTCAATTTGTTTTGAAAGCGAGGAATTTGCGCTTAATTGCGAAAAAATGAGGGAGAATTTTAAAAAATCTTTATCTAAAAGCGCACAAAGTCCCTATTTGGTAGAAGATGTAATTTTCGAAGTGGAGAAAATCCCGTTTTTACCTATTTGTAGGGTTAATGAACTTCGAAACGAGGCTTTTTGCGCTTTAAACAAAAAAATTCTTGATAACTACAGAACAAAAAAACAAAAACCGATTAATCATCCAAAATATCCCATTAAAAAAGGGGATTACAGGTTGAATGTCCATAACAAAAAAGCTTTTAGTTTCTACCAAAAATGTGATTGCGAGGTTCTTGAAACAAGTTTTGAAAGTTTAAAAGAATGCGCTAATAAAGAATTAATGAGAACAAAACATTGTTTAAAAAGAGCTTTTTTTAATTGCAAAAACGAAAAAAAACTTTTTTTACTTGACGAAAAAGGACTGAAGTATCCGCTGTTATTCGATTGCGCTAATTGTGAAATGGTTGTTGCGCAGCCATAAATTTTTGCATAATAATCAATTTTCACTTACAATATTTTTATGGAGTTAAAGCAAAAAAATACAAAGTTTTTACTTATAATTTTTATTCTAATTTTTATAATCGTTTATAAGCTTTCAAGTGACATTCTTGATCTTAAAAGCTATAATATTATGAATAAATTAACAATTAACAATAAGATTCCTTCCTGCGAAGTTGTTTTAGTTGTTATTGACGATAAATCCTTAAGGGAAATCGGAAGGTGGCCCTGGAAAAGAGAATACTACTTAGAAATTTTCGATTTTTTTGAGAATTATACAAATTCCAAACTAATCGGATATGACGGACTAATAATCGCTCCTGATAGAGAATGGGAAAAAAGCGATGAAAAATTTTTTAACAAAATCGCAAATTATAAAAAACTAACAGCAGGTTTTGCTTTTTCTTATGATGATTTTGAGAACAATATCGAACAAGAAAAAAACAAAACTTATTTGGATAATAAAACAAAAATAAAAATTATTGATAAAAGGTCGAAAAAACTGATAAAATCAAGTGATTTTAAGAGTTTTAGCGCATTATTGGAACCTTATTTTAAGAATATCAACTCCCTTGGTTTTGTTAATGTTCCAGCTGACAAAGACGGATACATTAGAAAAACCGCTCATTTAATTAACTACAAAAACAGGTTCTATCCTTCTTTAACCCTTAAGATGTATCAACAATACACAGGGATTAATGAATTTATCTTAGGGGATAAATATTTATTAGGATTTAACGATAAATACACACTTAAAATCCCAATTGAAAACGATTCGGGGATGATTCTTAATTATATCTATTTCTACAAAAGCAAAGACAACACTTATTCTCACAAAAAATATTCCGCAAGTGATATAATTAATTCTTATCGAGCAATAAAACAAGGTCAAAAACCCATAATTGACCCCGGGGAATTCAGCGATAAAGTTATTTTTGTCGGTGCCAACGCAAACGCTCAAGGACTTGAAGACAGCGGAAGAACGCCCGTTTATGAAAATTTTTCAGGTGTTGATATTCAAGCAGTCAACTTCGATAATTTAATTAACAACAATTTCTACAGAAAAGTTTCCAAGAACTATACTTTATTAACTTCAATTTTTATCTTTTTGCTAATATTTTTTATAATAGGAGTTTTCTCAATCCAACAAGCACTTTTACTTAGTGTCATAATCGGATTTTCATACGGATTTTTTACTTATTATATGTATGGACAAAAAATCGCTCTTAATTTACTTTTAATTGAACTTTTTATCCTTCTTGCGATTGGATGTGCGTATTCTTATCGATATTTACTTGAGAACAACAAAAAGAAAAAAATCCAAAGTGCAATGGGAAAATATTTATCCTATGATGTTATGGAGAATGTTGTTCGAAACATAGATAATATTGCCCTTGGAGGAAAAAGAGAGGATATATCGGTTCTATTTGCGGATATTAGAAACTTTACCTCAATATCAGAATCAATAGACGCTGAATCAACAACTAAAATTCTAAATGAATATTTTAGTGCTCTTGTTCCTATAATTGAAGATAACAACGGAATATTAAACAAATTTATGGGAGATGCGGTTTTAGCAATTTTCGGATCCAATAAAAAAACCGAGAATCACGCACTGGACGCTGTTCGATGCGCTGATAAAATGCTAAAAAAAGTAAAGTATCTTCAAGAAAAATGGATTGATGAAGGAAAACCGAAAATTGAAATCGGAATCGGGATTTGTTCCGGTGAAGCTTTTATTGGCAACATTGGATCAACAGAAAGATTCGAATACACGGTAATTGGAGACACAGTCAACACTGCAAGTCGAATTGAGAGTTACAATAAAATTTATAGAACCAATTTTTTAATAAGCGAATCTTGCTATAAAAGGGTTGAAACATTCGTGGATGCTATTATTATAAAAGATGTTGTAATTAGAGGAAAAGCTAATAAAGTCAACCTTTATGAAGTTATCAGGCTAAAATAAAATGACTTTTGATGAAATATATGACAAAATAAAACAAGCAATAACCCTTGAAATCAAATATCAATACATTGATTTTGACGGTCGGACTAAAAATTTTTCAAAATTTATGGTAGAAATTTTATCCGAAGTCTTAAAAAGGATAAATAAAACCAAAAAAGCCGATATTTACTATCTTATAAGCCTATTTGAAAGCTACAGGGTTGATAGTATTAATAATCGGAAGTTTACAATTGATAAAACCCTTGAAACTTTTTTTGAATTAAGACAATTAATTAAACCCAAAGAAAAAAAAGAAAAAGAAGAAAAAAATCTCCCGACGACACTTGAAGACCTCGATATTTCTAATATAAAAGGGGTTGGAGACCAAATTTCTAAGCTATTCTTTAGAATGGGGATTTTTAAAGTTAAAGATTTAATTGAGTATTATCCTAAAAAATATATTGACTACAAAGCTCAAAAAAGAATTAAAGACCTTGTTTTAGGTGAGAATGTTACTCTTTTTGGGACAATTTTTAAAGTCAGTCATTACACAACTAAATCAAATCTTACAATATTAACGGTTTACATTAAAGATTCAACAGGGTTCCTTGCGATTAATATTTTCCTTAAAAGCACTAATAGAAAATTAATCGAACATTATAAAAAAGCCTATCCGATAAATAGTTCCTGTACGGTTATAGGAAAAGTCAAGTTTGATGATTACAATTCAAGAACAACCTTAGATAAAGCGCAAATTCAAGTTTTGGGAAAAAGCAGTGAAATTATAAAAGACGAGAATAGAATTGTTCCTATTTACGCACTTTGCGAGGGTTTGAACCCAAAAACCCTAATTAGCGCCATAAATAATGCAATTAAACAATTCGAAGATAGAATTATCGATCCGATTCCTTGTTCAATTAAACAAAAACTCGATTTAATCGATAAAAAAGAGGCGATTAAAAAAATTCACAATCCAAAAACTCTGGATGAAAAAGAACAAGCTAGATGCAGACTCGTTTTTGAAGAATTTTTCTTATTGGAGCTTAATTTAGCGATTAAAAGAAAAGAAATTGAAAAAGATAAATCAATTAAACTAAAAATTAAAAAAGACGGGCTTGTGGAAAAATTCATTAAAAATTTGCCCTTTGAACTGACGCAGGGACAAAAAAACGCACTGGATGAGATTTTTAAAGACCTCAATTCCACAACTCCGATGCAAAGATTACTTCAAGGGGATGTTGGTTCGGGAAAAACCGTAGTAGCCTGCATTGTTCTTTTGTGTGCGGTTGAAAACGGATATCAAGGAGCAATAATGGCGCCAACTGAGATTCTAGCGCAACAACACTACAAAAATTTCTGCAATTGGTTAACACCGCTGGGTTTGAGCGTTGGACTTTTTGTCGGGAAAAACAAAACCGCTACAAAAAAAGAGCTCGAAAGGAATTTAAAAAACGGTCAAATCCATATTGCTATTGGAACCCACGCACTAATCCAAGACGGGGTTGAATTTGACTCCCTGGGGGTTGTTGTTGTGGACGAACAACACAGATTCGGGGTTAAACAAAGAAACGCTCTTTTAAACAAAGGAAAAATGCCCCAAATGCTTAATATGACAGCAACTCCAATCCCAAGAACCCTTGCTTTGACGCTTCACGGGGATTTGGATATTACAACAATAGACGAACTTCCAAAAGGCAGAAAACCAATTATAACAACCCTTAATAGCGCAAGTGGAAGAAACAAAATTTATGAGTTAATTAAAAAAGAAATTTTTTTCCACCACCAGGCATATATTGTTTATCCTCTAATCGAAGAATCGGAAACAATAAGCGCTCAAGCAGCAACCCTTGAGGCAAAAAAACTTCAGGAAGGTGTTTTTTGTAATTATCGAATCGGACTTTTGCACGGAAGGATGTCCGCAAGTGAAAAAGATGAGGTAATGAGAGATTTTAACTTAAGAAAATATGATATTCTTGTTTCAACAACCGTTGTTGAAGTTGGGGTTGATAATCCAAATGCTACAGTCATAGTAATTGAGAATGCTGAAAGATTCGGTCTATCGCAGCTCCACCAGCTTAGAGGAAGGGTCGGAAGGAGCGATAATCAGTCTTATTGCGCTTTAATTACAGAAAAATATAACCCTGAAATTAAAAAAAGATTGAATATTCTAACTCAATCCAACAACGGATTTGTAATTTCGGAACACGACCTAAAACTAAGGGGTCCGGGTGAATTTTTAGGCACAAGACAATCAGGTTTGCCTGATTTTAACCTTGCGGATTTAGTTCTCGATAAAGAAATTTTAGAAAGCGCTAAAAAAGAGGCCTTTGAATTTGCAAACAACAATAATATCGACGATTATCCCTATTTAAAAACTCAAGCGCAATCTTATAATTTATTTAGAGCTTAGGGTTTGCAATGATTGACAATTGTATTTTCTGCTAAAGATTTTTTAACATTTATTATTCTTTGATTGGAAGATCCGACCCACTTAAGCGTATTATCGTTTAATTCTTTTACAAATTCCCCGTCAACCAAAACATCGATATTCGATAAATCAATTTTATCCAAAACTTCTTCCCACAAAAAACCCGTGTACAACCAAACGGTCTTATTGGGGAATTTTTCTTTAATTTCACGGGCTAAATCAAGCACAACCTCACGATTAAAAGGATGCAAAGGATCGCCCCCCGAAAAAGTAATTCCTGAAACGTGGGGCTTATTAAGAGCGTCAAACAACTCCTCTTTAGCGTTATTATCGAATTCAATCCCGCTTGCAACATCCCAGGTTTGAGGGTTCTGACACCCATCGCAGCAATGGGTGCATCCTGAAACCCAAAGAACAACCCTCAGTCCGTCTCCGTTTAACATATCATCTTTTGTTATGTTATGATAATTCATTTTTTTCTTTCTTTTAGAAAGTCTACATAGAAATTCTATCTTTAATTTCTTCCATTTTATGATCGGCCAATCTTGAATCCCCTTTTACTCTTGAATAAGCAAGATAGCCGTTCATTCTATCGATTTTAGTCAAATTTTTAGACCCGCATTTAGGACAAACGTCCATATTAAGTTCTTGATGACCGCAATCGTCACAATAAGAAAGTGAAAGATTAACTCCCTCGTAAAAACCTTTATCCATTGCACGTCTTACAAGAGTTTCAACCGCTTTTGTGTTGTATGAGATTGGATATTTTACATATTGAATTTTGCCTCCGTTCATTAAATCCCAGAAACGTCCTTCAATATCTTGTTTTTGAATTGGACTAATTTGTTCTGAAACGTGGCAATGGAAAGAATTGGAAACATAAGGCTTATCGGAAACATTTCCCACAATTCCATATTTTTTTCTAAATTGTTTAACTTGAAGTCCGCAAAGATTCTCAGCCGGAGTTCCGTATAAAGCGTACAACCAGCCGTCTTCCTCTTTAAATTCCAAAACTTTTTTGTTAATGTATTCCATAACTTCAATGGCAAAACTTCCGTCTTCAACCAAAGATTTTCCGTTGTGAATTTGTTGTAATTCATTAAGTGCGGTTATTCCAAAAGAAGCGGTTGCGGATTTTAATAAGGGTTTAATTTTATCATTATGATTCAAATGTCCCCCTAAAAATCCTCCTTCGCAATACGCTAAAGGATTGACAGAGGCTCTCATTTCCCCTAAGTATTCATAGGTTCTTATATGAATTTTTCTAATTAAATTCATATAATAATCAAGAACTTCATAAAAATCTTTGCTTTCTTGTTTTGCTTTAGCATAAATCATAGGCAAATGAAGACTTATTGCCCCGATATTGAATCGACCCACAAAAACAGGTTTGTCATTCTCATCTTGGGGTTTTATCCCCCCTCTTTCAAACCAGGGAGAAAGAAACGCCCTGCAACCCATTGGAGAAACCACTCTTTTGTATTTTTTATACATAGAGGCAACATATCCTTCCCCTGACAAAGAAAGCCAGTCAGGATACATTGTTTTTTTAGAACATTCAATCCCTGCGTGGAACAAATCTTCCAATGGTTTTCCTTCCCCGTGGAGTTCCTCGTCATACAAGAAAACAATTTTAGGGAATAATACGGGTTTTTTGCAATCTTTTTTACCTTGGCCGTATTGGCGGGTCTTAAGACAAGCTAATGTTGCCATTTTTTCAAATTCATTTTCCCCTAAACCTGTTGTTACGGTAATAAAAGGATAATCACCACGAGAAGACGCAACGGTGTTGAATTTGTATTCCCAGCCTTGGAAACCTTGTTCAAAATCGTTTTGAACGTCTTTTTGAGCCTCTTCTCTTGCTTTATCGAAACTTAAGCCCATGCAAATATATCTGTCGTATTGTCTTTGATAAGTTTTTTCAGCATAAGGAGCAAGAATTTTATCAACTTCAGGAACGGTAAACCCGCCATATTGTTGACTTGCAGCAGCCATTACAATATCACCTATAACATCGAACGCAACATCTAGACTTTTTGGTTCGTTGTACCAGATATTACCCATTTCAAATCCGTCTTTTAAAACAGAGGCAACATCGAATAAACAACAGTTCATTGTGTCACGACGAGCGCTCATATCGTGGATATAAATATATCCTTCTTTAATTGCCTGTTTATCTTCAACAGTTAGGAAGAATTTTTTGTATAATTCTTTATTAAGTTCATTAAAAATCAAAGAACGCTTGGTGGATACAAGTGTAGAATCAGCATTTGCGTTTTCTTTATCCCCAATATACATAATTCTTTGAGATTCTTGATAAACTTTATCTAACATATGAACAAAATCCGTTTTGTAGTTTCTGTAGTTTCTGTAGCTTTCAGCCACCTCGGGTCTTAGTTTTGAAAGCGCACTTTCAACGATATTGTGCATTTGAGCGATTTCAACAGAATCTTTGTTCATTTCAAGAACGCTTTTGTTAACAAAAGAACAAATATCTTTAATTTCTTGATCTGAAAAATCAACCAGCATTCTGGTTGCGGATTTTCTTATTGCTTGAATAACTTTTTCAATATTGTATTTTTCTTTTGTTCCGTCTTTTTTTATAATCGTAATACTATTCAAATTTCTTCTGGAGAAATTAATAATATTAATGTTGTGTTTAATTGCATCGGTAGCATTCTGGAAAGTTTGTTTTTGTTGTGTTTCGACATTCATATCGTTTGAAATCTTTTGCATTAATTCCTCCTAAGTATGCGTTTTTTGTATATTTTCACGCTTTTCCCGTATTTGATCTTAAATAACAAAAACTTTTCTTCTGTTTTTATTATTCTACTATAAATTTTTTATCATGGACACATTTATTTTAATGATTCTAAAATTATTTTTTAAAATATAAAAATCACCCTTATGTAGAGTGATTTTTACACTTATTTAATTTTTTATCAAAAATTAACTTTACAAATTTATTTTACCATTGGGATAATTTGGCTTGTGATATCAACTCCGCCGAATAAAACAGAATCTTTTCTAAGTACGATAGTGTATCCTAAACCCTTTGCTTTAGCGCTAATTGCGCTGTCTAATTGAGCGTCTACTTCGTTAACTTTCTTCATATAAGCATCGTTAATTGCTTTCTTTTTAGCGTTAAGTTGTGTTTCATATTTTTGAGCCAAAGAATTCTTAGCCGCCTGAGTCGGTTGTTTTTGAATTTCAGCATTAGCGTTGTTAAACCATTTAATCATTTCCTGTTCTTGTTTTTGTTTCGTAGCATCAGCCGCTTTAATTGTTTTAGAAGCAGCAACAAGTTTAGAAACATTTACATAAGCGATTTTTGGAACAACGTTATTAGAAACCGCTATGTTGTTAACTCCAAAACCAAGTCCAAATGCAAATGAACATAAAACCAATGTCAATAAACTTTTTTTCATTTTTCCTCCTTAATAATCTATTGTAGATACGATTGGTTGTTTAAATTCTATTCTATTAATCGATCGAGCATCGATTACAGGTCCCACAGGGACGATATTCCACTTATAAAGAGCGGATTTTAAGCGTTTGAAAAATTTTTGCAGCCAAATTTTTTTCTGCTCTTGCGTGATATTCTCTTTTTTTTCATATAAAAATTCTTCTTTTTCCATATCATTCATTGATTGATTTAAATTTTCAATCCTCCAAATGACTTCATCTAAAAACTCATAAGGCATAAGTGCGTCCGCTGCAATTAGTGGTTTATTTGTTTTAGGATCAATTGCGAGCTCCGCTCCCGGAGGTTTTTTTAGAATGCTTGTAGGAATTGCGTTTTTTTGTGCTCTATTCTCGTTCATCCAATAACCAAGCGCAAAAAGTTTTGTTTTAACAACATCGCAAATTGGAGCAAATCCCCCCGACATATCCCCGTTAATCGTAGCATAACCCATATAGAGCTCTGATTTATCACTTGTTGCAATTGGAAGGGTATTTTGATATTTATTTGAAATCCCCCATAGAATCATTGCTCTAAGTCTTGCTTGAATATTATCCTCAAGATAAGAATTTTCATTCTCAATAAAATCCCCTTGGATTATAGATGCAATTTTGCTAAATTTCTCCAGTTGTGCTGTTTGTTGTTCAACAATCGGGATTTCGCAAAAATTAATTCCTAAGTTAGATGCAAGTGTTTTAGCGTCGTTTTTGCTTTCCTTAGAAGTAATTTTAGCAGGCAAAGAAACTCCAAGAACATTCCCCCCTCCAAGAGCATCCGCTAATAAACAAGCGCAAATCGTTGAATCCAATCCCCCTGAAAGCCCTAGAACCGCTTTTTTAAACCCGGTTTTAGAAAAGTAGTTTTTAATAGCGCAAATTAAGGCTAAATATGTTCTTTCAAGGTCGAAACCATAATCAAGGCTGAATTTTTTAATCGGTTTTTCATCTTTATCGTATCTTTTGTAATAAGAGGAAATTTTCCCGCCTTCTGTATAATCAAAAATAAAAAGCTCCTCTAAAAATGGCTCAGCGCAAGCCATTATCTCGCCTTTTTCATTATAAGCCCTTGATAAACCTTCATAAACAAGCTCATCGTTTGCTCCAACCTGATTAACGTAAATATATTTAATATTATATTTTTTTGAAATAAATTTAGCTAAATTGTTTTTTAGTTGTTCTTTTTTTACCCTTGAACAAGAAGAACTCGGACAAATTAAGGCGTCAACCTTGCCTTTTAAACTTTCAATCGGGTCAATTTTATAAAGATTTTTTTCAAAAAATTGAGAATCATTCCAAGAATCCTCGCAAATTACAACCCCGAATTTTTTTCCTTTAATTTCAATAATTCTATCCTGAGCGTCGCAATATGGCTCAAAATAGCGATAATCGTTGTGTTCTTGGTAGTTTGCCATTAGGGTTTTTCTTATAATTTTTTTTATTTCGCCCTGTTTTAGATAAGCAATTGAATTATAATAAGGTTTTTTATGGTTTTCCCTGTTAATTTCAGCATATCCAATCAAAATATCGATTTTATCGCTGTATTGTTTAATTTCCTCAAGCGCTTTTTGACATTGCAACCCCAAAATCGGATATCTTGTTAGAATATCCCCTAAAGGATATCCAAGCAAAAAAAGCTCCGGAAAAACAACCAAAGAAACTTTTTTTTGAATGGCTTTTTTGATATATTCAATTGCCTTATTTTTATTGTATTCAACAGCCCCAACGTTTGGGTTTAGCTGAGCTAAAGCGATTTTAATATCCATAAAAGGATTTTATCATAAAATTTATTATTTGAATATTTTGTTAAGGAATATTATTTGATATTTTTAGTTAAAGCAATGAATTTTTCACTCAATCCCGACAACAACAAAGAAAGCTTTTTGTAATCAAGAATGTTAAAATCCACTGTGTCAACTTCATAAAGCCTTTTTTGCGAATTCTCAACTATTGCAAGTTGAACGGAAATATTTTCTAATCCATCGTAATTAAGAGCCAAAGATGCTGTTATTCCTTTTTTTGTAAAGGCAAACAGGGATTTTTGTCCGACGTATGATTTAACGATAAAATCGTGGTGTTTTGTTCGAATTAAATTCTCGAATTTCTTAAAAACAGGAATAATAACAACTTTGAGTTTTCTTTTGTAGGCTTGATTATAGAGTTTAACACTATTCTCATCAATTTTTTCTTCTTTTTTTCTTTTAAGCTGAGGCAATGTTGCGCCTTCGTCAAAAACCATTTTGGGCTCATCTGAACTTGAATAAAAATCGCTTGCAACAATTAAGGAATTTGTATTCTCGTTTGCTTTTTCTAAAGCAGCGTCCAGAGCCTCTATTATATCTTCGAATTTTTGATTCTGAATTTCAACAACCCCTGCATTTGCTCCGGCTTCGATTCCTAAGTTATTGTTTATTCTTTCAAACACACTATAAGCGCCGTTTAGCTTTGTTTTTTTCAAATAAACATAGAATTGTTTATTATCTTTCATTACAACAGAATCGTTTAAACGAATTGCTTTTTTGATTATTTGGATAAATTCTTTATCGGTTTTATTGTTGGGATATTTTTTATCCGGCGCAACGAGCAATAAACAAGCACGTTGTGAGTATTTTTTCGTTTGTTCGATTTCATTCTTTAGAAAATCATTACAATATTTTCGACAATAAACGTCTGATTCAGCCTCCATTATCCCAAGAGTTGTCAGGAATTGTTTTTGAGATTCAATACACAAATTCATTTCGTGTTTTTCCAATGCCCAAATGACTCTTATTAAAAGTTCATAATCAATTATGGGCATAAATAAAACATCGCTTATGTTGTTATCGAAAGCCTCTATTATTGTCTCTCTTGAGCAATTTTCATTAAGAAAAAGAATGGGAAGATTTTTATACAATTCGTGATTCTTTAAATGTTTAATTAAATCGAGTGCGGCTTTATCGTTTTTGTTGCAATGAAGAATAAGAACATTGGGGTTAAACCCGTCTAACATATTCTGCGCTTCGTCTATCGAACAAGATTTAATTTTATCCAAATCCCTTAATAAAACGAGTTTTTGTGAGATATGGTTGATAATATCTTGTTTGTTACTTACGATTACAACGGTGTTCAAATCGGCCATTGTTTACAATTCCCTAAAAATTTAATACTACTTAATACAATACTACAAAAAAAGGAATTGTGTAAGGAAGTTTACAAAAAAACACATAAACCGACTAAATCATCCTTATTTACGACGACAAAACCCTTATTTGTATCTAGAATACTTTATTATGGATTTAATTAAAAATAATAAAGTACTTTTGACTTTAATTGTCTTGTTGGGTTTTGCCTTAAGATTTTTAGCAATCAAAAATCCGGTTTCATATTGGGAAACTGAAAGTTTCATCCATTCTTTCAATCTGGATTATCATTTTAATTTTTTTAATGCACTAAAAACCAACAGCTACGCTTTTTTGTATTATTATTATCAAAAAATTTGGTTTATGATTTTTAAAACCTACAATTATGCTGCTCTTGTTCCTAATTTAGGGGCAATTATCGTAATGTATTTTGTCGGGAAGAATTATAAGACAAAAAATTCCTCAACTTTAATAGGATTATCCTGCGCTTTAATTAGTGCGATAAGTTCTTTTCTTATTTTCTTTTGTTTGAGTGCTAAAACCTATTCTTTGGTTTTTTTGCTTGCGAGTTTGACTCTTCTGTATTCAATTAAAATGTTTGAGGAACCAAGCAAGAAAAACTTCTATTTACTAACAACTTTTAGCATTCTTCTAATCCTATCCCACACAATTGGTTTTGTTTATGTATTATTCAATATTTTTGGATTAATTGCTTTTAAAATTAAGAAGAAAAAAGAACATCCGGATCCTTATATGGTAATTATTGCAAGTTTAATCTTGTGTTTGCCTTTAATTCCTTTCTTGCTTAAGATGTTCTCTCATCCTACTTTTATTTCAACCTGGTGGTCTCCTTTTAATTTTGGCAATATCTTTTATTTATTTACGGATTTCTTTTCAGGAGTGTTAAAAAACATTTCCAATGCGCCAATAAATTTCTACAATCAAATTATTAACAATAATAATATTAATTATGGATTCTTATTCTTCGCTATTGTTCCTATGATAAGCGCAATTTATTTAATAGTTAAAGCGAATCTTGAATCTAAAAGAATTGATAAGTATTTTCTTGTTGTAACCCTATCAACCTTTTTGACAATCCTAATTAGTGCAATTGCTCAAAAAATTCCCTTCTTAACAAAATATTACATTGAATTATACCCGATTCTAATTCTTATGGTTTCTAACGGCTGGGCTCAGCTTAGTTCTAAAAACCAAAAGGTGGCTTTAGGTACAATTTATATTTTTATGAATTTATTTTATATAGTTGCACTAAAAATTTTTAATATTGGTTTATTGAGCTAGAAAGGTTTCGTTTGAGAAAGTTTGTTTCTCAATTCTCTAAATTTGACAATATCCTCTTGAGCTTTAGAGCTTTCCTTAAACAAAGTTTGAGACGAAGGATGCATAATAATAATTGAATCAATATGAACTTCTAAAAAATCATACCTTTTAGGGGCGTTTAACCCTCCTTGTGCCACAATTTCAGCATTTGTAACAGCTAAAAATCTTCTTTCTTTATCATTTAATAGTTCTGTTAATTCTCTGTTGGATTTGGTGAACTTAGAAACATAAACCGTTCCTTTTATTTCGTGATCCTTAGTAATAATGCACACTTCCACAGGTGCAGTATCAGATGGTTGTTTGCTCATATAAAATTTACTCCTATTTCTAAAGATTATTATATATTATTTTTTTAATTTGTGCCAGATTTTAATTTTTGTGTTAAAATATTCTTGCCACACTTCACGGGGGGTTGCGTCTTCTTGACCGAAAGCTTATGTCGGGTGCAGAGTATATTATGAGGCAGAATTGGACGTTATTTGAAAATTGAAGAATTGTTGATATTATAAATTTTTGTGGCGAAACACCGCCCCAACCGGGTCAGGATGGAAACATAGCAGCCCTAAGGCAGGAGTTTTCGGGTATAAGGATTTATTCTGGAGATTTTTTGATTCTAGATTAATTTTCGATTCTTTCGATAGATATAGTGTGGCTTTTATTTTGTTTTTATAAAAAAAGAAAAGTGATATTATAAAACATCACTTTTAAGGTAAAATATATTATTCTTATCTTATGAACTAAAAGCCATTAACGCTCTAACTGAACGAGCAGTGTCCTGGACTTCTTTTTCTTCACTTTTGTTAATCGTATTATCTAGAATTTCAATTGCCTCTTTTTTGTCTTTAAGCGCTAAAAGCTCATTAATTGCGCACATTGCAACTTGAGCAGACAAATCGTTAATTCCTTTGCCTTTATTTGTAATTATTATTTCAAGTGCTTTTTTATTATTTTTTCTAATTAAAGCTTTGCTTGTAAGTTCACGAATTTCATCAATCGGACAATTTGTTCCAAGTTCGTTTAATACTTGAATAGATTCTTCGTCTTTGTGTTTTCCCAGTGCTTCAATTATATTTCTAACTTTTCTATTGCTCATTTAATCCTCCTAATTCCAAAGACAGCATCGATTTCAAATCCGAAACAGGTTGTTTTTGCAGATTTGAGACATTATATTTAAAAATATCGAATTCGATTTTTGAATTTGCCAATTCTTGCGCTTTTTTGTAGAATTGAACAGTGTTGTCTTTTAGTTTATTTCCAAACGCAATTGCATTTGTTTTAATTGAGGAAAATTTGTTTAGGGTTGAAACCCAAGCGCTCGCTAAAAGTTTTCCTGCGTTTTTAAATTTTTCGTTAATAGAGTTTTGTTGTTCAACTTTATTTGAATTCTCAAAAACATCCATTTGAATTACGGTTCCTTTAAAAGCCATTCCAAAAGGATTTGTTTGGTTTGATTCTTCTGCTCTTTTTAATCTTTGAGCTTTAAATTTATTAAATGCCTCGACACTTGATCTTAAGGGGGAAATTTTTTGCATTTTTTTCCTTTCCAAAATTTTAATACGATTTCACATTAAAAACCTAACATAGAAAGGAGATTAATAAATCAATCTTTTAGTTGAAAATTACAATTTTATCAGCCCCAAAAGCTCAATATTATTTGAATTGTAGATAATTAGATATGCGTCTTTTTCTTTAATATATTGAATTTCCACCGTTTTATAATCAATTAAATCCGGATTTTCACCTTTGTAATATTTTTTTTCTTCTTTAAGTTTTTCTTTTTGATATCGAGAATAGCTCATTTTTTTCGGTTTTTGTTGCTCAATATTCTCGCTCTCGAAGAATTTTACACTAATAACGGGAATCTTCGCTTTTAAGTCCCCTTGTTGAAAAATTAATAAAAAATCAAGATATTTATCCGGATAAACATTGTAGAATCCGCTTTTTAGCCCTTTTCCGTATTTATTTACAATATCGTCTCGAAGAATAAGAACAGGGGGATTTTTGTCGGAAAAATTGTATTTGTCGATTAGTTTATCTTCGTCTTTTTCCCCGCTGGGGTAAATTTCTTTAGGCGCATATTGATTTTTAGAATATTCATACGCAACAAAGTTGTTATCAATTATCATAATGTTAATTTTAATATTTTTTTTAATATTTGCAAATTTTTTTTGTACGATGTAGAATTATGATACACATTGAATATGTGCGCTTGTAGCTCAGCTGGATAGAGTGTTTGGCTACGAACCAAAAGGTCGGGGGTTCGAATCCCTCCAAGCGCGAATATAAGCCCTAATTTTAGGGCTTTTTAATTGCTTGATGCGCCTGTTCGGGATGCAAGCTCAAGGGTTGCCCTCTCATAAAAAGTGCGATTCAACGCACTTTTTATTCGGCAGAGTCTCCAAACGCGGATATAACTTCCTAACCTTAGGAAGTTTTTATTTTAAAGGGATTCTCGCCCAAGTGTGTTTTATTGAGTGGTTTGATTAGGTCAGATGGTGCGATTATTTCGGGCAATCGGCACTGTGAGCGAATTTGAGGGGTAGGAAATAATCAAACCATGTGACCTAAAAACGGTCTTTTTACTCTTTTGATGGTCGGGGCAGATGGTTTGATTATTTTGGGTTTTTGGTTTCTACCTCAAGCATAGCCTGTCTTTCGGCACGTTGTTTGATTGGTTCAAATGGTTTGATTATTTTGGGCAGTGACCGTTTTGAAATTAATCCCGATTTGCCAAGTTTTTTAATTCTCAGAAAATAATTGATATTAATATTAAATGATTGAAATAATAGTTATTAACATCCTTTCTCTTTTTTAATATTTATGCTAGCATGCATATATTAGCTGAGGATGGGAAATGCTTGAAAAAAGAGATAAAATTAATGGATATATTTCATTATTAATTATTGTTCCTATAATTCCTTGTGTTTTTTATTTCATTTTTGATTATTTAAAAGACAATTTTTCTGAAAATTGTTCAATTACCGTTACGACAGCTTTAGTTACAATATTTATTGCGATTTGTGTATTTTTTAATATTTTATGTGATAAAGAAGCCGAATACAACAAAATTGTTGATAAATTAGAAAAAGAAAATAAAAGTTTTAGAGATAGCTATGATTTAAAAAAGTTTATAAAAGAAAATTTTCCCAAAGGAATAAAACGCTTAGCTGAAATGACGGCAGATATCAATTGTATTGACTTCGATTTATTATCTCAATATTTAGAATTTAAAAAACATCCTGCAAAGAAAAAAGCTCAAGAAGTAAAAGATTTAAAAGAAAAATATAAAGAATTAAAAATAAAAGAACGATTAATGCGTTATGAATATGACATGTTATTTTATTTATTTCCAGAATTAGAAAACTATTTAGAATACTACTCCTATAATAAAAATGACACAATAGATGAAGTAAAAGAAAACTATGACTATGTACGTTCGTATGTATCAAAAGCTGAATACGAACAATTAACCGATATAGAGAGAAATCAGCTTGCATTAGATAGATATATTTTATCAAGGACTAAAAGTAAATGGGCTATTGGTAGAGATTATGAAATGTTTATTGGATATGAGTATGAACAAAAAGGATATAAAGTAACTTATACCGGAATAACAGATAGGCTTGAAGATAAAGGCAGGGATTTAATTGCTCAAAAAGATGATGAAATTTTAATAATTCAGTGTAAAAACTGGGCTAAATATAAAGAAATTCATGAAAATCATATTTGCCAACTGTTTGGTACTACAATTCAATATAATGTTGAAAAACCATCGCTATTTAAGGCTAGACCAGTATTTATAACATCTGCTACATTATCCGAAACAGCATTAAAGTTTGCTCAATATCTAAACGTTGAAGTTATTCAAAATAAAAAATTTAAAGAATTTCCAAGAATAAAATGTAATATAAATAATAAAGAAAAAATTTATCATTTACCATTTGACCAACAATATGACAGAACTATTATAGGTGACCAAAATGGTGAATTTTATGCCTGGTCAGTTAAAGAAGCAGTTGAGAAAGGTTTTAGAAGAGCAAAAAAGTATTTTTATGTCAAAAACACCTAAATGTAAACCTATTAAAACATTCTATACTTACTTGAACATTGCAGATCCTTTTGTCGCTTGGGAAACATATAGGGGAATTTTAATTTCTCCTGATTGCTACCAAATTGAAGAACATCCATCTATTAGCTTTTGGATGCTTCGTTATTTACGAAACATGTTATCGCCTCAAGCTATAAATGAATTAAAGCTAGAAGTTATTCGTCAAAAATATTATGCACACGAAGTTTCGCGTTTTAGAGGTTTTTATTATTTTGAAAATAAAACAACAGCAATAAATGCTGCGAAAATGTGGCAACTTAAATACTTTAATAATTTTTGTTTAACAGACGTTGGCATAGACTCAAAAGCTATATATTCTAAATTAGATTCAAATTGGATAACACTATACGCAGGTAAAGAAAGCGATAATGATAATTGGATTCATAGTTATTGGAGAGGCGAACCATGTCCAGGCTTTGACGAACCATTATGGGAGTTATTAGTCATTGCAAGAGGAATAATTTACAATAATGAATTGCGTATGCAAGCATATGAAAACATTAAAAATAGTAATCCAACTACGATTTTACCGTTATTAGAAGAAGCCAGAATAGCAGCTTATCTGGGTTCTGATTTAGGGCATTGCAGTCCTTATATTATAAAAAAAAGTGAAACAAAATATCAAGTTGTTGATATCATGGATATGAAAGATGCTGAAAACCCGATTTATTTACATAAAAAAAATGACTATCTTAGTAATCCTATAAATCACGAAAATATAAACTTTAATGATTTACTTTTGATTAATGATTACAATAAATTTTCCAAGCTAAATACAACAAATAGAAATTTTGAATTTGTAATAAATAATGATATTGCAAATGATTTTAATATTTATAAAATGTCGCACAATTATTAAAAAATTTAATATTAATCATTGTATTCATTGCAACTGTTCCCAATTTTTGAAGGAAAAATCAAGGATTTCGGCGAGACAGCTTTTGAATTTTTGTACTCAAATTCAAGCACTGCTTGAAAATAAAAATTAGGGAATATTCCCAGTGCCAAAAGACTTGAAATCTAATACAGAATAGTTTATAGTGTTAATACAATTTAAAAGTAAATTTTTTATTGTTTGGAATTTACCTATGTTCAAATAATAAAAAGGTAAAAACTAAATATGGTGTGAGTTCTGCCGTTTGCGGTTCGAATCCCTCCGTGTCTAATAATCAAACTTACTGTTCAAAATACTCAAACCGATTGTTGCGGTACAAAGTGCTAATTATTAAAACAAAAATGCATTATTGTGATATTATAATTTTATGAATTTAATGTTTATTTTTATTGGTGGTGGATTAGGGTCGGTTTTAAGATATTTAATAAGTTTTTATACAAAAGGTATAATTTTTCCTTATGGAACATTAATAGTTAACATTATAGCCAGTTTTATTCTAGGTATTCTATTTTCATATTTTGAAACAAAAACAAACATATCTTCCTCTTTTAAACTAATGTGCACTGTTGGTTTTTGCGGCGGGCTTTCGACTTTTTCAACCTTTGCGCTCGAATCGTTTACTTTGTGCAAAACAAACGGGGTAAAGTATGCATTATTATATTCTATATTGAGTGTTATACTTTGTATTTTTGCAATATTTTTAGGAATAAAAACAGCTAAATTATAAAAGCATTCGATAATAGCAGATACTTTAATTATTTATCCCGCTAAAAATTTTTTTAGATAATTTAAATAAAAGCGCTCAATTTAAATGTTAGTTTTGATATTAGTTTTATTAAATCTGCATTTTGTTTATCCGTCAAGTTCGAATCCTCAACAAAAACCGCAATGTAATAAATTTCCCCGTTGGGTTTTATTACAAAACCCGTGTCATTATCGGCAATTTTTATCCCGTTCGGTTTTCTTGAGGAACTTCCTGTTTTATGTCCAATTATTGCGTTTTTAGGCAAACCCGCTTTTAGTTTATTTTCACCCGTTGTTGTTTCAATTAAAATTCTATTTAAATAATCAGTTGAATTTTTTGATAAAATTTCACCCTGTTGTCCTTTTTTTAGAATTTTAACAATATCCAAAGCAAAAGCTTTATTTAAATATTGTTTTTCAATATCCTCATTCATTTCTTTTTCATTAACCGAAAGTTCAATTTCGCTAAACCCAAGTTTATTAATATAATCTTCAATTTCTTTAATCCCTCCTGTTTCTTCAATTAAAATATCACAAGCGTTGTTATCACTTTGTGAAATCATAAGCCCTAAAAGTTCTTTGTAGCTTATTTCGAAAGGATAATTTTTATATTTCTTAAGCATTGGACTATAAAGTTTTTCATCCACCCTGTTTTTGGTAATTGTCAGTTTTTTATCCAATGAAATATTTTTTTTATCAATATCGTCCAAAACTTTTAGCGCCACCAAATACTTAAAAACACTAAGCATTGGACGTTTTTTATCATTAATTGTATAAGTTTTATCATTTTTTATAATTGCTATTGAAACTTTCGGGCTTTTGTTAAAAATTAACTTAGAACTAAAAAAACTCAAAAAAACTACAACAATTCCAATTAATATTAATATTTTTTTCATTTTTCTAAATTTCCATTAACTCAACTGATTTATTGGATAAATCCTGAGGTTTAATCCATTGACAATCAGCGCAATTAAAGTAAATATCCTCTTGGGAAATTCTTCCTATAAAATCGAGTAATTTTTTTACAATTTTATTATAAACCTTAGGAACGTGCAAATCAGTTGCGCAAAAATAAATCTTAGAATCGTTATTTGCAACTTTTTTTGAATATTTTTTCATATAATCAAAAATCGAATCTCTAATTTTTTCTAAATCCTTATTTTGAGCGCCTTTAAAAAAAGTTGAGTTAAGTTCAATGTTATCCATAACTAACGAAGGCTTATTATCAACTTTTGCCATAAAAACCCTTGAAAAACCAACAACGTTGTTATTCTCATCGTACAAATTAACAACGCTAAAGGCTTTATTTGTGAGGTATAAAGGCATTGCAAACTCGTTTGTCCCGACACCGATTGCGCTGCAACAAGTTGCTTTGTTGCCTGAGAATAAATCTTCTTTAGGATCCCTGTCCCAGGTTTTTAGCTTAAAATTTTTATCCATTGCGCTAAAATTAAGTTCCAAATTGGGATTTAGCCAATTATCAAAATCAAGATTTGCTTTTTGGAATTCATTTTTTGTTTTTATATTACTCAATCCGAATTCGTTATTTTCATCTTCGATAAAATCGTCAAAATCGCCCAAAAGTGCGTGTTTTACACTTTGCAAAAGAACTTTATTGTTTTGGGTCGAATCTAATTGCTGAGAGGTGAATCTTTCAATAGAACCATAAATTTTATCAACAATTTCTTCGTTTGTGTGATTGTCAAAATCCTTAAAATAATCAACCAAATCGGTTTTTTGTTTAACCAATTCTTCTTTGTGTAAAAACCATTCATTCAAATATTTGTTTAATACATAATCGAAAGTTTTTTTATCCATTAAACGCATTTGTTGGACAACTTTTTCAAGATTTTTCTTAAAATTTTCATCTTTTTTATCCATAAGAAGTAAATAGGAGAATTCTTTGTTTAATTTTTTATTCTCAGGTAGAATCTCTTTCGCTTGGGTTTCTGTAATCCCTGTTTTTTCAATAATTCGATTAAACAAACTGTTTTTTAGTTCTTTAATATCAATAACCCCTTTATCCAACGATTGGGTTAATATTTTTTTATCAATTTTCCCTTCTTGAAAAATTAGCACAATTTGCGCCACCTGGATTTTTTCTTTAGCGCTCAATTCTTTATTATTTGGTGTTTTGCATTTAATTAACCCCGATAAAAGCTCGTAATTCTCACAATTCAACTTATCAAGATTCAATAAATAAGTCTCGAAATGTTCTGTTCTTTTATCCATCATTTGATTAATCATATCCGTATCAATGTACTTGAGCGCCCTTAGAATCATTGCAATATTTTTCTTAAAAAACTTTTCAATATCTTTTTGCTCATACAAAAGCTCCATTGTAGAAAGTTTTGGAAGTTTCCCGTCTTTTTTAATGGTGTACTTTACATCAATCCCGCTCAAAAACTGATTTGGAGTGTTCATTGCAATTCTAAAAGTTGATTTGGACAATTTTTCAATCGAAGATAAATAATCTTCTTTCGATAATTCGGTTTGAGATAAATCATTCTTTATAGAATAAGGAATTTTATCTTTTAATAAAATATTCTCTAAAACACCTTGGTATTTGCCTTTTAAAGCTTTTTTAACCTCAACGTCATAAGTAGAATCCAGGAAAAATTCCCCAAGTTCAGTTTCGTTTTGATTTTTGTACATAAAAGCAGAATTATAGTAGTCTTTAGATAAATTTATTCCTTTAATAAGATTAAAATCCACCCCTAAATCCAAAAATTCTTTCGCTTTTTTGTAGTCTTCTTCTCCCAAAGTAGCAATTTTAGAGGCGGTTTTATAATCAACGTTTCGATTGGTCAACTCGCAAATTCTATCGACTTCGATATCGGATAAAAAGTCAATATCAGATCGAATATCCAAATAAGAAACATCCGATTTTACCAGTTTTATAATATTATCAATTTCATCGGGGTATCTTAAAAAACTGCTTAAATAATCAGGATCAATACCTTCTAAAAAAAAGTTTTTTTGCTAATTCAATATTGTCGGGTTCAAATTCAACAAAACTGCACGCAACTTCAGGCGGAAATTCTAAATCTATAAGATTTTGCGCTTGTTGTTGTTCGGATTCGTCCAGATAAGTCAATCTTAAAGCTGTGTAAATATCAATTTTTTGATTCGAATAATACTCGATAAATTTTTGATAATCCCGTTCGTTTAATTTTACAATTTTAAGACAAATTGCATCTGCTATTCCTTGATTTAAATACTCAAGGGCTAAATCGAATTTTTCTTTATCCAAATTAACAAAATTGATAATTTCGGACATTTCAACTTTTTTATTAAGCAGAATTAAAGTTCTTTGGTAGTTTTGCTCGGTTTTTGCAAGTTCTTCCACATAATCCGGATAAATATTTTTATCTAAAAGTTTTTTTATTCTTTGTTCTTTTGTAGTTTCCTTTTTCTCGAATGTATCGAAATTATTCAAATTAGCACAAAAACAAGGACGATTTAATCTAATTCGTCTATTTTGATTTTTTATTTGCATAATTCCCTGGAGTTTCATAAATAATTAAAGATTAAAAATTCTAAAAATTGCTTAAAAAATTTAATAATTATTTCTTAAATAATCTTCCACTCCCTTAACAATTGCTTTTGACAAATTTTTCTGGAATTTAGGTTCAATAAGCTTATCAACCTCTTGTTTTCGAATAATATACCCGCATTCGACTAAAACACTTAAAAACTCGGTTGGTCGAACGACTGCAAAAGATGCGTGATTAACTTTATCGTCCCTAAATTTGGTTGCAACTAAAAGATTCTTTTGAATTGATTGCGCTAAACCTTTTGATTGATTCCGGTAATAATAAGTCCCGACGCCGTATTTTTTATCGATATCTTTTCTGTTGGGAAGGGAGTTTTGATGAATGCTCAAGAAAATATCTGCGTTTTTTTCTCTTGCAAACTCTATTCTTTTGCTTAATGTAACTTTTTTATCCTTTTTCCTTGTAAGATAAACCCTAGCGCCTTTTTTTTGTAATTCTCTTTTTAGTTTTTTTGAAATTTGAAGATTTATATTTTTTTCCTCATAACCAAAAGCGCAAGCGCCTCTTTCGTTTCCGCCGTGACCGGCATCTACAATTACGGTGATATTTTTTAAAGGTTTTTTCTTGTTAATCTTAGGGGCTTTTTTAATCGATAAAACATAGCCTTTGTTGAATTTTTCAATTCCATAACCAAACAAAGGTGCGCTATTTGAATACTTTAGTTGGAATTTTGTGTCTATTTTTTTAGGATAAGAAAAATTTTTGTCATTATCAAATTTTATGTTTTTAGGGTCAAAATGGTTGTCAAAAAGTGTGAAATTGAGGTTTTTAGTGTCTTCCTTAAATTGCGTTGCAGCTAAAAAAGGGGTTTCAATAAAAATTTTATAATCTTTTTTAGTTTCGGATTTTGTAATTTTTTCAATCGCATCAAATCTTTTTTCGGGAATTATAGCCTGGACTTCGACATTTTTTTTGTTAATAAAACCAAAATAATTATTGTCTAAAACCACTCTATAATAATCTTTTGTTTGTTTATCCGCAAAAACAACACTGCCTTTAAGCAAATGGGTCATTCTTATAGAATTTTCGCTATTTGTATCTCTTATAGGTGTATTATTATTTACAACCTCTAAAACAGCATACTTTGCAATCCCTACGTTTCGAAGATTGTCGAGCGCTAAAACCCCTTGTTGCAATAGAATTATTAACAAAAAAATAATAATTTTTTTCATTGATTTTTTCCAAAAATATTATCGAATTTAATAAAATTTTTCTCAATCGGTCTTTTTTCTTCTTGTTTGTATCCTAAGATTCTTATTAAATCGGTTTTTAGTTTTGCTAAATCTTCGTATTTTTTAAGGGTCCCGTCAATTGCGACACTAACGTCCCCTGTTTCTTCGCTTACAACAATACAAGCGCAATCCGGATAAACTTCAGATACCCCGATTGCCGCTCTGTGGCGGGTTCCATATCTCCAGGATAACTTTGGATCCTCGGTTAAGGGCAACAAAACCCCCGCTGAAATTATTTTATCGTCTCGAATAACAACAGCTCCGTCGTGAAGGGGAGTTTTCGGGAAGAAAATTGTTAGTAATAATTCTTGAGAAATATCTGCGTTAAGTTTTACCCCAACATCCGATTGGGCAAGTGAACTTAAGTCTTTTTGAAGAACAATAAGCCCTCCGGTTTTTGATTTAGACAAATATTTAATCGTTTCGATAAGTTCTTTTGCTACATCAATCTTTTTATCGTTATCAATTCCTTGATTATTCATAAAAAGCTTTTCGAATAAATTCCCCTGTCCGATATAGCCCAAAAAACGCCTCAATTCGGGTTGGAAAATTACAATAAGCGCAAAAGAAACAATAGAAACCAGGGTTTTTAAAAATACACCGAAAATATTTAAATTAATTTTAATTAAAAGCTCGGAAATCCCCCACATTACAACCAGAGCCAAAGATCCCCTTACAAGATTTTCACTTTGCGTTCCTTTGATAAATCTTTTGTGCAAGTAATAAAGAATAAAAACCAGAACAAAAATTTCGAAAATATTTACCCCAAGGGCGATTCTATCCATCCCCTGGAGGAAATTTTGAATTTGAGATAATATAAAAACATCAAAATGAGGGTTCATAACTCTTCCTTAATTAACAATATCATTCTGAACCAGCTGTTCAAGTGTTTGTCTTCTAACAATCAGTTTGTCTTTTCCTTCTTCAATCATAACCATTGCAGGTTTTAGGATATTATTGTAATTAGAAGACATTGAATAACAATATGCTCCTGTGTCAAAAACACACAGAATATCCCCGGTTTGAGGATTATCAAGTTCAATATCTTTAATTAGAATATCTCCTGATTCGCAGAATTTTCCCGCAACCGTTACAATTTCTTTTTTATTATTCTCTTTTTTATTTGCAACTTGAGCGCAATACAAAGCCTGATACATTGAAGGACGTGGATTATCAGCCATTCCTCCGTCAACTGTAATATATTTTCTTATTCCTTCGATTTTCTTGGTTGACCCAATGGTATACAAAGTAAAACCTGCGCTGCAAACCAGAGATCGACCCGGTTCGATATAAAGAATCGGTTTTTTAAGGTCGAATTTTTTAGTATTATCCTCAATTGATTGTATTACAACAGAGGCAATATCATAAACACTTGGAGGATTGTCGTTTTCACTATAAGTAATTCCTAAACCGCCCCCAATATTAATTTCCGATAATTCGTAGTTATATTTATCTTTAATTTTTTTAATTTCACCCAATAAAACCCCGACTAAATCATAATAGGGTTGGGTTTCAAAAATTTGCGATCCGATATGAGCGTGCAAACCCACCAAATTCAAATTTTTATATTGATTAAGAATTAAATCGACAACATCGTTAATTTTTTCAATCGGAAACCCGAATTTTGAATCCGTTTGTCCTGTTTTTATATAATCGTGGGTGTGACATTCGATATTGGGTGTAATTCTTATATGAATTTTTTGGATTTTATTCTTTCTTAAGGCAGCTTCGTTTAGCTGTTTTAGTTCAAAAAAATTATCCACACTAAAGTGATCAATTTCCTTATCCAGCGCAAATTCAATTTCCTCTATCGATTTATTGTTGCCGTTAAAGGAAGATTTTTTAAGGTCGATTCCAGCGTTTATTAAAGTATACATTTCACCAAGTGAAACAACGTCAAATCCTAGTCCCAAAGAGGATAAAACCTTAGCAACGGCTCCTGTCATAAGGGCTTTTGAGGCAAAAAGAATTTTTGTGTTTTTATAACGAGAAAAAGCGTCAATATAATCTTTAGCCATTTTTTCCAAAGTAGGTTTATCAATAACATATAAAGGGGTTTTGTATTTTTTTGCTAAATCAACTAAATCAACTTTCGAAATTTCAAGATTACCCTTGTTATTAATTTTTGTACTAATCGGTTTTACACTTTGATTTGGATATTTCATATTGTCCTTTTTCTTGTTGCTAAATTTTCATAATGATTATAACATAAATAAAGATAATTTTAAGGAAAATAAAAAATGGAACAAACTAAAGTTTTGAGCTTAAAGAATATCGTGGTTTTAATTCTAATTCTTGGAATTGTGACCCTTGGAATTTTTTCTTTAGATATTCTATTAATGCTCTTTGCCTCCTTTGTAATAACTTGTGCGATTACTCCAATAATTAATAAAATGGAAAAATATATCCCTCGGATTTGGTGCGTAACCCTAATTCTTTTGGGATTAATCCTTGCAAGTTTTTTAATCCTAATTCCTCTTATTTCAATTTCAATTAAAGAAGCAACCGTGCTTTTAAATAATTTTATCCCTGCCCTGGACAATTATTTGGACAATTTAGCCCAATTTAGAATTTTTAATATAGCGCTGGCGGATTTTATAACCCTGGATTCGATTAAAGAACCCTTAGCGCAAGGAGCGCAGAGTTTAATTCAGAATTCAATTGCAGTAGGAAAGGTTGCAGCGAATTTTCTTACAACTTTTTTTGCAATTTCAATAATGGTCTTCTATTTTGCCTATGATGAAAAAAGATTGAAAGATAAATTTATTGAATTCTTCCCGCACAATCAAAAAGACAAAGCAAGAAAAATTTTAGACAACATTGCCTCTAAAGTCGGGAATTATATATTCGCACAAGGAATTGCGATGGTTTTTGTGGGTTTATTAACAACAATAGGGCTTTTGTTGCTCCACAATTCCCACGCTTTTTTGTTGGGTGTAATTACTTGTGTTCTTGATATTATTCCTGTAATAGGACCAAGTGTTGCGGTTGGAATCGGTTTAATTACAAGCACAACGGGCGGGTTTTTATATGTAATTTTGACTTTTATAGTTTATATGATTGCGCAATGGGCTCAAAATCAGCTTTTAAGACCGATTGTTTTTGGAAAACTACTTAATATGCATCCTTTAATGATAATCGTATCTTTATTAATTTGCGCAAGATTCTTAGGGTTCTGGGGAGTAATTTTATCACCCGCAATTGCAAGTGCACTGTGCGTTTTGGTTGATGAATTATATTTAGATAGAATAAACAAGGAATAATGGAAAAATTTTTATACAAAAGATTAGAAAAAAAAGACCCGAAAATCAATTTATGGTTCGCTTATCCTGCGATTGAAAGTTTTGCTCTGGCATCTTTAGGATATTTAACGATTTTTAAAGATTTAGACCTAAACCCCGATTTATTTGTTGAAAGGGTTTATTTGGATTCAAAAACAACCCAAATTCCCTCTAAGGATGTTGATTGCGTTGGTTTTTCAATTAGTTTTGAACTCGATATTCTTTCTATGCTTAAAATGTTAAAAAAATATGATTTTCCCTTAAAAAGCAAAGATAGAAAAGATTCTCATCCGATTGTTTTTGCAGGGGGTCCTGTTTTAATGTCTAATCCCTTTCCTTATCAAGATTTTTTTGATTTTATAGCAATCGGGGAAAAAGTTTGTTTAGAACCTTGTTTTAGAATATTAAAAGATAAAAATAACTTATCAAGATCGGAAATTCTAAAAAAATTATCGGATATTGAAGGAATTTATGTTCCGGGGTACAAAAAAGAAATAAAAATCACAAAAGACGATTTAAATAAAGAAATTATTTACACCCCAATTCTTTCGGATAAAAGTTTTTTTAACAATACCTTTATTATTGAACTTGAGCGTGGTTGTCCTAAAATGTGCAATTTTTGTCTTGCAAGCTGGATTAATTTACCAACAAGATTTGTGGATTATAAAAAAATTATCGATTGCATTGACCTAGGGCTTATTTACACAAATAAAATCGCTCTTTTAGGGGCATATGTTGCAGGACATCCGGATTTTAAAAAAATTATCGAATATATTACAAAAAAAACAAAAGAAAAAGAAATTGAGCTCTCGATTTCGTCTTTAAGGGCAGATTTAGCGGATATTGACTTAATTAAAACTCTGGTTCAATGCAATCAAAAAACCGCAACAATAGCTCTTGAGGCGGGAAGTCAAAGATTAAGGGATTTAATTAAAAAAGATTTAAATAAAAATCAAATCCTATCTTGTGTTGAATCAATTCAAAAAGGAGGGTTAAAAGGGGTTAAAATATACACTATGATTGGACTTCCCGATGAAACCGAAGACGATATCGAACAATTAGTTGAACTTATTAAAGAAATTAAAGTCCAAACCAAAAAGAACAAAACCCCTTTTGAAATTACCGTTTCAACTTCGACTTTTATCCCTAAAATCCACACTCCGTTTGAAAATTTTAAAAGAATTGAAAAATCTGTCTTAAAAAAACGATTGGAATATTTGAAAAAAAATTTCCATAAACTGGGGGTTAACTTTAGATCCTCAAGTGTTGATTGGGATGAAATTCAGGCGTTTTTATCGACAACCAAATCCAATTTAAGTGATTTTTTAATCGAAGTTTTGGATAAAGGAGGGAATTTGGGCGCTTTTAAACAAACCTTAAGAAAATTTGATTTAATCGACAGCGATTGTCCTCAAATTATAACAGGAGCTGAAAGTTTAAAGAAAAAAAGACTGGATGAATTTATAGAAAATTCGCTTTATTTAAAAGAGCAAGATTGCTCAATTCCCCGCTAAACGCACCTAAAGACCCGAGGGAATTCTTAGAATAGCTTATATAAAGGCTTTCGACGTAGCTTTCTAAATCGGAAACTTCTTTTCTGAGTTCCTCGTCTTCAAACCCTTGAATAAGTTCTTTTAATTCTTTTTTAATATCTGATATATCATCCAGCGGATTTTCGTTAAAATCCAAATTGAGTTGATACATTAAATCCTTCCAAGGTCTGTCGTTTGGATTTTTTTCAATAGTTTGATCTTGTTCTTTTGCGCTTTTTGCTTTTTTTACTAAAGCAATATTTAAAGCCTCATTATCAGTAGGATTTAAACCCAGTTCCCTCATTTGCTTTTCAACAACAGACGATTTTTTCTTTTTATCGTCTTTGTCGATATTATAATAATACTCATAAATTGAGACTGAATTTATCGCATTGATTGACATAACCTTAAAAATCCTAAAAGCGGGGTAATTAAATAATTAATTCCCTAAAAAGATGGATAATTAACACAAAGGGGTTCAATTTGGTAAAATTTCAGCTATAATATAATTTGGAAAAAGGAGAATTAATGGATATTATTTATCAAAATTTAATGAGTGAAGCTAAGGAAGTAAGCAAAAATGCTTATTGTCCTTATTCTAATTTTCCCGTAGGGGCTTGTGTTCTATATGAAAGCAACAAAACCTATCGAGGATGCAATGTTGAGAATGTGAGTTTTGGATTGACTTTGTGCGCTGAAAGAAATGCAATTTCAACAGCTATATCCCTGGGTGAGAAAACAAAAATTAAGGCGATTGCAATTTATTCTCCAAAACAATCATATTGTTTACCTTGTGGTGCTTGCAGGCAATGGATAAGTGAATTTTGCTCAAATGAAGAAGAAACTAAAATTATTCTTGAGGACAAAAATAAAAAACTTGTTGTTCTGTCTCAGAAAGAAGTTTTTCCTTTTGGCTTTAAGTTCAACGACTAATCGTCAATTATTACCTGTTTAAGTTCGATATCGGGTTTTCCTAAAACACGAACCAATTCAAGAACAGATGCTTTCATCTGGCATTTTTGGCTTGAGTTGTTAAAGAAATCCGTATAAAAACAACCCTCGCAATTGCAGCCCCTTTTATAACATTCAATTGCAGTTTGTGTCCATCTTCTTACTGCTGTAGCTCTGCCTAAATCTCTACTTTTAATCACTTATAAACTCTCCCAAATCTGTTGCGCCAAATAACAAAAGCTGTATCGTCGTTTGCTTAGTGCCCCTTGGCTTTAATATAATTATATCGTTTCAGTATCAATTATCAAGCAGTTTTTAGCCAATTATTAAGGAAATTTACAATCATGGTATCACGCTTAAAGCTTGTGTTTCAAGGGTCCTGACCCGTCAAAACCATGATGAGTCATGGTTTTTGACCTGTTGGTTTTCTCAAAACCATGGCTTGTCTATGATATCGACGAATTTAAAAAAAATTAAAAACGTAAACAATTGTAAATAATACAATAAAATCCATGACTTATTGTCATGGATTTTTTGCCTTCTTCTTGTTTTCTTGCACTTGAATCACCTTTATTATAAAATTTATATATAAATATGTAAAAGAAAGAAGAAAAAAAATGAACAAACCAGAAAGTAAAAAAATGGTACTTACGGTTGGTGGGAAAACCGTAGAAATTGAAACAGGAAAATACGCAAAACAAGCAACTTCATCCGTTACCGTAAAATGCGGCAATACAATGCTTTTCATCCACGCAACAGTAAGTAAAGAACCAAGAGTCGGAATCGACTTTTTCCCTCTTTTAATAGATTATGAAGAAAGAATGTCAGCAATCGGGAAAATCCCCGGAGGCTACACAAGAACCGAAGGGCGCTCAAGCGAGAAAGCAATATTAATTTCAAGATTAATCGATAGACCAATAAGACCCTTGTGGCCCAAAGGATATAGAAACGACGTTCAAATCGTTTCGCAATTATTTGCTTATGATCAAGAAGAACAACCCGATATCTTATCAATAATCGGAGCATCGACCGCTCTTATGCTTTCAGGAGCTCCTTTTGAAGGTCCGGTTGGTGCGGTTCGTGTTGGAAGAATCGACGGACAATTTATAATTAACCCGACCCACAGTCAAGACGAAAAATCCGATATGAATATAGTTATCGCAGGTACCAAAGAATCTGTAATAATGGTTGAGGCGGGCTGTAAATTCGTTAGTGAAGACGATATTCTATCAGCAGTTGAACTTGCTCAGGTTGAAATTGCAAAACAATGCGAGGCGCAAATTGCTTTTGCAGCTGAGTGCGGGGTTACTAAAGAAGAATTTGTTAATCCTTATAATACTGAAGAACTTGCTTTAATTATTAAAGAAATCGCTTATGATACCGTGGTTGAGGCTTATCACACTCCCGATAGGGATTTAAGAAGTGAAAAATTAGACGAAATTAAAAAAGTTGTTAAAGAAAAAATCGAATCCTTAGGAGAAGATCATCCGATAGCTCAAATGATTGAAGAAACAGGAATTGACTTTGTTGCTGAAGAATTCAAGGCACTTGAGAAAAAAATAATGCGCTCAATGATTAAAAACGAAGGAATTAGAGCAGACGGCAGAAAAACAACCGAAGTGCGTCCCATTTGGTGTGAAGTTGGAGTTTTGCCCGGAGTTCACGGGAGCGCTGTTTTTACACGTGGTCAAACCCAAATTTTATCAGCTGCAACTTTAGCCGGTCCCGGAATGGCTCAAGAATTAGACGGGGTTGATCCTATTAAAACAAAAGATTATATGCATAAATATATTTTCCCCGGATTCTCGGTTGGTGAAGTTAAACCCTTAAGAGGTCCCGGACGTCGTGAAGTGGGTCACGGAAACTTAGCCGAAAGAGCAAATGTTCCTGCACTTCCTTCAAAAGATGATTTTCCTTATGCAATAAGAGTTACAAGTGATGTTCTTGAATCCAACGGTTCAACTTCTATGGGTTCAACCTGCGCAAGTTCTATGGCGCTAATGGATGCAGGGGTTCCTGTTAAATGTATGATTGGCGGTGTTGCAATGGGCTTAATCCACGAGGACGATACCGATATCGTATTAACAGATATTCAAGGAATTGAAGATTTCTTAGGCGATATGGACTTTAAAGTAACAGGAAACGAAACAGGAATTACAGCCCTTCAAATGGATATGAAAATTAAAGGAATTTCAAATCCAACACTAAAAAGAGCGCTTGAACAAGCCCGTGAAGGCAGATTGCATATAATGGACTGTATGAAAGAGGCAATTAGTGAACCAAGAAAAGAAATTTCACCGAACGCTCCAAGATTATTGTCAATGACAATCCCAACAGAAGACATTGGAACAGTAATCGGACCCGGCGGTAAAACAATTCGAGGAATAATTGACGCAACCGGAGCTGAAATCGACATTCAAGACGACGGAAAAGTTACGATTACATCTAACGACAAAGAAGGAGCGGAATTGGCTCAAAAAATGATTAAAGATTTAACCTTTAAACCCGAACCCGGTATGATTTGCAAGGGTAAAGTCGTAAGAATCATTCCAATCGGAGCTTTTGTTGAACTTGCCCCCGGAAAAGACGGAATGGTACACATTTCACAAATTTGTCAGGAAAAAATCGAAACAATCGAACCCCACTTAAAAGTCGGTCAACAAGTTATTGTTAAGGTTCAAAAAATCGATGACAAAGGAAGGGTAAACTTAACCATTAAAGGTGTAAGTGAAGAAGATAGAGCAAAATTTCAATAAAATAAAAATAAACCCCTCTTAATTGAGGGGTTTTTAATTAAATGGACATATTTTTAAATTCATTATAAGCATTGAGCATTTGGTTTCTAAGTTGAATCGCCATTTGCATTGCAAGATTTGATTTTTGGGCTGAAATCATAACTTCGTGGACACTAATATCTCCTCCTGAGGCAAATGTCTCAAAATCAGCCTCAGCTCCCCTTTGAACCTGATTCAATTCTTCAATGCTGTTAGAAAAACCGGTTTTTATATCCTGCGCCATTTTTGCAACATCGCTAATTTGGTTTTGATTGTTGGAAACCTCAATCCCTCCTTTAATTGGAGTTTCATTCATTGAATTAAAAATTTCATCGAAATTTTTGTTAATATTATCCTTGGATTCTTGAAAAACTTTGTTATAGTTGCTTATTGAGTTCTCAAAACCATTTAAGATATTTGTGTTAATTGAAAAATTATTCATTTCCTATTTCCTTTATATATTAAGCGCACTTTGAATCATAGTTTTTGTGGTTTGCGCTAAAGTAACGTTCGCTTCATAAGCTCTTGAGGCTGAAACCAGATTCACCATTTCCTCAACAACATTTATATTGGGAAGTTCAACATATCCATTCTCATCGGCATCAGGATGGTTGGGATCGTATATAATTTTAGTGGGATTTTGCGCATCCGTTATTGAATCGACCTGAACCCCTTTGGCAATGATATTTTCTGACTGGCTCACCCCGCCTTTTAAATAAGGCTCATTATTTTGGTTGTATTCAACCTTTGCGTTGCCGTTGGGGAAATTAAAACCGTTTTTAATAGCCATTTCTCTAAAGTTTACCTGTTTTTTATGATAAACCTCTTTTTCACCCTTGGCGTTTCTTGTTGTGTTAACATTTGCAATGTTTGATGACAAAGTATCCATTTTTATTCTTTGTGCGTGCATTCCACTGGATGCTATATCAAAAATTTCAAAACCCATATTTATAAATCCTTATTCTAGTTTTGTCCCTTAATTACTTGTTCTAGTTGCGTATATGATTTCGATAGCAAAGAAGCTACGGTTTGGTATTGCATTGCGGTTTTAGCCTCCCCCATCATTTCTTCTTCAATATTAACGTTATTATTGTCTAAACCAAGAGGATCCGATGTATCAACCTCAATATCAACCGAAAAACCGTCTTTTGTGTTGGAATTTAAAAAAGCAAGTCTAGCCGGGTCCTGAGACTTAAGAAGTTGAGTCGGATTCTGTTTATAAAGATTCGAATTCTCAATTTTAATGTTTTCTTTCTCATTCTCTCTTTCAATAACGTTTCTTAAGTTGGATTCAAACGAAACTTCTTTTCTTTGATAATTAGGAGTTAGAACATTAGCGGTATTAGACCCAATCGCCTTTTGACGCTCATAAAGTCCGTCGAGCGCTAAGTGGGCAATATCTTTTGTTCTATTTGAAATAATATCCATAGTTTTTCCTTATCTAACTTTCGCACAAGGTACAAAAAGAGCGAAAATGGTTTCTTTTTCATCGCTTTTTTCTAATTCCAAGACTCCAAATTGGGAATCAATGTATTTTTTGCAAACGCTCAAACCCACGCCCCATCCGTCTTTTTTGGTTGTAAATCCCTGGTTAAAAATTTTTGCTTGATTGTCTTTTTCAATTGGTTTTCCGTGGTTTATAATTGAAATTTTAATCTTAGTGTCAATTTGTTCGATTTTTATAATAATATTGTCATTCTCAGTTGAATCGTGTGCGTTTTTTATAATGTTATTAAGAATAATTAAAAATTTCTCACTATCAACAAACCCGTTCGCCTCAATATCGGCAATTTCATCTACAAGAATAATTTTATTGTTTTTTTCCTTAAGAATTAAAGAATAAGTTTTTATTGATTCTTGAATAATCTCTTTAATATTTTTTTCACAAAGATTAACCAAATCCAAATTTTTAAACAACTCCAATTGCGATTTTATAAGTTGAATCGATTTTTTAATCGGTTCAATTGTTTTTGTATCATTTGTTTTTTTCTCAAAAATTCGGCTGTAGATATCCAGTATGCTGAGTTGATTTTTTATCTCGTGCGCAACCTGTCTTACCCCTTGATAAATTTCGTTTCTCAAATTTTTGTTTGTTTCGTTTATTGTTTCATAGTTTTGTTGAATTTTTAGGTTGTATTCGCTTTCCTTATAAGATTCATTAAGTTGATTAACAAGATTCAAAACTGCCTCGTTCATAAGGTCGTTTTCCCTTCTTTCAGGGCGATATTCATAAAATTTTTCATCATAGTTAACCAAAAACGAACTCTTTAATGTTTCATAGACCTCAAAAACCAACTTGGAGTTAATTTTTAAATAAATTTCGTATTTATCATCGACCCCTCGAAACAAAAAAGCACAATTGTATCTTCTTGAATTAAGGACAACAAAACCGATTTTTTCAATATCGAATTTTTCGAATTCATAGTCATTAAAAGTTTTTAGAATGATATTCTTAGAATATTCAATCCGTCTTATTAAACTATCAATTCCAACGATTTTTTCGAAATATGAAAAAACAACCGAAGGAGTGTTATTTTTTGCAATCGGCTCTAAAACACTTCTTATTAGTGCTTTTACAGATTCAAAAGAATATAATTCTACTTGAATTAAATCGTTTCTGCTAAAATATTTACTAAAACGTTGTTTTTGTTTCATTGTCCTTGAATCCGATTATTACAAGTGTTGAATAAAACAGAAAAGCGTTTTTTTTGCCTTACTGTTTTATTCAACTTGTAGAATGTGATGTAACAAAGGAGACTTTTTTACTTACCATTGATTTTTAAGGGTTCAAGTATTGAACCCTTAAATTATACAGCAATTTTTTTCGCTTTTGGTTTAAAGCCTTTATTAATAGCATAAAGAACGGCTTGGGTTTTTTCCTTAACTTGAAGTTTTTGGAAAATATTGTTAACGTGGGTTTTAACCGTGGTTTCAGATATAAATAAATCACGGGCAACGTCTTTGTAGGTTGCTCCTTCCAATAAAAGTGAAAGAACTTCTTCTTCTCTATTGGTTAAGTAATGAAGTAAGTTTTCCTCGTCGTCGTCTGCGTTATTAAGTGCGTTGTTCTCAAAATCTTGGAAATATTCAAAGAATTTAGAACATAGAACATTGGGAAGATAGATTTTGCCCATTGAAACTTCATCCAATGCTTTTATTAGCTGCGCTGAAACCATAGTTTTTAAGACATAACCCGCAGCCCCTACTTTCATAGCTCGATAAATCAAATCAGCATCATCATAAGCAGTTAAAACAACCACTCTTGTCTTAACGTTCAATTTTTGAATTTCACTAATTGCGTTAATTCCATCCATTTCTGGCATATTAATATCCATTAAAACGATATCGGGTTGGTATTTTTTAATTAAAGAAATTGCAACAGACGCATTTCCTGCATTTGCAATAACTTCATAGTCATTCTCAAGATTAACCAATTCTCGAACCCCGGAAGCGTGTTCGTATTTGTCATCTACAACAATGACTTTTTGCTTTCTTTTAAAATCCATTGTTCTTCTCATTAAATCCTCCAAAGTATATTTTTTATAAATTCTAATTCAATTAATGTAACCAACAATAAAAATATACTTCTTTTGGGCGGTTTAATCATCAATATTAGGGTCGAATTTTAACCTATATAACTTGGAACTTTGTATCTAGTTCTTGAGATTGAGAAAATAAAAAAAGAGCCGGTATTAACTCAATAATACCGGCAATGGATTATATTTGTAAATTTATTCTTGGACTTCTTCTTGAGTTTCAATCTCATCTTCTTCGTCTAGTCCGGTTTGATTAGTTTCTTCAATTGCCTCTTGCGCAATTTCATCAACTGTTTCTTCTTCTTCGATATAATCTTCTTTTGCATCTTCTTGATAATAAGAATTATCAGCGTTGTTCTCGATTTCTCTTGCTTGACTTTGAGATTTAATATCAATCTTCCATCCGGTCAATCTGTGCGCTAAACGAACATTCTGACCCTCTCTTCCGATTGCAAGAGAAAGTTGATCGTCAGGAACAATAACAAACGCCTCTTTTCTATCGTCTTCGTCCGCCAGGATATCAACAGAAATAATTCTAGCGGGAGATAAAGCGTTAACAATATATTCAACAGGATCCTCACTGTATCTTACGATATCGATTTTTTCATTTTTTAGTTCACCAACAATGGTTTGGATTCTTGTTCCTCTTGGTCCAATGCAGGCTCCAACCGAATCAACCGAAGGATCATTCGACCAAACGGCAAGTTTGGTTCTAAATCCTGCCTCTCTTGAAATAGATTTAATTTCAACGATTCCATCTTCAATTTCGGGAACTTCAAGTTCAAATAATTCTCGAACGATTTCGGCGTGCGCTTGAGAAACGATTACCTGAGGAAGTTTAGAGGTTTCTTTAACATCCAATACAAATACTCTTATTCTATTTCCGGGTTTATAATATTCCCCCGGAATTTGTTCTCTTGTGGGCATTATAGCGTCAGTTTTTCCGATATTTACAATAACCGCCCTGTCTGTTCTTCTTTGGATAATTCCTGTAATTAAAGTGCCTTTTTTGGATAAGAATTCATCAAGAACCATTTTTCTTTCAGCCTCACGAATTCTTTGGGTAATAACTTGTTTAGCGCTTTGAGCTGCGATTCTTCCAAAGTCTTGAGGGGTTACTTCGATTTTTACTTCGTCGCCTATTTCAACGTCTTCGTCCATTTCTTTAGCTGCCTCAAGAGAAATTTCCGTATTTTCATCCTCAACTACTTCAACCACCGATTTTGTTCTAAAAACGCCAATTTCACCCGCTTGATCGTCCAAAATTGCCTCAACGTTTTGAGCGTCTTTATCTTTAATATGTTTTTTATATGCTGCAACCAAAGCATCACACAAAGAACTTACAAGAATTTCTTTGGAAATTCCTTTTTCACGTTCGAATTGTTCAGCTGCTTCAAATAGTGCAGTTCCTATTTTAATCATTATTTTCTCCTTTATTTTTATTAATTTCGATTTTATCGTTTAGTCTTGTATATTGAATTTTATCCAATGGAATAAAAATTTCGCAATTTTCGAATAAAACCACAATTCCTTTGTTTTCTTGATAATCCAAAAGCTTTACTTCGAGGGTTTTTTGAGCAGTTTCGTCAATTTGGTTTTTTAGTTTAACAATAACATCGTGATTTTTAAAAATTATATATTCTTTATTGGATTTGAATTTTCTATCAAGCCCGGGACTTGAAACTTCAAGAAAATATTTGTATGGAATAAGTTCGTCTAATAAATCCCCCAAACTTCTTGAAATTTTCTCACAATCAAGATGAGTTACTTTATGCGTTGTTGAATAGATAAAAATTCTTAAATAATAACGATTATTTTCTTTCTCAAAAGCAATTTCAATGGGAATCAGCCCCAATCTCATTGCAGTATTGTCAATAACAGGAGTTATTGTTTCTATAAGTTCTTTTTTTGAAAAATGCTCTTTCATAATCTTTTTTCTTTAAACGTTTATAAAAAAGAAGAACGCAACGATTGGTTCGAGGCGCTCCAGTTTAAGTTATAAACCAGTATGTTCTTATTCTACCATATTTTTTTCAAAAAGAAACTTTTTGTTAACAATAATTAAGAATATATTGTTTTGAGCATAACCGCAACGCCGACTTGTTCGTCTTTTAAGTCTTTTTGGAATCCTTCGTCCGTGTATTTCCCGACCTTGTACTTTTCAGTCCCTGCCCAGATATAAGGACTTTCCATATTGTGATAAACCTTGTAACCTGTGCCGTTATAGGCTTCAGCGAAATCCAAATATGTTTGATAATCACCCAAAACGATTTTAGGAGCGTGTTTTTTAACGTCTTCAAGAGCAGCTATTGCAGATTCTTCCCAACTTCTAAATTCGTCCAAATCCCCTCCGTCGTGGAGTCTTTTGTTAAAATTAGCACCGCTTTCCCGACAATGAATTGCGCAAATAAGTTCCGCCGGAACATTTGTAGCTTGTTCAACGGATTTATATTTATCTTTGTGTTTTTCCCAGTTTCTTAAAAATTTCTTAATTTCTTTCTCTTGAGAAACCGATAAATCAATTTCAACATCAAATGGTTCAAGAGCCTTTTCACGCAAGTATTTTTCATATTCAAGTTTTGCGTCAAGTTCTCTTGCTTGAATTAATTTTTCAAATTCAGCCTCTTGTTTTTTTCTTTTTATTTCTTCAACTTGATCTAAATTTGTTATTGGATTTTTTTCATAAATATCTTCAAAACTAATTGCTTGAACTTCTTTTGGTTTTGTTATTTCCTTTAAACCAAAAATCGATCCGAGTCCAAGGGTGTTTATCAAGGTAAACAGAGCAATTCTTTGCTTTAATAAACTTTTTTTCTTTTTGCATTTTTTTACAGGTTGAATTGGTTTTTCATTCTTTAAAACAAAATCAAAAACTTCGATTTGGGTTTTTTTTGGCTTAAAAGGAACAATATTATTTTTTCTATAAGCTAAATTGTATCCGTTATTATAATTTATTGTATTAATCGTATCCATAATTCCAACCTTTTAATTTTATTAAAATAAATTAGAAAAATAAAATAAATTGATTAAAAACCGATTAATTTTTTACAAATTTTAATATTCTTTAGGAACAAAAAATTTTCTTTGTCGTCTTTCAAGATAAGAATTAGTTGAGGAGTAAAAAAATGAGCGAATTTGATTTTATCTATTCTTCTGTAGACGATAATCAAAAGGAAGACGAGGAAATAAAAACTTTTAATATTATCGCTAATAAAGATGAAATTCTGCAAATGTATTTAAAGGATATTAGCAAAGTTAAACTCTTAAAAAAAGAGGATGAGATTGAACTTGGGAAAAAAATTAAAGAAGGGGCAAAAAAAGAGGCAATAATTGCCAAAAAGAAACTAATTCAAGCAAATTTAAGACTTGTAATTTCAATTGCCAAAAGATACACGGGTCAAGGAATTCTTTTTATGGATTTGGTTCAAGAAGGTTCCTTGGGATTAATTAAAGCAGCGGACAGGTTCGATTACAAGAAAGGTTTTAAATTCTCAACCTATGCAACCTGGTGGATTAAACAGACAATAATAAGAGCAATTGCAAACGATTCAAGATCAATAAGAATCCCTGTTCATATGGGGGATAAAATAAGAAATTTGAAAAAAGCTCTTGTTAAGTTGAGTGTAGATTTGGGTCGAGAACCTACAAACGATGAACTGGCGGATTATTTAAAAACAACTCCTAAAAAAATCAAATTGATTAAAGAATCGATAATTAAAGAACCCGTTAGTTTTGACACCCCCGTAGCGCAAGACCTTTCTCTAGAGGATTATATTGCGGATAATATTGAGAACGCACCAAGTCAAAGGATTGAAAAAATCGATTTTAAAAAAGATATTAAATGTGCGCTTAATTTGCTTAATAACAAAGAAAGATTCGTAATTCTTAATCGTTTCGGACTTGATAACAGAAATACAAAAACTTTAGAGGAGTTGGGGAAAATTTTAGGATTCTCAAAAGAAAGAATAAGACAAATTGAAATGGAGGGATTGAAAAAATTAAGAAAATCTGAAGAAACTCAATATTTAAAAGAATATTTGGTATAATATAGAAATGGAACAACTAATTTCAATTAAAAACTTAGAAATGACATATAAAACCGATTCTTCCTTTTTATCTCCTAAAAAGGAAGAATCAAGGGTTTTAAAAAATATTAATCTTGATATAAACAAAGGTGAAATTGTTTCTTTAGTGGGTGAATCAGGCTGCGGTAAATCAACTTTAGCTAATTGTATTCTAAAGTTAATAACACCTCAAAAAGGGGAGATTTTTTTCGAAGGGGAAAATATTCTAAGGTTCAACAAAAAAGAAACTTTCGAATATCGAAAAAAAATTCAAATGATTTTCCAGAATCCATATTCAAGTTTGAATCCTAAAATGAGAATCGAACAAACCCTATTAGAGCCTTTGTTAATCCATAAAATTATGCCCAAAAAAGAGGCATTATCAAGGGTGGAAGAAATTATCGAGTTAACAGGGATATCAAAATCCGACTTAAAAAAATATCCCCACGAATTCTCAGGCGGACAAAGACAAAGAATTGCAATTGCAAGATCTTTGATTCTAAAACCCTGTTTTATTGTTGCGGACGAACCCGTAAGTGCGCTTGATGTGAGCATTTGCGCTTCTATTATTAATTTGCTTTTAGATTTGAGGGAAAAATTGAACCTTACAATTCTTTTTATTTCCCACGACCTTAATTTGGTTCGATATCTTAGTGATAAAATTGCAGTTATGAATAAAGGTGAAATTGTTGAATACAACAACACTAAAGAACTTTTTTCAAACCCCGGGGATTGTTATACAAAATTTTTGTTATCATCAATGAGAGAGGTTAAAATTTTTTAAATTTTCATCTTATAGACTTTTGATAAATTTATAAACATAATCCAAATCTGTGCTATTTAAAGAATTCAGCTTTTTTATAATTGCATCTGTTTTGTCAAAATCGTTGTTTATATTAATAGAGTCAAATTTGAAAAAATAATCAGGTTCAACCCGATAAAAAATACAAAGTTTTTCAAGTAAATTGGGTGAAATGAAATTTAATCCTCTTTCAATAAGACTAATGGCATTTGGCGTAATATCAATTTTTTCAGCGAGCATTTCTTGGGTTAAATTGCGAGATTCTCTTATTAGTTTTAATCTTTTTCCTAAAAGTTCTTTTATGTTCATTTTAATTTTTTCAATACTCTAAATCATTCTATATTATATCAGGTTTTATCAAAATCGAGAATATCAACCAATTTTATTTTCATAGCTCTTGCAATTTTAAACATTAAAATAAGCGAAGGATTATTTTTCCCGGCCTCGAGTTTTCCAACATAAGTTGGATGAATCCCCACAATTTGCGCTAAATTTTTTTGCGTCAAATTAGCGTTAATTCTATGTTTTTTTATATTTTTACCTAAGTTATGAATGAATTCTTTGCACATAACTACAATTTAGCGTTAATTGTAACTATTTACAACGTAACTATTAACCCAAAACACTATAAATATAACCCAAAACAGTTTAAAATCCCCCTGGAATTTAGCTTAATTCAATGTTTTTCTTTATAAATTAACCTTTATTTGTTATAATAAATAAATGGGTAAGCTCCCGCTTATCACCCTCGCCCGCAGGCTTGTTAAGTAGAAATTTGAGCGGAGGGGTGGTGATGAAAAAGTGAAATTCTGTATAACAGAAAAAGCGCTATGGCTTATCTTAATGATAATCATAGCACTTCTTTTACTTAAATAGGGAGTTAAGAAGAACCTTAAAAGATTGGAGCTTTTAGGGTTCTTTCCCTATTTTTATTATAACTTATTTTAAAAAAACTTCAAGCCTGATTAATTGATTTGACAAGTTATAAATTGTGCTATAATTTTTTTTATGGCGGAAATTGTTCGAAAAAAATTTGTCTTAAAAAAAAGAGTTCATAAAAAAAACTACAAAATTGATTATCAAAAAGAATTAAACGAGAATCAACTTGAAGTTGCAAAAACAACCGAGGGTCCGATTCTTGTTATAGCGGGAGCGGGTTCAGGGAAAACAAAAACCCTTGTTTATCGTTGCGCAAGACTAATTGAAGATGGGATTAATCCGAATAATATCCTGCTTTTAACCTTTACAAAAAAAGCAGCGCAAGAAATGCTTAAAAGAGCGACATCTATTCTTGATGAAAGATGCGAACAAGTTCAAGGCGGAACTTTCCACAGTTTTTCGAATTTAGTTCTTCGAAAGTATTCAAGTTTTTTGGGTTTAAAAAACAACTTTACAATTATTGATTCTCCTGACGCACAGGATATTATTTCTCATTGGACAAATATTCTGTATCCTAAAAAAGAAAAAAGATTCCCCAAAAAAAGCACAATTCTTGAAATTTATTCTAAAAGCGTTAATAAAAAAATTCCTGTAGCGCAAATTATCGAACAAGAATATTATAACTTTATTTCTGTAACCGATAAAATTATAAAAATTCAAAAAGCTTATGTTGATTATAAAAGAGAGAAATCTTTGTTGGATTATGACGATTTGCTCTTGTATTTAAAGTTTTTATTGGAAGATAACGAACAAATAAGGAAAAAATTGTCGAATCAATATAAATATATTCAAGTGGACGAATATCAAGACACAAACAGTTTACAAGCCGATATTATTAAGCTTTTAGCGTCCGAGCACAATAATGTTCTTGCGGTTGGAGACGACAAACAAAGCATTTATGGGTTTCGAGGGGCAAATTATAAAAATATTCTTGAATTCGATTCAATTTTTCCTAACACAAAAATTATTAAACTTGAAAAAAACTACAGAAGTAACCAGAATATCCTCAATTTGACCAACGAAATCGTAAAACAAGCAAAAACAGGATATGAAAAAAATCTTTACAGCGATATTGTTTCGATTAACAAACCGGGGTTAATTAAAGCAAAAAATTCCCAAATGGAATCCGAGTTCGTTTGTCAAAAAATATTGGAATTATTAGACGAGGGACTTGAGCTTAAAGATATTTGCGTTTTAATTAGAAACTCAAGAATGAGCTATAATTTAGAAATTGAATTATCAAAATATAATATTCCTTATCAAAAATTTGGTGGATTAAAGTTTATTGATTCAGCCCATATTAAAGATTTAATCGCTCATTTAAGGGTAATTCTAAACCCGGACGATGAAATTAGTTTAAATAGAATTCTGCTTTTGTTACAAGGAATCGGACCCAAGGCGGTTTCAACAATAATTCCTTTAATAACTCAAAAAAACTATGCAACTAAACTTTTGCCCTCGAAAATTTCAGTTTCGGTTGAACCCTTGTTTTCTTTACTGTCAAAAGCAGGAAAGCTTGAATTAGATAGAATTATAGAAGAAATTATTAATTATTACAAACCGATTCTTAAGGAAAAATACGAAGATTATCAAAAACGGGAAAAGGATTTGGATCATTTTTTGTATTTATCTAAAAACTATAAAAAACTGGATTCTTTTTTGTCGGATTTAGCGCTCGAACCCCCGGAAGGCTCGGTTGAAGGGGTTTATAAGAAAAATGTTAAAGACGATTGTTTGACAATTTCAACAATTCACAGCGCTAAGGGTTTGGAGTGGAACAGTGTTTTTATAATAGGTGCGGTCGAAGGAAGATTCCCGAGCGTTTATTCTTATAATTCAACTGAGGAAATGGAAGAAGAACTTAGACTTATGTATGTTGCAACAACAAGGGCTAAATCCAATTTATTTATAAGTTATCCAATTGATATGTACGATTATTCAACTCAAATGATTCTATCCAAACCATCAAGATTCCTGGATAAAATTGGGGATGATTTACTTGAAATTTGGGATATTGAGGAAGAATGAAAAAAGTCCTAAAGTTTTTTTTAAACCTTAGGACTATTATGATACTTATACTTTTCTTTTTCTTGCAGCTTCTGATTTTCTTTTTCTTTTAACAGATGGTTTTTCGTATCTTTCTCTGCGTTTGATTTCAGATAGGATTCCTGCTTTTTGTATTTTTTTCTTGAATCTTTTAAGTGCGGATTCAATGCTTTCATTATCACGAACTCTTACTTCTGGCATATTTTTTTCACCTCCTTCTTTGGAGTTATCTACTTATATATAAAATCCTAACATATAAAAAAATTGCGTCAATATTTATTAAAGATTTAAAATTTCTAAAATTATATGGATAATTGAAGTGTGCATTTCTTGAATTTGGGCTGTAATTGCGCTTGGAGCGTTGATTTGAAGTGTGGAATCGACTTCGATTTTTTCTTTTCCTACTAAAAAAATCGTAATTAATCCCATTTTATTAGCCGTTTTAATTGCTTTTATTACATTCTCGCTTTTTCCTGAAGTCGATAGCGCAATAAGTACATCGTTTTTTTTACCTAATCCTTCGATTTGTCTTGTAAAAATATTATTATAAGAATAATCGTTTGCAATAGCAGTTATAGTTGAATTATTAGCGCAAAGTGAAATTGCACTTAAGGATTTTCTTTCTTTTTGGAATTTTCCAACAAATTCAGCTGCATAATGATTGGAATCAGACGCCGAACCTCCGTTTCCACAAAACAGAATTTTATTATCCAAAAAAAGTGCTTGTTTTATTAAATCCGCTGCTTTTTGGATTTTTTCTTTTTCCAATAACAAAAATTTATAATTCTCAATCCTTTGATTAATATTATCCATTATTTTTCCTTAACTAATTTGCAAACACATTCAATGTGGTGTGTGTAAGGGAATAAATCAACGCTTTTTATAAATTCGACCTTATAATTCAATTCTGTTAAATAAATAATATCTCTTTTTAGGGTTTGAGGGTTGCAGGAAACATAAATTATATTATTAGATAAATCTTTAATTGAATCGATTGTTTTTTTATCACAACCCTTCCTTGGAGGGTCTAGAATTACATAATCAAAGGTTTTTCCCTCGTTTTTAAAGTTATCCAAATGATTAAGTGCGTCACCCGAAAAAATTTCATAATTTTTTATTTTGTTGAGCCCATAATTTTCTTTTGCAAGCTTACAAGCCTCATTATTAACTTCAACAAGGGTAATTTTTTTTGCTTTATCCCCTAAATAAATTCCAATTGCCCCAACCCCGCCATAAGCATCAAGAATTGTTGAGTTATCTTTAATTGCGTCTTTTACAATCCTAAATAATTGCGAAGCGGCACTTGTGTTGACTTGAAAAAAGCTTAAAGGTCCAATTTTATAATAGAATTTGTCCAATTGTTCAACAATTGCGTCCTTCCCCAGGATTTTTAAGGTAAATTCCCCTAAAATTACATTTGTTTGATTAGGATTCAAATTTACAAAAATCCCTTTAATTGAGGGGAATTTTTGGGCTAAATTTTTGCAGAAAAGTTCAAAATCCTTGTTTTTAAATTTATTATCGTTAAAAACAAAGGTCAAAATTAATTCGTCTTTTTGATTAAACCTTGCAATAACGTGTTTTAAGAGCCCTTTTTTCGTTTTTTCAACAAAACAAGAAACTGGACAGTTGTTTCTTATAAACTCATTAATTTCATTCATTATTGTTGGAACAATAGGACAGAATTTAATATTAACTAAATCGTGGGAATTTTTTTTGTAATATCCGATTAGGATTCTTTTGGAGTTTTTCGTTTGACTACAGGGCATTTGAACTTTTTTTCGATATTGTTCAATATTAGGACTTTTAATAGTTGGAAAAATTTTATTTTCATCGACTAAAGAAGAAAAAATTTTTTTAATAATGTTGTTTTTTAGTAAAATTGAATAATTATAGTCAATATTCTGAACCTCGCAACCTCCGCAAGCGTTGTATAGAGCGCATTTTGGTTTAATTCTAAATTTAGAGGGTTCTATAATTTCAATGATTTTTCCTTTTAAATAATTCTTGTTTTTTTGAATAATTTCGACCTTGAGCTTTTCCCCGGGCAATCCTTGCGGTACAAAAACCACCAATTTATCTTCCGTTATTCTTGCAACGCCTTCGAATAAAGAACTTATATCTTCAATTGCAACTTCAACAATATCGCCCAAATTAATCATATTTAAAGTACCTATCGAAATCAATGTCGTCAAAAGAACACAAAAGTTGATAAATTTCGTCTTCTTCATTCAATCTTTGATATTTATATTCATCAAAAAGCCAGTATTTGGGATTCAACCCCGAACATCTTATAATATCGTGCTCATAGAGGATTTTTAGCTTTTTTTTAACAATATCCAAACTCAAATTCACTCTTTTAGCAAGTTCAACTGCGGTAATTCCCTTAGGATTGGAATATTTCTCGGGAGTTAAGAACATAAGTTCTAAACCAACGAGTTTGAGTTCTTTATCTTCGTTTTCATAATCGTATTCAAACATTACTTTTATAATACCCTAAATTATGATAAAATTTAAGTATGAAAAAAATTTTTTTGTTAACAATGTTTTTAATTTTGTCCGCAATGCCAATTTTTGCAGTTAGCGTTGGGTCTTATAAAACCGAAACCGATTATGGATTAATCGACGGGTTTAAGTGGAACTTTTTTAATCGTGATAAAAATACTCCTTTGGTTCAAATAAAATCTGAAACAAAAGAGGAACAAGAAAGAATCGAGAAAGAAAAAAACAGACCAAAAGAACAACAAGACGACGTCCAGCTTTATCGTTTTATGCTTGACGACGTTGTTGCGTTCTAGGTTTTTGATTGAAAATAGAATATCAATGGGGCTAGCCTGCATCTTTTTTTAAAACTACAAGAACAACAAAATCTTCGGTTTAAGAACTGATAGTTTATAAGAAAGGAGGCTGGAATTATGGAAAATATCAATTTGACTTTAATATTAATCTTATTGATTATATACATAATAAAAAATGGCACCTATCTAAATAGATAAGCACCACTTCAGTCTTATGCAGTTGACGGTAGTTGGAGCTACCGCCCCTGATATCTATATTATAACCCGCTTTTTTAAAATTTCAAGGGTGGAAATAAAAAAGTGGTTTATAATTGTTTCTATTTTTTAAGTCTTGAATTTTGTAATAAATAAGTTATAATAAAAATAGGGAAAGAACCTCAAGAGGTGTCAGCTCTCAAGGTTCTTCTTAACTCCCTATTTTGCAAATGCGAGCGCTATTATTATCAATAAGATAAGAAGTAGCGCTTTTTCAGATACGCTAAATTGCATTTCATCACCACCTTTCCGCTCAATTTCTACTTAACAAGCCTGCGGGCGAGGGTGATAAGCGGGAGCTTACCCATTTATTTATTATAACAAATAAAGGTTAGTTTATAAAGAAAAACATTGAATTAAGCTAAATTCTCGGGTTTTTTCTTTCTTCCTCTTTTTAAACTATTAACAATATTTTGTTCTTGGATAGTTTCATCCATATTTAAATCTTTAGCTATTTTATTAATATAATCAATGTAGTTTTTTGATTCAACTCCGCTTTTTTCTAACAAAGAAAGAATAACTTTAACCCCGACCAAATTTAAAGACAGATTTCTTGTCAAAAACTGTATAAATTTACCTTTTTCAATATCATAAACTGTATAATAGCGTCTATTTTTGGGAGTTCTTTTCGGGATTAACAACCCTTCTTCATCATAAATTCTCAATGTTCTTTGATGAACTTTAAGAATATCTGCCATATTACTTATTGATATTGCGATTTCATAAAAATTTTCTTTATTTAATTGCAAAATGACCTCCAAAGTTCTTTGTTTATCTATATTTTAGTTAGTAAATAAGCGTAGTTTTCTATAGAAATAATAAGCGTGTCAGTCTATATTGTCAAGTATGAACACTAAAGTTTTAAAAAAATTAGGCAAAAACATAAAACGCTACAGACTTGATTCAGGTCTAACACAAGAAGCACTTGCGCAAAAAGTTCGAAAACATCAAACTTACATTGGAAAACTGGAAACCGGCAAATGCAGTCCTTCAATAAAAACCCTTTTTGCAATTTCCAGAGCACTTCGAATTAAACTTTCAAATGTTTTTGATTTCGACTAAAGCAAAAAAAATTTTAAACTCTTTATTGATGTTCATTTTACCAATAAAAAAGCGTGTCAGTCTATACAAATAGTAAGCGTGTCAGTCTATATTGTAAACTATGAACACTAAAATCCTGGAAAATTTAGGGAAAAATATAAAAAAATACAGAATAGATTCCAGCCTAACCCAAGAACAACTGGCTGAAAAGGTTGGGGTTCATCCTACCTATATCGGGAAACTTGAGGGTGGTAAAAACAACCCCTCAACAACAATGGTGTTTAAAATTACAAGAGCTCTAAAAATAACATTACCTCAAATTTTTGATTTTGATAAAAAATAAAGGATTTATATACAACTTTACACTAAATACTCCTAAAAACTAATCATAATGTCATTCCGAACTTGTTTCGGAATCTGATAATTGGTAGGATGCTGAAACGAGTTCACCTTGGCAGTTTTAACTATTTTTAGTGCAATCTGCTCTTAAGCCTCAAAAAATAAATATGACAAACCAAAAATTTAACAGTATTATTGCAAAAAGAATTAAAAAACTGCGAGAATCCAGCAATTTGACCCTTGAACAACTCGCTTATCAAAGCGGGATATCCAAAGGCGGATTGAGTGAAATTGAGCGAAATCTTAAAGAACCAAGAATGTATACAATTGTCAAAATCTGCGCAGGGCTTGGAATAAGCGCAAAAGACTTTTTTAGTTTTGATGAAATAGATAGATTTATAAACGAATTATAATTCCCCAACCATTAACAGTAATTAGAAATTTGATATAATAATTCTAAGGATAAATACCTTACTTCCTCCAACACATACAATTTAATGAAGAATTGGTTGGAAAGGAGGTGAAAATATGACTGAAAAGATAATAAAAACCGCCATAGCGGCAACTATAGCGGTTTTAAAAATTTTATCAATTTGGTTATAGGGTATGAAGTGAAACCTCGAAGAAGTTAGATTTCTTTGGGGTTTCCCCCTATATTTCTTGCAAATTATGCAAGAAGGAAGACATTGGTCTTCATATTATATTATAAACCGTTTTTATAAAAATTCAAGTTTCATTCTTACAAATCATTAACGGCAATTAAAAATTTGATATAATAATTCTAAGGGTAAACACCTTGTTTTCTCCTCTAGCACAGACATTTGTGAAGAATTAGCTAGAAAGGAGGAAAAAATGACAAAAGAACAAATAAAAATTGCTATAAAGGCAATTATAGCAATTTTAACATTTATTTATTCTATGTTATAGGGTGTGAAGTGAAACCTCAAGGAAGTTAGATTTCTTTGGGGTTTCCCCCTATATTTCTTGCAAATTATGCAAGAAAGTCTTCATATTATTTATTATAAACCGTTTTTATAAAAATTCAAGGGTTGAAAATTATTTGTATTTTCTCTATGTCCCGCTGGACCAGCTGTTTAGATAATTCTCCTGCTCAGGGGTTAGTTTATCAATTTGAACCCCTAAAGATTCGAGTTTTAATCTTGCAATTTCTCTATCAAGCTCCAATGGCAAGGTATACATTCTATTCTCAAGTTTTCCCTTGTTTTTAACGATAAACTCCATACCCAAAGCCTGATTAGCAAAACTCATATCCATAACGCTCGCCGGGTGTCCTTCAGCGCAAACAAGATTAACCAAACGACCCTGCGCTAAGACATAAATTGATTTTCCGTTATCCAATACCCATTCATCAAGATTCGGTCTAATATTCTTAATTTCAACAGCGTGTTTTTTTAATCCGTTAACATCGACTTCGACATCAAAATGCCCTGCGTTAGCTACAAACGCCCCTTGTTTCATATTAAGCATATTTTCCGTTGAAACAACATTAATATCACCTGTTATTGATAAGAAAATATCCCCGATTTTAGACGCCTCTGCAATCGGCATTACACGAAAACCATCCATTACCGCCTCAAGTGCCTTTAAGGGGTCAACTTCCGTTACAATTACAGACGCGCCCAATCCACGAGCTTTAGCAGCAGCGCCTCTTGAACACCAGCCATAACCACAAACAACAAAAGTTTTTCCCGCAATTAGGATATTTGTAGCTCGAATTATACCGTCAAGCGCACTTTGACCCGTTCCATAACGATTATCGAACAAATGTTTTGTTAGGGAATTATTAACCCCCAAAGCCGGGAATTTCAGTTTTCCTTCTTGTTCGAGCGCTTGCAATCTTATAATTCCTGTTGTTGTTTCCTCGCAAGACCCGATAATATTGGGAATTAGTTCTTGTTTGGAACTATGAATCGTTGCAACCAAATCACAACCGTCGTCGATAATTAAATTGGGTTTGTGATTAAGAACGGTTTCAATGTGTCTGTGATAAGTTTTACTATCCTCACCTGCGATTGCAAAAACAGGAATATCGTAATATTTGACTAAAGCACTTGCAACATCGTCTTGAGTTGATAAGGGATTAGATGCCGCTAAAACTGCGTCTGCTCCGCCCTCTTTAAGCGCAATGCAAAGAGCTGCGGTTTCTTTGGTAACGTGAACCGAGGCGGTTAATTTTAAACCCTCAAAAGGTTTTTCTTTTCTAAATCTTTCTTTAATTGAATTCAATACGGGCATGTCTTTTTGGGCCCATTCAATATTTTTTTTGCCTTGAGGCGCAAGGGTTATATCTTTAATATCATAATTTAGCGTTGTTTGCATATTTTTTTCACTCCTTCAAGTATAATTAAATTCTAACACAAAAATAAAATGTAATATCAACACTTGTAACAAACTTTTTTTTGGTATAGAATTAATGTGATTATGACTTTTATAAGGAGTAAATTTTTATGTCAACTAAAGAATTTTTCACTAATTCAGAAGAATTGAAAGAAATGATGAGCGCAGCTCGTGCTACAATTACAGCGCCATTCTTTGGAAACAACGTTGAAGAAGTTAAAAGTGTTTCCGAAGCTTATAAATTAGCTAAAGATTCCTCAGGAACAATCGAACTTACAGGAATGCCCGTTTTTGAACCTGAAAAAATCGGTTTGCCTAAAGGAGCTAATCAACTACTTTTTAACGACGGTACAGTTGTTGGTCGTTGCGCTGCAGCAAGAAAAATCGTTGGGGAGCCAAATTGCGACCTAGCTTATTTATTGCCGATTATAAGAGAAGCAATCTATGGAACCCGTGATAAATTAATGTATAAAACAGAAGCGGTTGTTGGTTTGGATAAAGACTTTATGATTAAAGCTCATTTAATGATTCCAGCCGGTTTTGAGAATATTATGTATTCTTGGATGTTAAATTTCCAATATATTAACGAAGAATACGCTAGAATGTATGGCGAATCCAGATTAATTAACGAAGGCGATATTTACGTATTCTCAGATCCTGATTGGACTCATCCTGATTTCCCATATGGTTTAACTTTCTTTGATCCTGTTCACAATTGCGCTTGTATTCTTGGTATGAGATACTTTGGCGAACACAAAAAAGGCACTTTAACTCTTGCTTGGGGTTCAGCTGCTCGTAACGGATATGCGTCTTGTCACGGTGGTATGAAACGCTATAACTTAGACAACGGTTCATTCCAAGTTGCAGTATTTGGTTTATCAGGATCCGGAAAATCTACAATTACACACGCAAAACACGGTGGAAAATACGATATTACGGTTCTTCACGACGATGCGTTTATTATTAACGTTGATAAAAAATACACAATCGCACTAGAACCCGCTTATTTTGACAAAACAGCCGATTATCCAATCGGATGCGACGATAACAAATATATCCTTACTCAACAAAACGCAGGGGCTATTGCGCTAGCTGACGGCAAAGTTGTTTCAGTAACAGAAGACATTAGAAACGGCAACGGTCGTGCTGTTAAATCAAAATTATGGTCACCCAATAGAGTTGATAGAATCGACCAACCCATTAACGCAATTTTCTGGTTAATGAAAGATCCTACAATTCCTCCTGTATTAAAACTTTCAGGCGCATCATTGGGTAGCGCTATGGGTGCAACTTTAGCCACTAAACGCTCAAGCGCTGAAAGATTAGCTAAAGGAGTTGATCCTAACGCATTGGTTGTTGAACCTTATGCAAATCCTTTTAGAGTTTATCCTCTATCTATTGACTACACAAGATTTAAACAATTAATCGAAGACGGAGTTGATTGTTATATCTTAAATACAGGTGAATTTATGGGAACAAAAGTTCAACCTAAACACACTTTAGGAATTATTGAAGCAATTGTTTCAAAAACAGCTCAATTCCACAAATGGGAAAACTTTACAGATATCGAAATAATGGATATTGAAGGATTTGACGCAAGTTTCTCTAATAAAGAATATGCAGATCAATTTAGAGCTCGTATGCAAGATAGAATCAACTTTGTTCAATCAAGAGAAACTGAAAAAGCAGGAATCGATAAACTTCCTGCTGATGCATTGGAAGCATTGCAAAAAGTTATTAAACAAACTGAAACTGCAAACGTTTAAGCTTGTTTAAACAAAAAATAAAAATGAATGGATTAGTTTCCATTCATTTTTTTTATTAAAAAATTTTAATAAATTGCCTTTATAAAAAATAAAATTATATAATATTTGTGGGGATTCTACAGCTTAAAAACGGATGTTTTAGTGCTTAAGAAAAAGAAAAATATTTTCTATAATTTAAATTTTGACGCATTTTTTCCTCAACTTAGAGAAACTGTAAAAAATGCGGTTGAAAAATACTGGGAGCTTGAATCTAGCGTCTACATTCAAGCTATAAATGACTTTCGAGAAATAAGACAAGAATCCCTGGTTAAAAATTTGGACTTTTTTTCAAGCCAAATTAAGGTTGATAAACACAAACCCGTTATAATAAGACTTGGGAAAAATTTTGTTGAACAATACCTAAACTCAACTCTTGAGGATTCACCCCCCGATTTTAAGCTTTCCTCCTTAACTCCTTTAGAAATAAAAATTCTCAATAATTTTGCCGAGTTTTTATACAAAAAAATAAATGAAATTATCCTATCTCCAAAAGTAGCTAAAATTAGTGAAAAAAGCGAAAAAAACCTTAACTTAATATTAGGAATCTCCTCCAGAAGTGATTTTTTAGCTCAAGTTGTCCTATCAATCCCCATTGATAGAATCCCTTTGGAAGAAATTGAATTTGCAACAAACTTTAACGACGAAGATTTTGCAGCTTCCAATGTCACAACAAGAATTAGAATCGGACGATCAAAAATCACGGTTGAGGATTTAAAAAATCTTCAAAAAGAAGATATTGTGCTCTTAGAGGATAGTTCTGCCGTCAATTTAGTCCTTGTTTCAGGAGCTTTAGAACAAAAATTCAAAGTCAAGGTTAATCCTGATTTGATAATGAACTTTGATAACGAAGAAGAAGAGAATGATATACAACAACAAATTAACAACGAGGTAGCAATGGAAAAAAATCTTTGGGATGATATCCAAATTGAAATAAGTGCGGAATTTGATAAAGTCAAAATGACGCTTGGAGAGCTTAAACAAATTACAAAAGGACAAATTGTCGATTTGGGCTCTGTTTTTAACAACGAAATTTCTCTTTATGTTGAGAATAAAAAAGTTGCTAAAGGGGAGCTGCTTATTATTAATGATAAATATGCAATTAAGTTGAATGAAGTTCTATCGAGTTCGAAAAGCGAAACTCAAGAAACGAAAGAGGTTGAGAATCCTCAAAAAGAACCTCAACCCCAGCCTCAAGAGCAAGAACAACAGCCCCAAGCGCCAAATGAAACTCAAGAGGTTGAAGACGAGGAATTTGACTATTCGGATTTTGAAAAATAAAGGAAAAAATAAAGGAAAAAGCAAATGCTAACATATATTACAGCTTTTATATTCTACACCCTTGCAATGGTCGGGGTTTTATTGGTCGGTTTTGTAGTTTACAAAAAAACTTTTCTTATAACAAGAAACGACAACAAAGGTTCAATAAAAATTGTCGATAGTTTAAATATTGCGCCTAAAAAAATGCTTTTTGTTGTAAAAGTCAAAAACGAAAAATTTTTAATCGCCTCAGGAGCTGAACACACAACGTTTTTAGCGAAATTAGAGGATAGTGAAGAAATAGTTCAACAAGAAATTGTGGATGAAAAAAAAGCAAAACTCGATAAAATTGAACAACAATTTAGAGACCTTTATTTGTCCCCTGAACCTGATATGTTAAAATCAAAAATTCAATCAATGGACAAAAAAGAAATTGTTAAAAAGTTATTAAAGGACCTAAATCAAACTTCAACAATAGAAAGTGCATTCTAAATGGATAATATTCTAAAAGACATTAACCCTGTAATACAACTTCTTATTACAATGGCGGCTTTTTCGCTATTGCCTTTTATTTTTGTTTCAATGACACCTTTTTTGAGGTTCACAATTGTTTTTTCAATGTTAAAAACCGCAATGGGTACAAACTCAGTCCCTCCTGCTATTACTTTAATCGGATTATCGCTAATTTTGACCCTTTACACAATGGCTCCTGTTTTCGATGATATGTACAAAGCTTATCAGGTTCCATATCAAAAAAATCAAAATGTTATTGAGGCGCTGGACGCTGGTTCTAAACCTTTAAAAGAATATATGTTAAAACAAACAAGACAATCGGATTTGGCGTTTTTTGTCGAGAAAACAAAAAATACAATCCCAAAATCACCCGATGATTTGACTTTATGGGAAGTTGCGCCGGCTTATATAATTTCAGAACTTAAAACATCTTTTGAAATCGGATTTATCATATACGTTCCTTTTATTGTTCTGGATTTAGTTGTGGCAAATGTTCTTCTGGCTTTAGGGATGTTTATGTTATCCCCCCAAATCGTCTCAACCCCTTTTAAACTGCTTATTTTCATTGCGGTTGACGGGTGGAGTTTAATCGTCAAAGGAGTTGTGGAGAGTTTTAATTAATGGAAATTTTGGTAGAATTTTTAGCAAAAGGTTTTATGGTAATGCTCTCAATTTCAATGCCCTGCGTATTAATGGCAGCGCTCGTAGGACTTGTTGTCGGGATAATGCAAGCCGTAACGCAAGTTCAAGAACAAACAATTGCAGCAGCCCCCAAGGTTTGTATTGTTTTTTTAACAATTGTAATGTTGGGTGGATATTTTATCAAAATTCTTACAAACTATATTTATGAAGGAATTAACATAGCTTTTCAAGTTGTTCCAAAAAACGATTCTTTTGTATTGCCTGACAATTATTATAAATACACAAGACCTTTTAATGCTGAAATGAAAGATGAAATTAAAAACGATTCAACAAGAAACAGAGCGCTATTGGACGAAAACATTCCCTGGGACAAAAAGGCAATTAATCAGCCAATTTACGTTAAAGCAAAACAAACTCCCAACGCTGAAGCTAATTTTATTGAAAAATTGAGAATTCAAAGAGGATATTAATTTTTGGATGAATTTTTAAAACAATTTGCACAACTTTTTCCCGAGCTCAACAACGGATTGGGCGCAGGGATAATGGTTTTTTTAAGATTTGTCGGATTGTTTCGATTGGCTCCTGTTTTTTCTAAAAGTGAAATCCCGTCTTTGGTTCGAATTTCCTTAGCTGTTGTTTTTACGGTTATTGTGGTTGGAATTATAAAACCAGCGCCACCTGAACCCAATACGCCGATTTTTCTTTGCATGATTCTCAATTTTCTTTTCGGTTTGTTGATTGGATATGTTGCAAATTGCGTTTTAGCTGCAATTTCAGCCGGCGGGGATATGATTAACACCCAAATGGGGATGTCAAGTGCTATGGTAATGGATCCAAGCACCAAAGGACAAGTGAGCATTATGTCCAATTATTTTTCAATCCTTGCACTTCTAATTTTTATTTATTCGGGCGGGGTTTATTGGCTTATCAATGCTTTTATTAAAAGTTTTACTTTATATCCAATGTATAGTGTTAATTTTCATTTCGAGAATCTTGTCAATATTCAATATTTGAGCGATATAACAGCGAACATTCTTTTTATGGGACTTCATATCGCAGGACCCGTGTTATTGGCGACCCTGGGACAAGATATTATCCTTGGAATAATATCTAAAACCGCCCCTCAAATTAATGTGTTTTCTTTAAGTTTTCTATTCAAACCCGTTATGGGCGCTTTTATTCTAATTGTAATATTGCCTATGCTCATTAATATTATCACGGATTATCTTGTTTCTTTTGCTAATATTTTTTAATCTGTCGGCTTTAGGTTTCATACAAATCCAGAGAATATTCTTAACAAAAGGCGCAAACGCAACAACAACCAAACTAAATAGAATATCATAAACAATTTTATCAAAACTTATAATTGAAACAATCGGAAGAACCAAATTAAAATCAATTACCTTAAACATTGCAAGAACAACGCAATACAAAAATCCGCAGGTGTGAATCGCTAAAACTCCAAACAAAGCAGCGCTCAATCTTGTTTTTAAGCCTTGATTAATATTAAGAATGGTTCCTGAGATTATAATTGCAAAAACAAAACCGATAAAATATCCGAAAATATAATTCTGGACATATTCCAAACCCCCGCCGTACACAAAAATCGGCCAGACAAAAAATCCTGTTAGAAGATAAACTACAAATACCAACATTGAATAATGAGCACCCAGAACATAGATTATAAAAATCATACAAGGAATAATCGGGTTGTACATAACTTCCTTGCTGTCAATAGCAGAATCCACAAACCAGAGGTGGGAAAAATTAATTTGAGTGAAAGTTGAAACAAGCAAAATTAAAAAACACAGACCACAAACTACCAACGTGCCTATTGTAAGGGGCGTTGGTTCGCCTCTGTGGACATATCTATCAAAAATATCTTTATATCTTTTGCCTATCATTTACTTCACTATTTATTTTATCATAAAAAATTCTATATTTTTCATCAAAAATATTGTTGCTCCACATAATTAAAGCGTCTTCGTTATTATCCTGGTAATATTTTTTTCGATATCCCAGGGAATTAAAACCGAATTTTTCGTATAAATGAATTGCTTTTTTATTGGAAATCCGCACTTCTAAAGTGATATATTTGATTTTTTCCTCGTAACATTCCTTAATTGCATCCAACAAAAGCCTGTGAGCCAATTTTTTGTTCTGATACTCAGGATGAATCGATAAATTGGTAACGTGGGCTTCGTCTACAATCTTCCAAATCCCTAAATAACCAACGGGTTTATCAAGTACACAAATTGTTCGATAAGAAGATATTTTATTATTTAATTCGGATAAAAAAGATTCATAAGACCAATGATGAGAACCATAGCACAATTCTTCAATTTGAAGAATTTCATCAATATCTTTATAATCCATTTTTCGAATTCTGTATTCTTCCATCTTCTAGAATGATTCGGACACTAAGAATGGTTTGTGTTGTAAATGTGAATCAAAATCCATTAAGCCTCGATTCAATTGAGAATATTTTGTATCCTTGGAGTTAAATTTTCTTTTCAAGAACTCATAAGAAACTTTAGGATCACATTTTTCCCCGCAAGTAAATAAATCAACTGCGGCATAACCAAACTCAGGCCAAGTGTGAATTGCAAGGTGGCTTTCCGAAATTATAACAACACCCGAAACTCCGTGGGGCGCAAAAAGATGAAAACACTTATTAACAATCGTTGCTCCACATTCAAGAGCAGCCTCTAACATATATTTTTCTACCAACTCGGGATTATTAAGAACATTTGGATCACATTCGAAAAATTCCGCTAAGATATGTCTTCCTAAATATTGTTGTCTTTTTTCGCATTTTTCACTCACGGTAGCAGCGATAGGTGTCATTATTGCCAATTCATATTCCCCCTTTTTTTAACTAAATTTTACTATGCAAAATAATATACACTATAACAATAAAACACACAAGCGTCTATTTTTACTATTTTTTCTAACAAAAATTAACAAAAATTAATATTTTTATCCCAAAAGCCGTATTATATACACTTTTTAGAATTATTTCATTTTGTAACACAATTATCATTTTTTTATACAATATTTAAATTTTCGATTATTATTAAGATATGAATAAAATATTAATTATAGATGACGATAGTGCAATTTGTGAACTTATAAAAATCAATCTTGAACTTTGCGGATATAATTGTATTTATTCAACTGACCCGATTCGTGGGTTTGCCCTTATAAAACAAGAATTGCCATCGCTGGTTATACTAGATGTTATGATGGGGGATATTAACGGTTATGAAATCGCCCAGAAAATAAGACAAACAAAAGACATCTCAAAAACCCCGATTATTATGCTAACAGCACTTTCCGAGCTCAACAACAAACTGGAAGGCTTTAATTGCGGGATTGATGATTATATTACAAAACCATTTGAACTTGAAGAACTAAAAGCCAGAGTTCTGGCGCTTTTAAATCGTTCGGGAAATGAAATAAATTCTCTTCGGATTAAAGAAATTTTATCCAAGGGAGATATTACCTTGATTCCTGAAAGTTACAGCGTTCAAATTAATGATAAAAAAACCCAGCTGACTCCGATTGAATTCGATATTCTCAATGTTCTTATGCAAAAAGAAGGATCTATGGTTTCGTCTAAAGAACTGTTAAAAGAAGTCTGGGGCTATGACGACGACAACGATATTGACACAATAAGGGTCCATATTACACACTTAAGAGCAAAAATCGATAAAATTTCATCTCAAAAAAATAAATATATTAAGACAATATATGGTGGGGGTTACAGACTTCTAGCTTCCGGTGTAGAAAAATAGAAGATGAAAAAAAAGTTTAATAAAAAACAAATATTAATTTTTATACTGCTTTTTTTGAATGTTGTTTTTCTTTTTTTAATAAGCTGTAATAATTCACAACTAGAAGATATTGAGCGCATTCAAAAAAACGGCTATATAAACGAAAAGGAACTAAGTCCCAGGGAACTTTTCCTTGATTGTTATTCAACAATTAAACACAACTATTATTCCAGGGATTTAAATAAACAAGACTGGTCAAGATGGAAAAAAAGATACTTAAATCAAATCCAAACCAAAGAAGACGCTTATGTTGCGATTAATTCAATGATTCAATCTTTAAACGACCCTTATTCTAAGTTTTTATCCAAAGAAGAATTTTTAGCTCAAAACAACGCAATAAACTCAAAATTCAAAGGAATCGGGATTAATATCGCCTCGGTTTCAGGAAAAATTTATATTGTTAATGTAATTGAGAATACTCCTGCCTATAATAACAACATAAAACCCGGGGATATTATTCTAAAAATCAATAATACGGATATTTCCGGTCAATCGATTTATCAAATCACCCAATTAATTCGAGGGGATAAAAATCAGAATGTTGAACTTGAAATACTAAGAGAAGGAGAAAAATTTAAGAAAAATTTAAGATTGGAAGAAATAAAAATTAAAACCGTTGAATATAAAAAACTCGATAATGAGCTCGGATACATTAAAATTTCAAGTTTTATAGGGGTAAACACCCCTAAAGAATTTATTATTGCGCTTAATCGATTATCGGATACAAATGCTTTAATTATTGATTTAAGAGGAAACTCAGGCGGGCTTTTCCAGAATGCAATTGCGATTTCGAATCTTTTTATAAAAAAAGGAACGATTGTTCAAGTAATTGCAAGAAACGGTAAGAAAAACACCTATTTAGCAAAAGAAGAAGGATGTATTTACAATAAACCCTTAGCGCTTTTAGTGGACGAGGATTCAGCGTCGGCTTCTGAAATTATGTCATCAGCGCTCAAAGACAACAAAAGAGCGGTTTTAATCGGAACAAAAACTTATGGCAAGGGTTTAGTTCAACAAATTTATCCAATGCCCAACAGTTCGGGTTTAAACTTAACAATTGCAAAATACCTTACTCCTAAAGGGGTTGATATTAATAAAAAAGGAATTAATCCTAATTATCAGGTTAATTATTCAATTAGTGATTATACAAACAAAACCGATTCACAACTTGATTATGCAAAAAAATACTTAAGAGAGACACTAAAAAAAGGAGAGAACAACAATGTTATCGGATTTAATTAAGAATAGAAAAAGTGTTAGAAAATATCTTAATAAACCAATCCCCAGAGAAGATTTAAAAACAATTCTTGACGCCGGGTATTTAGCGCCCTCCTGGATGAACAGCCAGCCTTGGAAATTTATCGCAGTTGAGAATCAAGCAACAAAAGATATTCTTTTTGAATTATCAAACAATCAACCACAGGTTAAAAACGCTGCTGCTCTTATTGTTTGCGTTGGGGATAAAAACGCTTGGTCTAAAGAAGAATTCTCTCAGGTTTTATTGAATAAAGGAATAAAAAAAGAAGGGGTGGAAAAAATTTTCTCAATTCCTTTATTATATCCTCCCTTACAAGGAGACAATATGACCCTTTTAAGAACGGTTGAACAAGTGACTTACGGGGTTTCTTATATGATGTTACAAGCATATGACTTGGGAATCGATTCTTGTATTATAGGAGCGTTGTTTAATGAAATGACAACTAAAAACCCCGAAGTTGAACAAAAAGCAAAAGAAGTTCTAAATCTTAAAGAAAACGATGTAATAACTACAATTATCGCTCTTGGATACGCAAAAGACAAAGAAAAAACAGAAAAACAAAGAAAAGATTACAACAAAGTTGTGTTTTTCGAAAAAATTGATTGACAAATAAATTTTTTTAGTATAATATATAACAATAGAATTTATATAAATAGTATAAAAACTTTGTTATATATTAATAAACCAAAAACATTTTTAGAGCACGTTCTTGAGTGCTCTTTTTATTATGCAATTGTCGGATCGTTAAAAATTATCTTCGTACTTTTAAAAAGGCTTTCGTCCTTTATTTGTCTGTAATAATCTTTAGCCAGGATTTCACTGCTTGAAACAAATTCAAAAGAATTCTCCTTAAGAATTGCAATTAGTTCTTTGGAATTCAAAAAATAATCCTTAACTTTAATATAAAGATTAAATTTTTTATTTTTTTGCTTAAGCTTTAAATAAATGAATTTGAGCGCATCAAGAAGGTAGATATTGTAGGAAAAATCGATTGAAAAATTAATGTAATAATCGAAATTATTCTTGGTTGCAACTTCAAAATACCCTAGTATCTTATCTTTGGAGTCATTAAGGAAAATATACTTTCGACACTTATTTCTAAATTGATAAGTTTCTCTTGAGAACAAAAAACGATTAAAAGAGTTGATATTGTCGTTGTAGAAAGAACAAACTTCTTTAATATTCTCTTTTTTTAGGGGTTTTAGAAACAAACTAAACTCGCCTTTTAAGGAATTAAGTTTGTACAAATGTTCTTGAGCGCAGTTTCTAAAATTAAGTTCGTTTTTAAAAACATTCAACAAATCCTGCTGTTTATTATCCACAACCGCATAAAAAGACGTTGCCCCCATTGCTCGATAACGAGAAATTACATAATTCGTAAGTTCATATGCTAAAGAATAAGAATTCTCCTCAAGAATTAGTTTTGTAATTTTAAATCTTGTGTTACTCATAGAATCTTTGTCCAGGGTTATTAATCCTTTAATTTTTTTGTCTTTTAGAATAACAAAAGTCTCATTTGCAAATTTTAACCTCAAAGGCAATAAATAATTAACAAAACAGAAAAAACATCGAAGAAAATTTAAGTTATTATTGGCAAAAATAATATTTTTAATTTCAATCATTAAAAAATCCTACTTAAGACATTTTTGATAAGCAAAAGCGTTGTGGTTGTGGATTGATTCAAATGCCTCAACTTCAACTTCATAAAAGTTAATAATTTGATTATTATCCAACTTGGAAACTATATCTCGAATAACATCCTCAACAAACTTTGGATTATTGTAAGCCGTTTCGGTAACGAATTTCTCATCCTCACGTTTTAATAAAGAATAAATTTCACAAGAAGAACAAGATTCGCCCAATTTGATTAAATCTTCAAGCCAGATATGATTGTTGTTGTCATAACTTACTTTTATTTTTAAAATCGCCCTTTGATTGTGCGCTCCGTATTCTGAAATTTCACGAGAACAAGGACAAAGCGTTGTAATTGGGACACGAACAGCTAAATAGAACTTAAAATTGCAGTCGTCATCGACTTCGCCTTCAAAAGAACAATCATAACACATATTTGATTGATAACCGCTCACAGGAGCTTGTTTTTCGATAAAATATTTAAAATCGAGTTTTAAATAAGCACTTTTCGCCTCAAGTTTATTCTTAATATCAAATAGGATTTTTTCAACATCACTCGCTAGAAGAGCTTTTTTTTGATATTTATTTAAAACTTCAATAAATCGAGACATATGCGTCCCTCGAAAACAAGAGGGCAAAGAAACGCTGACTGTTGCACGAGAATAGACAATAAGCCCTTCTTTATCGTCTTTTTTCTCAATTTTTAGGGGAATTTCAACTTCTTTTACCCCAACCCGTTGAATCGGAATATTTCTTTTATCTTTTTGATTCTGAACATCTATCATAATCATTTATTCTACTACAAATTAAAGAATTAACGCAAGAATCATAAGAATTATTGAACCGATTTGAACCCCTGTTGAAGCATATTTTTGGAATTTATTGGCTTCATATAACTTAGCACTTTGAGTAGCATTCGCTGCCGCCTGGAGTCTTTGGAGCCTTAAATATTCATCGTCTGAGGAAAAATCACGCTGGAATATTTTCCTTTCCAATCGATTGAGTCTCAAACCTACAGGATCCTGAGAATAGGTTTTAGAAAACAAAGTTGTCTCCAGTCCTGCAATCTGAATGTAAATATCCGAGTTTTCATATTTATTCTGAGAACCCATATAAGGTTCAATGTCATTTGTAGGTGAATAAGGCTGTTGAGTATGATAAGAAGGGTTTTTATCCTGTTTTGCAACAACATCTTTTCTAATATATGCTTTTAATCTGTCGGTTCTAAAGGCTAAATCCCCCTGTTGGGTTGAACCGAAAATTTTCTTCTCTAATCTTTCTAATCGTTTGTAAATATTCTCTTTTTCATAAGTTGATTGAAACATTTGATATTCAAGAGCATCGATTTGAGGATAATCAACATCCCCGACTTCACTTTGGGCAATTTCATAAGATTGTTTTTGACTATCCTCAAAATCCTCGAAACCAAGCGCTTCGTTTAATTTTTTAATTCTTTCTTTTTCGGATAACTTGGAATTGACCGATCCGAAAACGTTGTTTTCTATTCTTGATAATCTTTTTGAAATATCGTCTTTTGAGTATTCAAAACCCCAAATTGAATTCTCCATTTTTGAAATCTGTGCAATTTCAGCGTTATTTGCCCCGAAAGACAAATTAAAACTCATTAATATAAAAACTATGGTTATTATTTTTTTCATACTAAATATTATATCAATACATTTACTTTTTTTTCTTAGAATTTAGTATTATATCCTATCTAAACTGTAGTATATTCTTTAGTTAATTCTATAACCAAATCGCAAAGTGCTTTTTTGTATTGTTCGCACTTTTCTTTTGTTGTAGCTTCGAATCTCAAGGTAAAAACAGGTTCTGTGTTGCTTTGTCGAATTAGCGCAAAACCGTCATTAAAAATTATTCGAAGTCCGTCAATCGTTATTGTTTCTTTAATTTTGGAGTTAAAGAACTCATCGTTAATTGTTGTTTCGATTTTTTCCAAAACCTCTTTTTTATATTCATTAGGACAGCTTAATCTTACTTCGTCCGATAAAAAAACCAAATCGAAGGGTTTTAATAAGGAATTAAGCTTAAAATTAGAATCCTTTATCTTATTCTTAGCAACAATCTCAATTAATCGACATCCGGCATAAATTGCGTCGTCGTATCCAAAGTATCTGTCTTTAAAGAATGTATGACCGCTCATTTCGCCTGCCAGGAGCGCTTTTGTTTCTCTCATTTTCGATTTTATATACCCGTGGCCGGTTTTTGTCATAACTGCATTTGCTCCTAAAGATTCAATTGTGTCGTATAGAACCTGGGAACATTTAACTTCGGATACAATTGTTGGTTTTTCATCGTGGATTTTTAAAGATTCAATTAAATCGGTTGCATAAATTAATAAAAGTTTATCGCCTGAAATTATTGACCCGTCGGGCGCAATCGCTCCTATTCTATCGGAATCACCATCGAAAGCAATCCCTAAATCAGCTTTAGTTTCTACAACTTTTTTTCGAATATCGTCCAGCGTTTTAATATCGGAAGGATTTGGGTGATGATTAGGGAAGGATCCGTCCGGATTAGAATAAAGTTCAATAACTTGACATCCTAAACTGCGATAAAGTTCGGGCGCTACTATTCCACCTGTTGCATTAGCACTATCGACCACAACTTTAATGTTTTTCCCGATTAAACCGAAACTATCGGCGATTTTGCTTTGATAATTGGATATAATATCATATTTTTTACAAAAACCGCTCTTTATTTGTCTGTAACCTGTGCTATTGTTATAAATATCATTTGTAATTTCTTTAATTTCTTTAATTTGGGTTTCACTTAAACTATGACGTTTAAAAGTCATTTTTAATCCGTTATACTGACTTGGATTGTGCGACGCTGTTACAATCAGCGCTCCTTGCACGGTTTTACCTTCCGTAATTTCGGTTTCAATTCTTGCAAATTCACTGTAATATCCTAGCGGAGTAGGAGCCAATCCAAGGTCGATAATATTTGCCCCTGTGCTTGTAACTCCTTGAATAATTGCTCTTTTTAGCTCCTCGGAATGGGTCCTTGCATCAGCGCAAACACTAAAAAGCAAACTTTCGGGTTTTATATTCTCATTTGTTTTTTTTAGCTCCCTAAGCGCAAAATTGACATATGCTTTCCCTACCTGGAAAAAAAGTTCGGAGTTAACTTCGCTTGGAAAAATTCCTCTAATATCGTTTTTTCCAAATGCCCCTAAATTTAAGCTTTTAATCATAAATCCCCTTTTAGTTTTGTTAATTATTACAAATAATTATATAATAAAAAATAAATTCTGGCATTTTTTGATAATTAATTGTATAATTAACTATATGGAAAATGAAATTTTAATAACAAAACAACAATTCGATAATTTAATCAAATTATCAGGAATCGAAAAATCGAATTCTAAAGAAAACGAACAAGAACTTGTTTCCAAAGCATTAATTGCCCTGGAGCGCAAATTGAACTATTTTGTCTCCACCAAAAGTTTTTCCAACTCGGATGACACAAATGTTCTTATTGTAGACGACACCGAACTCTCAATTTTTCAACTTTCCGTGCTGCTTGAAAAAATCGGGCTTAATGTTTATGTTGCAAGAAACAAAGAGGAAGCTTTAGCTGAATACAAAAAGAAAAATTTTGACTTTTTGATTCTTGATCTTTATATGCCTGATTATATCGACGGTTTCGATTTAATTAAAGAGGCAAACAGATTGAGGAATGAAGAAAATAGAGATTTCAAAATTTGTGTAATTTCAGGAACTGATAATCCAAATATCATTCAAGAGGCATATAAAATGCAAATTGATGATTTTATTCCAAAGGCTCCTCAATGGCACGAAGATGTTCTTAAATTCATCACTAATTGCAAAAACAAAATTACAAATGACGAATTTAAAAAATATTTCGTTAATGAAAACATTTGTTCTTTGACTTTGTATAAAATCAACAACGAAAAATATGTTGATAAAATTATCAAAGAGGTTAACTCCAATGTTCTAACCGGAAAACCAAATATAATCTTTAATTTAGAACATATTAAAATTTTCTCTGATAATTTTGCTAATATTTTTTCGGAAGTTTACAAAGCAACAAGTCAAAAAAACGGGATTTTTGTTCTTGTGAAACCTCCTGAGGATGTTATTAAAGCGCTTAATTACGTATTTTTGTCAGACAGCATCAAAATTTTCGATTCTGTTGAAGACGCTGTTGAATACATAGAAATTAATTCAGCGGTTTAATAATTGTTTCAAGTTCTAAGACATTAAAGGAAAATTTTGGATAATTCTTAATAATTGGACAAAGTTTTCCTTCGTCTTTTTGAGTTGTTATAAAAGTATTAATTTTGTGTTGTTGTGCGATTCTAATTAAGTTCTCAACATCTTTTTTTGTGTATTTATGATGGTCTTCAAATTCCACAACACAGGGCAGTTTGTAGAATTGTCCCGCATAATCGAAAAACTGTTGACTTTGACCAATTGCGCAAAAAGCAATTGCCTTATTAGTGTTTACAACTTGAGCTTTAGTTAGGGCGTTGTATATTTTTTTGGGTTTTATTAAAACAATTTTTTCAATCGGTCTATCGAATTTTTTTATCCAATTAAGAGCGTCTAAAAAGTTGTTATCGTTCTTATTAATTAAAACAACTTCATCCGCACGCTCAAGTTCTGAAACAGGCTCTCTTAAAGGACCTTTGGGTAATAAATGATTATTTCCAAAACGCATTTTAGAATCAACAAGAATAAAAGTTTTGTCTTTTTTTATGGTTCTGTTCGAAAACCCGTCGTCTAGAATAATTGTATCAACTTGAAATTTTTCAATAGCATAACTAGAGGCTTTTATTTTGGATTTGCAAATAATTATCGGACAATCGACTTTTTTTGCAAGCTGAAAAGGCTCATCCCCGCACAACAATCCGTTATCGAAATAAATTTTATTATAATCTCGAATTAAAACAGGGTTTTTAGTTGAAACCTTAGCGCCATAGCCCCTTGAAACTATTGCGATTTTTTTTCCTTGTAAACTTCGAGCAAGTTCCGACACAAAAGGGGTTTTTCCAACTCCGCCCGTTGTTAAGTTCCCAACGCAAATAACATAAGCGTTAACTTTTTTTTCTTTCAATATTTTTTTTCGATATAAAAAATTTTTTAAGTTAATTATATTCTTATAAAAAAATTCAGCCCCTAAAAGCCCCAAATTTAGTAATATTGGAGCTTTTTTTCTGTTATAGTTGATATCATTAATTAAGTTTATCATAATTTTTTCTTAGAACATTAATCTAAACAACAAGAATCTTTTGTTTAGTTTTTCTGAGAATTTTTTAACGTTTTTCGTAATAATATTAATATCCTTAACCGTGGATTTTAATTTTAGTTTTTCATTCTCATCCAATTTGTTGTAATCGTCCATTATTTTTGAAATATTGCAAGTGATATTAGACAAATTAGAAACAGTTGACGTAATATCCTCTTTAAGTTTTTCATCTTTTGTATATTCATTAACATAAGATGAAATTTCATTTAAGTTTCTTACGGTTTCATTAATATTATAGATAATTTCATCGGTTTGATCATCAGATAGAATTTTATTAATATTCGCTGACATTTCCCCGATTTGTTTAATACTTCCAACAACATCGTTCTTTAGGGTTTCATCGGTTATAATTTTATTTAAATTATTCGATAGAATTGTTAGGCTGTTAATTAAATCTTCCGATTGATTAATTAAACCTTCAAGTTCGGTTTTGCTTGAATCAATTAAAGCTGAGGCTTTATCAAGAGTGGTATTTGCGCTTTTGGTTAGAACCCTTATATTATCAACAGAACTTTTAATGTTTCCGATAAACTCATCAGATAGAATTTCTGTCACTTTATCGTTCGTTTCAAGCATTGCTTTGGTCGCACGGAAACCTAAGTCCATAAAATCTGACAATCTTATTGGTTCAACAACCGTGTATTTTAAATCCTCTCTAGGTGTTTGAGGGATTTCCCCGTCTTGCAAACTAAAAATTATTTTGTCGTTCTTAATCTTGAATTGAATAGCGTCTTTATCCAGAATTAAACCCGGTAAAGTAATAACATAGGATAATTTAACGACATTTTTTGTTTTAATTTTTTGTCTTAGTTCATAAGGCAGCTGGGATTTATTTATAACTTCAAAATCAACAACCCTGCCGATTTCCGCTAAACCTTTGGATAATTCCATAAAAATCGGTTGTTCTTTTTGAATATTTACAGTGGAAGTTGCACTTGGAGAATAAATTATCTCGGTTTTAGGGGGAGTAACTTCTAAGAATTGTTCTCCGATTATTCCTGATTGCTGGATGGAAATTGTTGACGCAAGAGGAATCTTAACCCCTTTTTCAACCACAACAAAACGAACTTTGACGTAGCTGTCTTTCCCTTGAATTACGGGTGTAATATCTTCAATTTGTCCGATTCTAAGCCCCATCATTTGGACTTGAGAACCCGCCCTTATCCCGTTAACATCACGAAACGCTAAATCAATACGTTCCCCTGAGGATAAACTTCGACCTTTTACCCATAAAACCGTAAAAATTAGAATAGATATGGCGCTTAGGGTCAAAATTCCCACTTTTATTGTTGATGCGTATTTTCCTTTTTTATCCATTTATTTATCCCTTAACTACCTGGATGCTATATTCATCGGTCCTTGTATTGAAGCACTCACAAATTGTCTTGCGTATTCGTTTTCTCCCGATAAAAGCTCCTCAACACTGCCTGAAAAAACAATGTCTCCTTGATATAGCATTATAACAGAATCCACCGCTCTTTTGATAGTTGATAATTGATGAGTTACAACTATGCAAGCGGCGTTTAGTTCTTTTTTCAATCTTACAATATAATCTTCAATCATTGTACTTGTTACAGGGTCTAAACCCGCAGTTGGTTCATCGAAAAGAATTATATTAGGATTTGTAACGATTGCACGGGCAAACCCGACCCTTTTTTGCATTCCTCCCGATAATTCGCTTGGAAATTTGTCCTCAATCCCTTCTAAACCAACCATTCTCAACTTATCCCCAACAATTTTTGCAATTTCTTCCTTGGAATATTTTCCCCTAAATTCTTTTCTTTCAACTAAAGGAAAAGCAATATTATCGAAAACATTCAAAAAATCAAACAGCGCACTATATTGAAAAGCCATTGCAACTTCTGATTCTTTAGGATAAATTATTTCCCCTTGATTGGAAGATAAGATTCCTGAAATTATTTTTAATAAAGTTGATTTTCCGCTCCCTGAAAACCCTACAACACCAAGAGTTTTGCCGTTTTCAATTTCAAAAGAAATATTATCTAAAACTTTTTTTCCATCGAATATTTTAACTAAATTCTTAACAGTTAATGCCATAAAAAACCCTTTTTTATAAATAAAATAAAGATGCAAAAATAAAATCCCACAGCGCAATCGCTAAAAACGACCAAACAACAGCCTTTGTAGTTGCAAGACCGACTTCTTTTGCTCCACCCGTTGTATTATAACCGCAAGAGGAGGAAATTAGCGCTATTGTGCCTCCAAAAAACGAAGATTTTAGAATTGCAATAAAAATATCTCTCACAAAAAGCCCGTGCCACAAGGAAGTTGCGTAGTTCAATAAACTTAAATCAGAACACCAATTGGAAACCAGCCCTGCGCAAATTAAACCGAAAGTTGCAGCGATTATAAAGACAACAGGCATAAAAAGAACCCCTGCGATAAATCTTGGAACGATTAAATATTCAATCGGATCAACTTTTAATACTTCCATTGCTGAAATTTGTTCTGTAACTGACATTGAGGCGATTTCTGACGCAAAAGAAGAACCGACCATAGAAATTATTGCAAACCCGCTCATAACAACCGCCAATTCCCGAACCATGACCAGAGCGGACAAAGTTCCCGTGTAATCGGAAAGTCCTTGTTTAGCTAATTCAGGAGCCAATTGCATTGCAATAATGGTTGATGTCATTCCGACAATTGCAAGACTAATCGGCAAACTGTCGAATGCAAAGCGTTTTGCTTGTTCCACCACTTCTTTTATTTTAATTTTAAATCGACAAAGATATTTTAAAACACTCAAAAAATCATACCCTATTTTGCCTAAGGTATCTAAAAAATCTGCAATTTGCTCCAAAACAAGAACAAATCCTTGATAGGTGAGTGTTTTATTGAGTTCGAACATATTATGTATTGTATATTAAAAGATATTTTTTAGATAGTTGCAAATTAAATTTTTAAACTAAATATATTAGATTCACATTTCTTAACATCCTTGAAAATCACCCAAAGTAATATATTATATTATTGGGAATACTTATACCTAGAACTTGGGATAAAACGGTGGAAGAACACGTTAAATTATTAATTGAAGATATTAAAAAACTTTGGTTAAAACTGGATATTAACCAAAAATTTATGATAGGCGCACTTTTGGTTGCAATGGTGGTTATCGGGGTGTTTTTTATTTTTAAAGCAACCGAACCCAACTGGAGTGTTCTATATTCGGATTTAACAAAAGACGATGTTGTTGCAATTACTGAAAGTCTCAAAAAAAGCGGTCATCCCTATAAATTATCCGATGATAAAACAACAATTCTTGTTCGCAATCAAGATAAAGAAGATTTAAGGCTTTTTATTGCGGAAAACGACTTAATTAAAGATACCACGGGCGGTTTTGAACTTTTGGATGATTTGCAGTTCGGATCAACCGATTTTAAGAATAAACTTACAAAACAAAGGATTTTTCAAGGCGAACTTACTCGATCAATTGAAAAAATCCACGGGGTTAAAAAAGCAAGGGTTCAACTGGCTGAACCGGAACGATCCATCTTTTCAGACGAAGACGAAACCCCCTCAGCGAGCGTTGTTTTAATTCTTGAACCCGGGGTTAATCTAAAACCCGCTCAAGTTTTAGCAATTAAGAATCTTGTTGCTTATTCTGTTCCAAGATTGACAAACGATAGAGTTTTCTTAGCCGACCAATTCGGAAATGCGCTATCCGAGGACGTTTCTAAGAATTCTTCCGATATGCAGACTTATAGGGTTAATTTCGAAAAAGAGGCGGCAAAAAAAATCAAAGATACACTTGAAACAATAATGGGTAAAGACAACGTTTCAGTTCAAGTTACAACCGTTATGGATTTTAACCAAACAAGAGCAACGATTGAAAGCTACAGACCAAACCAGGATTCAGACACCGGTGTGGTTTTAACCCAACAAGGAGAAAAAGAAGTTTATTCTAATCCTAAGGATTTACCAAGCAAAATTCAAGAGGAAACTCCTAAAAACCCTGAACAAAGTCAAGCGCAGATAATTGCTCAAGAACAAATGGATAATATTAATCAAGAACAAAGTCAAAATCCGAATTTATCTCAACAAGAGGCCGCAAGTCAAGCGCAGAATGTTTCTAATCTTCCTTTAAATCAAACACCCGCTAAAACAACGAATTATTATGACAACGAGAACCTTAAAAACGAAGATGTTAGAAAACTAAGCTATGAAAAAGAAAAATCCGCAACAACTTATGCTGTTACAAAAGAAGTTAAACAGGTGGTTTATGCGCCAGGATCCGTTGTTCGAATGAGTGTTGCGGTTGCTGTTAATAAAATTTTAACGGATGCAGAAAAAGAAGAAATTAAGAATCTTGTTCAAGCAGCAGCCGGAGTGGATTATCAAAGGGGTGATGTAATCAATGTTTCAAGCCTTAAATTTACAGGAATTGATAAAGAAGAGGCTTTAAAACAGGATAAAAAAGAACAACAAGAATTTACAATGGAAATTTTAGCGTTTATCTTTAAAAACGTTGCTCCGATTCTTGTAATTCTAATCTTGGGATTAATGGCGTTCTATAACTTGTCCAATCTCTTTAAAACTCCAAAACCCCAAGAACAGCTGCCTGTTGAGGACGAACAAGAAGACAATACACTTCCTTCTTTTGATCCTTATTTAGCGCTCAGTCAAAACCAGACAAACGAAGAAGATTTTTATCAACAAGATGTCCAATACACTTCCTCAATTGATAAAAAGAAAAGCGAAATTATTAATTCTGTTCTTGGGAACCCTGAAGAAGCAGCAAGAATAATAACTTCATACATTAAAGAATAAGAAAGAAAAAAATGGCAAATATTCGCTCGGAACAAATGACACCAATACAAAAAGTTGCAGCCCTTTTAATAACCCTGGGTCCAAGTGCTGCATCTGAAATTATGAAAAATATTGAAGACGATAACGCACTTGAACAAATAACAATTGAAATCGCAGGAATTTCAAGACTTCCTCAGGATGTAATAGAATCAATCGTAGATGAATTCCACGCAGTTTTTCAAGCCTCCTCAATGCTTGCAGCAGGCGGCATGGCTTATGCTCGAGAACTTTTAGAAAAAGCTTATGGCGAAGCAGAAGCAAACGATATTCTTAATCGACTTGTTACTATTCTTAATTCCAATCCTTTCCAATTTTTTAATGAGGCGGATCCCGTGCAGCTTGCAACGAGTTTTCAGAATGAGAATCCTCAACTTATTGCTCTTATTCTTGCTTATTTAAAACCCGAACAATCAGCCAAGGTTCTCAATTGTCTTGCGCCTAATATTCAACATAAAGTTGCGCTTAAAATCGCTCAAATGGAAACAACCAACCCCGAAGTTATTTCAGAAGTTGAAAAAATTGTTGAATCGAGATTCTCAAATGTTGTTGCAAGTGATTTTTCTAAAGCCGGAGGAACAAAAACACTTGCTAATATCTTAAACAGCACTGATAGAGCAACTGAAAAAAATGTCATTGAAATGATGGAAATTGAAACTCCGGAATTAGCCGAAGACGTTAGAAGTTTAATGTTTGTATTCGAAGATATTATCCAACTCGATGATTCCTCGATTCAAAGGGTGTTACGAGAAATTGATTCAAGAGATCTTGCAACAAGTTTAAAAGGAGCCAAAGAAGAAGTTAAACAAAAGATACTAAAGAATATGTCAGAACGTGCCCAGAGCGTATTGTTAGAAGATATCGAATATATGGGTCCGATTCGATCAAAAGAAGTTCAAAAAGCACAATCCAAGGTTGTTGGTGTAATTAAAGCACTCGAGGCGGTTGGTGAAGTTACAATTTATCGAGGCAGCTCGGAGGATGAGTTAATTGAATAAACTTCGCTATAGTAAAATTAACTTCGAAAACGAGGATTTTCTTGTTGAAATTGATTCTAAAGAAGAAGAAATTGTTCCAATTGAACAAAACGAAGTAATAGAAGAAGAAAAAGAGGAAATTAAACAAGAAATTGAAGAATCCGAACTTATTCTCAATCGTGCAAGAGCGCAAGCGGATGAAATTGTCGAAAAAGCCAATCTTAAAGCTAGAAAACTTATAGAACAAACAAAACTCGAAATTGAGAAACAAAAAGAAGAAAGCTTAAAGGAAACAGAAAAAAAAGCTAAAGAAATTATAGATAACGCAACAAACGAGGCTCAAAAGAAAAATGACGAGGCAAAAGAAACTATAAAAAACGCTCAGCAGGAACTTGAGGACCTAAGAGCGCAAAAAGCCCGTGAAGGCTACGAAGACGGATATAAAGACGGGTTGGAAAAAGGAATAATCGAACAAAACGAAAAATTCCAGGATTTTGACAATTTTTGCGAAATTCAAAAAGAAATTGAAAAAAAAGTCTTAAAAAAAGCGTCGAATGATATTATAAACGTAATTCAATCAATCGCAAGGAAAGTTTTGTTAAAGAATATCGATTGCGGGACTTTAGGAAAAATTATTGATAAAACAGTAGAACTTTTCGACAAACAAGAGAATTTCGAAATCCTGTTAAGTGAAAAATATTATAATATCCTATTAGAACTCGAAGTTCCTAAAAACTACAATATTATCTCTAACAAAGAACTAAAAGACGATACAATTATTGTATTAGGAGAAACTGAAAGCTACAGCGCTTCAATAGGAGATTCAATCGAATCGATTATTGAAGAAATATACAAAAGCGCAAAAGGTGAAATTGAAATAGAGAATTATTTAGACGATGAAATTAGCGGAACTTAATAATATTATTAATAATTCAAAAACAATATTTAGAATAGGAAGAATAACGGAAATAATCGGATTAACAATCGTAGCCGAGGGAATTAAAGGATCAATCGGGGATTTATGTTATATTATTCAGGAAGGTTTGGGTAGAATTAGTGCTGAAATCGTGGGATTTAAAAAAGAGGGAATTCTATTAATGCCCTTAGGGTCTCAAGACGGACTTCAAAAAGGGGCAATCGTACTAAATACCGAAAAAAAAATGGAAGTTAAGGTTTCAAGCGCACTTTTAGGTAGAGTTTTAGATGGTCTTGGAAATCCGATTGATGGCGGGGGAGAAATTTTAGCGCACGATTATTATCCTACAAACGCACAAATTATTAACCCTTTGGATAGAAAACCCATAAACGAGCCTCTTTGTCTTGGTTTAAGAGCGATTGACGGGTTAAATACCGTTGGAAAAGGACAAAGAATCGGGATTTTTGCAGGGAGCGGAGTCGGAAAATCCACAACGTTAGCAATGATTGCAAAAAACACACAGGCAGATATCAACGTCATTGCCTTAATTGGAGAAAGAGGAAGGGAAGTTAGAGAATTTATCGAGAACACACTTAGTGAACAAAGCAGGAAAAAATCCGTCGTAGTTTGCGCAACCAGCGAACAACCGGCGTTGGTAAAAATCAAAGCGGCGTTTGTTGCTTGTGCAATTGCAGAATATTTTAGAGATCAAGGAAAAGACGTTCTTTTTATGCTTGATAGCGTTACAAGAATCGCTCTTGCGCAAAGAGAAGTTGGTTTAGCAGTCGGAGAACCGCCCGCAACAAGGGGTTACACTCCTTCTGTTTTTGCGCTTTTACCAAAATTTTTAGAAAGAGCCGGTGCTAATAAATTCGGGACAATAACAGGTTTATACACAGTCCTTGTTGAAGGGGACGATATGAACGAACCCATAGCAGATGCTACAAGAAGTATTCTAGATGGACACATCGTCTTATCTCGAGCATTGGCGCATAAAAACCATTATCCAAGTATTGATATTCTATCGAGTATTTCTCGTGTTATGAATAATATTGCAAGTGAGGAACACAAAAAAGCTGCGGGAAAAATTAGAAATTTAATGGCAACTTACAATAAAAACGAGGATTTAATTAACATTGGAGCATATATTAAAGGAAGTGACCTAAACGTTGATAAAGCAATTGCCTTAAAGGAAAAAATCGATTCTTATTTAATTCAAGACGAAAGCGAAAAACCCGATTTTGAAATAACCGTAAACGAACTTATAAATTTAGCCTCCAAGGCATAATTTATTGGGTGAAAAGGGTTTTGAGGCTTTAATATAACATTCAATATCATTATCGTTAACTAACTCGGTTGCACAAACAAGAATCCTTTGATTATCCAGCTTTACTCCCCCCAGAATTCCACATTCTTTTAAATGGGCTAAAAAATTATCCGAGGATAGGACATTTAAAGTAAATTCATCAAAAAAATCTTTATTCTCAACCACAAATCCGATTTGTTCCAGTTTTTTTGCCAGTTTATGAGCATTGTTGTAGGATTTTTGAGCGATTTCAACAAAGCCCTTTTTACCCGTTTTTTTAAGATAAACCCCCGCAATGAGCGCAAAAAGCGCCTGATTAGAGCAAATATTGGAAGTTGCTTTGTTTCTTCTAATATGTTGCTCTCGAGCCTGCAAAGTTAGACAATAAGCGGTTTTTCCTGTTTTATCAATCGTTTTTCCCACAATTCGACCCGGAAGTTGTCTTTTGTATTTATCCTTAGTGCAAATAACCCCGCAACCCGCACCAAAATTGAGCCCCAACCCTAAAGATTGGGTATCTGCTACGGTAATATCTGCTTTTGGGGGTTCAAATAAAGCTAAACTAACAATATCAACAAAAGAAATTATAAGTTCGTTGTTGGTTTTAGGCGGAATTTCGACAAATTCTCCGAATTTGTTAATCATTTGATAAACCTTAGCGCAAAGTTCATTGTCTTGTTCGTTATCGACAATTTCAATGTCACTTGCAAAAAGATAGGTTCTAATTACTTCAAGATAGTTGTTATTAATGTTTTTATCAATATAAACCTTTTTTTTATTTGTAATACGCTCCGCCGTGCGAATCGCCTCGGCTAAAGCACTTGCGCCGTCATAAACAGAGGCGTTCGAAACGTCCTGATTGACTAAATCGCACATTAAGGATTGAAATTCATACATAATTTGAAGTGAACCTTGAGAAATTTCAGCCTGATAAGGAGTGTAGCAGGTTAAAAATTCACATCTTGATGCAATTTCTATAACACAAGGGGGAATAAATCTTTTTTTAGCGCCGGCTCCTAAAAAACACAAATAATCGGTTTTATTTTTTTTGGATAAATCCCTTAAGTGTCTTTGTGCGTCAATTTCATCATAACCGGCGCCAAGATCAAAATTTGGATTTCTAGCTTCAATTGGAATCGAATCAAATAAATTGTCTAATGATTTGATTCCAATTGCTTTTAGCATTTCTTTTTTGTCTAATTCGCTTAATGATTGATAATGATGCATTTATTCAACTTCGTCTTTATAATCGCTATATTCCATTAATCCTTGAGAATCATTTAAGAAATCATCGGGATTAACCTTAACAAGCCAGTTTGAAAAAGAATCTTCGTTTAATAATTCAGGGGAATTAATTAAAGATTCGTTAATTTCAACAATTGTTCCTGCTACGGGCAAATAGATTTCACTTGCCGCTTTAACCGATTCAATTGTTGCAAAAGCCTCGTCTTTGGAATAATTCGTCCCAACCTCGGGCAATTCAACAAAAACAATATCGCCCAATTGTTCAACTGCCCAATCGGTTAATCCAACAACAACATTGTCGTTTTCTTCAAGCACCCATTCGTGGGTTTTAGAACACAAAATTCCATCAGGTATATTCACTCTTTTTTTCTCCTATTTTTCATATTTTTTAGAAACAAAAGGTTTTTTTACAATTTTTGCTTTGTATAATTTATTTCTTACCATGATTTCCAGGTCAATATCAACATTTTCTTTATTATTGTTAAGTTTTGCTACTAAATTAGGTTCAAGATTAGAATAATCAATAAAACAAAACCCGATTGATTTCCCTAGAGTAGGGCTCATTGTTCCGGAGGTCACAAATCCGACTTCTTGATTGTTAATATAAACAGGATAATGAGATCTTGCAATTTGTCTATCAACCATAACAAACGGAAAAAGTTTTTTCCTTAGCGGCGCTTTTTTGGTTTTTTGCGCTAGAATTAATTCTTTTCCTAAATAATCTTCCTTTTTATCTATAGGAATAAAAAACCCTAAAGAGGATTCAAGGGGGGTTGAATTAGAATCAAGTTCTAAACCGTACAAGGGTAAACCCGCCTCAAGTCTTAATGTGTCCCTTGCGCCCAAACCAACAGGGGTTGCACCTAAAGACAAAATTCTATCCCACAAAGAAACGACAAATTCATTATTGCAAATAATTTCAAACCCGTCTTCTCCTGTGTATCCTGTTCTTGATAATAAAACAGGGATTTTATCAAGGGTTGTATTAATAAAACTAAAAAATTTCGGTTGATTAAATAATTCCAAACCCATTTTTTCAATAATAAACCTGGAGTTTGGTCCCTGAAGAGCTAACATTGAATAACAATCGGATTTATTAATAATTTCAACATCAAAATTCTTAGAATTATCAACTAAAAATTTATAATCCTTATCAACGCAAGAGGCATTTGCAATAATAAAATAATCACTATCTAAAACTACGTTTTTAGAATTGTAAATTATTAAATCGTCCTCAACCCCGCCTTTTTCATTCGTTAAATGACAATAAAGAGCACTTTGAGGCGCAATTGAAGAAATTTTTTGAGGCACGATTGACTCAAGAAAACTAATCGAATCCTTTCCTTTAATTATAATTTGACCCATATGAGAAACATCAAAAAGCCCTGCTTTTTCCCTTGTTGCTTTGTGTTCTTTAATAATTCCCTCATATTGCAAGGGCATTAACCAACCCCCAAAAGGGACCATTTTAGCGTTTAGTTTTTGGTGGCTATCGAAAAGCCAGGTTTTTTTATTATCTTCAATCATCTTACATAAATCCTCGGTAATCTCATTTTCAATCGACAAGTAAGTTCATAGTTAATCGTATCGAGCTTTTTTGCCCAGCTGTCAATTGAATCCGCTTTGTTTTCTTCCCCTAAAAGAACAATAATATCCCCCGTTGAACAATCAACGTTGGAAACATCAAACATCATTTGATCCATAGTAATTCGACCGATTTGTTTTATTGTTTTCCCGTTTAAATAAGCGCTAATTTTACCTGACAATCCCCTTGCAACACCATCAGCGTATCCAATTGGAATTGTTGCAACTTTTGTATCCTTTTTAGCAATAAAACAATGTCCGTAGCTAATTCCATCGCCTTTTTTAAGGGTGTGGATATTTGTAATCCTTGCTTTTAACCCTAAAACAGGATTAAGATCAACTTTTTTATTGCAATAAGGACTCAAACCCCACATTGTAATTCCCATTCGAACCATATTATAAGAATAATCGTGTTCTAAAAAAATTCCCAATGAATTAAGACAATGAATCTTAACCCCACGGTTTTTAAATTCTTCCAAATAAGGATTGATAGCGTTTTTAAATTCCTCGATTTGACGATTAAAAAGATTTTTGTTCTCAACATCCGCAAAATGGGTAAAAATCCCTTTTAAATCTAAATAAGGGGCATCCAGAACTTTTTTTATAAAACTTTTAGTATCATTGGAGCTAATTCCGATTCGATTCATTCCCGTATCGACTTTTATTTGAACTTTCAATTTTTTGTTAAGCCTTTTATATAGTTGTTGTGCTGCAACCAAATGTTCCTCATTAAAAATCGAAACTTCAATGTCGTGTTTGATTGCGTTCTCAAACGCCCAAAAAGGACTTGCACCTAAAACAAGAATCGGAATATCTATTTTATTATCCCGAAGTTCTATTCCTTCATCAATACTTGCAACCCCAAAATACTTAACCCCGCTGGCGCTTAGCGTTGGAGCACACATAATTGACCCGTGACCGTAGCCGTCCGCTTTAATAACCGCAAAAAGCTCGGGAGGGTTTTTTGTGTTTTTTTCTAAAAATTCTTTAATTTTAATAACATTTTTTTCCAAATTGGACAAATTTATTTCAACCCACCCGTCTCGATTTTTATTTATCGAAGTTCCTCTATAATTCTTCATTCTAAAGACCTCAAATAAAGCTCCAATGTATTATCCAATAAACTTGCAATTGTCATTGGTCCGACTCCTCCGGGGGTTGGAGTAATATAGGAGGCTTTTTTTGAAACCTCACTAAAATCAACATCCCCAATGATTTTCCCCTCTTTATTTTTAATAATTCCAACATCCACAACAATAGCTCCAGTTTGGACAAAATTTTCCTTAATTAAATGAGGAATTCCTGTTGCGCTAATTATAATATCGGCTTTTTTTGTAATTATAGGTAAATCTTTAGTCTTCGAATGCGCAATAGTAACAGTTGCGCTCTCTTTTAGCAAAAGAGCCGCCATTGGTTTTCCAACGATATTAGATCTTCCTATTACAACTGCGTTTTTCCCTTCTAAAGAAATTTGATAATCCTTTAATAGTCGAATTATTCCCTTAGGAGTGCAGGGAATTGGACAAAAATCCAACCCCAGGTTGAGTTTTCCAACGTTTATCGGATGGAATCCGTCCACATCTTTTTTTGGGTCAATTGATTCAATAATTTTTGATTCGCTTAAGTGAGAAAACAAAGGAAGTTGAACCAGAATCCCTTGAACCTTAGAATCCTCGTTCAATTTTTTTATTAATTCAATAATTTGTTCGTTTCCTGTATTCTCGTCGAATTTATAAACATAAGAGTTAAATCCGACCTCTTTTGCTTTTTTTTCTTTCGTTCCGACATAAATCCTGCTTGCAGGATTATTATTAGCTAAAATCACCGCTAAACCCGGCTTTTCTTTAAGATTTGCGGTTTTTTTCTTAATATTTTCTATAATTAAATGAGCACTTTTTTTCCCATCAAGAATTATTGTCATAAATTATCCTTTTAACTGTTCCTCTGGGGCAAATTAAGCCTTGAATAAAGCCCTTTTAGAGAATTTATAATATCATTTGTATTATCAGTTTCAAGAATCGTCCCAATCAAATCGAGTTCCAATTCTGACACTAAATTTGCGCTTTTTGTCAGTTCTTCTTTTTTTATTTTATTTAGAATAACGCCCATTTGCCCTCCGGTTGCGTGTTTTTTGGAACTTGAGGCAATTTTTGAACTAAGCGCAATGTTGTCTTTTCCCCCTAAACTCACAATAATCGTCTCGTCAATCGGATAATCAACAAGCAAATTAAGATATTTTAAGTCATATTCGCAATCGAAAACAACAAAATCGTATCGTTCAATAAGTTTAACCAAAGAATCACGCATTAATTTAGAAACCAAACAAAGACAATCTTTAGGAGTCACAAACCACGACGCAATCAAATCAACATTGTCATCTAAGGAAATAATTATATCCTCAAGCGCCCAATCAAGGTATTCTTGTTTGGACATTCCCTCGGGAATTCCTGTTTTGTATTCGTGTTTTCCCGATTTTATGCCATAAATTGTGTTTTTTGTTTGAATACCAAAACTATCGGATAATTCAAGTGTCAAATCATTATCAACAACAAGAACGGTTGCTTGGGGGAAATTCTCTTTAAGAATCCTTACAAAAGAACGGGTCAAAGTTGTTTTACCCGAGCCTGATTTTCCAATAAAAGCAATGGTTGAGGTCATAATTTTCCTTTTTATTGTGAGCTTATAAAAATTGTATTATAAAAAAAGGAAAAAGCCAATTTTTAAAGGAATTTAACAACTAAAAAACGGGCATAAGCCCGTTTTTAATCTTTGTTAAACCAACCCCAAAACTTTTTTGTACCAACTGAATGTTTCAAGTTCTAAACCGTTAAATGTGGTTTTCAAACATTGTTTTTTCAAATAATGTTGAAACTCATCATTGAATTTAGATTTGATTGACCCTTGCGCCTGTGGCGATTGAATAGAAAGTGACATAAGCAGAACCTCCTAGCAAATATTACAACTAACAACTGAACTTTGGCTTTATTATACCATATAAAAATAATATTAAAAGTGTTTATTTTAAAAAATTAAACACCCGAACTAGCAAACCCGTCCAGGATAAGAGTTTTCTTACATTTGTAGTAAAAAACTCAACTTAACTTTTCTTAATATTTTAAACTTACAAGCTCAAAGCCACTTTTTCTAAGTATTTTCCGTATCCGTTCTGCTTATATTTTTTCGATAACTCAATTAGCTGATTGGGGGTAATATTCCCCATTCGACAAGCAACTTCCTCAATTGCGGCAATTTTCATCCCGGTATTTATTTCCATTGATTGAACAAAATTGCCCGCTTGCAATAAACTTTCAAAAGTCCCCGTATCCAACCACGCAAAACCCCTGCCCAATATTTCAACAGTAAGCTTATTTTTCTCTAAGTATATTTTATTTAAATCCGTTATTTCCAATTCGCCTCTTTGAGAGGGTTTTAAGGTTTTAGCGTAATCAACAACGCAATTATCATAAAAATACAATCCTGTTATTGCATAATTAGATTTTGGTTCTTTTGGTTTTTCCTCAATTGATATCGCATTGTTATTTTTATCAAATTCCACAACCCCGAATCTCTCTGGATCCTGAACCTGATAACCAAAAACGGTTGCCCCTTGTTTTCTTTTCGAAACTTCCTTAAGCATTGAAGAAAACCCGAATCCGTGGAAAATATTATCCCCTAAAATAAGCGCAACAGAAGAATCTTCGATAAAATCCTCGCCAATAATAAAACTATCGGCAATTCCTTTGGGGGTTTCTTGAATTGCATAGGAAAACTTAACCCCGAGTTGACTTCCGTCTCCAAGGAGTCTTTTAAAATTATCCAAATCATAAGGACCGCTGATAACTAGAATATCTTTAATCCCCGCCAACAAAAGGGTTGTAATCGGATAATAAATCATTGGTTTATCGTACACGGGAAGTAATATTTTAGATATCGGAAGACTCGCAGGGTAAAGCCTTGAGCCGTTTCCAGCCGCTAGAATTATCCCTTTCATTATTTTTGTTCTTCTTCTTGTTTTTCTTGTTTATCTTTTTTCGAAATCTTTTCTCTTACCTGAGATTCGATTTTTTCTAAGATTTCAGGGTTCTCTTGCAAAAATTCTTTTGCTTTCTCTCTTCCCTGACCCAGTTTTTCATCGTTGTAGCTAAACCAGGCGCCCGCTTTTTTAATTATATTAAAATTAACTGCAACGTCAATAATATTACCTAAAGCGCAGATTCCTTTTCCGTAAATTATATCGAATTCGGCAATTTTAAAGGGCGGAGCAACTTTGTTTTTAACAACTTTAACCTTAACTCTATTCCCAATATCTTCGTTCTCTTTGTTTTTAACCCCCTCAATTCTTCTAATATCAAGACGAACAGAAGAATAATACTTGAGAGCTTGTCCACCTGTTGTTGTTTCGGGGTTTCCAAACATTATTCCGATTTTTTGTCTCAATTGGTTAATAAAAATTATTGTTGTGTTGGTTTTAGCAACAATTGCAGTCAATTTTCTTAAACCCTTAGACATTAACCTTGCTTGAAGTCCCATTTGTTGTTCATCCATTGCTTTTTCAATTTCAGCCTTAGGAACTAACGCTGCAACCGAATCCACAACAACAACGTCAATTGCACCGGATCGAACCAATTCTTCCGCAATTTCCAGTGCTTGTTCTCCTGTGTCGGGTTGTGAAATAAGAAGTTGATCGATATCAACCCCCAAATTTCTTGCATATTCAGGGTCAAGTGCGTGTTCTGCGTCAATATATGCTGCAATTCCGCCTTTTTTTTGCGCATTGGCAACAATATGCTGCGCTAAGGTTGTTTTCCCGGAAGCTTCAGGACCATAAATTTCAATTATTCTTCCTCTTGGAACTCCTCCGATTCCAAGGGCTATATCAAGAGCCAAAGACCCTGTTGGAATGCATTCGCAATCAACATTTGCCTTATCTCCAAGGCGCATTATTGATCCTTTTCCAAAATCCTTTTCAATTTTATCAAGCGCAAGTTTTAAAGCTTTGTTTTTGCCTTCTTGAAGGGCTTTTTGCTCTTTATCGTCAACTTCTTTTGTTGCTGCCATTTTTCTTTTTTCCCTCACTTCCCTAAATTTAATTATTATTATATAATAAAAATGATAATTATCAAACTTGGTGTTAATAAAAAATGAGAACTGTTAAACTTAATGATTTTATAATTGGAGAAGATAAGCTAACAATCCTTGCGGGTCCTTGCGCCACTGAAAGCAGGGAGGTTTCTTTTACAACAGCTAAAAAACTAAAAGAAATTTGCGCTAAGTTAGATATTAACTTTGTTTTTAAAACTTCCTTCGATAAAGCGAACAGATCCTCTCTTAATTCTTATCGGGGTTTAGGAATCGATGAGGGACTTAAAATTCTAAAAGATATTAAGCAGGAATTATCCATTCCTATTGTAACCGATATCCACGAACCCAACCAAGCTCAAATCGCAGCCGAAGTTGCAGATATTATCCAAATCCCCGCTTTTTTGTGTCGTCAAACCGATTTACTTGTGGCGGCAGCCAATACGGGAAAAATCGTGAATATTAAAAAAGGGCAGTTTTTATCCCCTTATCAAATGGAATCCATTGCAAAAAAAATTATTGATTCTAATAACGATAAAATCCTAATAACCGATAGAGGAACGAGTTTTGGCTATAATAATCTTGTAGTCGATTTTAGGGGTGTTAAAATAATTCAGGAAGAATTGGGATATCCTCTTATTTTTGACGCAACCCACAGCGTTCAAATCCCCGGCGGACACGGAGGAAGCTCCGCAGGTGAGAAAAAATTCGTTTCCCTATTAGCGAAAGCTGCCGTTGCAGCAGGAGCAAAGGGGTTGTTTTTTGAGGTTCATCCAAATCCTGCTCAAGCACTTTGTGATGGGGATAATATGTTATCACTTAATGAATGCGAGGAAGTTTTTAATATTTGCAATAAAATATTTAAATTACAATAAAAAAGTTCGAATGTATTTATAAGCAAGTGTTAATTCTTCTTTTTTTAAGGTTTCAATCATTCCTATAATATCTTTTTTTAAATTCTCACTATCCTCCAAATAGTGAAACTCAAACAATTCTTTAATTTCAACGCAAAACGCATTAGATAAACGCTCAATTAAATCAGACGAAGGAAAATTTTTACCGCTTTCAATACAACTTATATGTTTATCGTCAACATTTGTAAGTTCAGCCAGTTTTGCCTGGGTGAGGTTCCTTTTTTTTCTTAATTCTCGAATTTTTCGTCCAAATAATATTTTAATATTATTCATTATAAACCTTTCTTGCTAAAAAGTTATATTCATATTCTAAGCCTCCTTTAAAGTTTTAAAAATGGTATATTAGGTAAAAATTTGACAATAATTTACCTATGATATAGAATTAATTACAAATAAGGTAAATTTTATCTAAATTTTTACTTAATTTATAGAATTTATACCGCACAAAAATATAATTAATAAGGAAAAAAGTATGAAAAAAGCTTTCTCTTTGATTGAGCTACTTATAAGCTTAATCACAATTTCAGTAATCCTAGCTAGTCTAGCGCCTGTGGTAACGCACAAGCTTAAGCACGGTGGGGTTTCGATTGGGACGAAGAAATTAAGTATGAAATGTCCTAATACGGTTGGGGCGGATTGTACATTGTGTTTAGGGAACCAATGTATTGCTTGTCCGATAAGCTGCGGGAACCAATTTAAGAACACTTTAACGTGCAAGTGTGAAAGCTGTGTGCAAAGCAATTGTGGGAACTGCAATTCGGATAGGAACAAGTGCGATAGGTGCAATGATGGGTATGGGTTACAATCGAATGGGTCTTGCAGTGCGTGCAATGCTCCCTATGTATCGAACGGAGGGAGTTCGGGGTGTATTAAGTGTGATA
>CANAIK010000003.1 GCA_947361225.1 uncultured bacterium
TATAAATGTGATAATATTAAATTATGTCTATTCTAAAAATTATTGAATACAAAAATCCGATTCTAAGACAGAAATCGAAGGAAGTATCAAAGATATCAAAAAAAATTAAGAATCTGATAACCGATATGTTGGAGACAATGTATCACGCTCAGGGCGTGGGTCTTGCCGCTCCTCAGGTGGGTGAGAATTTAAGAATTTTTGTTCTCGATGTGTCAGATCCTAAGGGTCCTATTGACCCAATTGTTTTTGTGAATCCGAAAATTATCAAAAAAACAGGCGCAATAAACAGCTACGAAGGTTGTTTGAGTTTTCCTAAAGCATATACAAACGTAAGAAGATACAAAAACGTCCTAATTAAAGCTCTTGATATTAACGGACGTCCTTTTGTTAAAGAGGCCCGTGACGGATCCCTTTTATCAAGATGTATTCAACACGAATTCGACCACTTGGAGGGAAATCTTTTTATCGATCATTGCAGAAACAGGTTTGATGCTAATAATGCGCTCGCTAAATACAATCTTCCTTCGATTGAGGAGGAAAGATTAATTGAGGAAGATTTTTTAGAACAAGAAATCGTAGAATACGAAAAAACTCATCCTGAGGAAGTTGAGGAACTAAGAAAAGCAATTGAGGAACAAGAAGGATAGAAAAAATGAAAGTAGTTTTTTTTGCAACTCCCGATATTGCTATTAAAAGTTTTGAATATTTTATCAACTCCAATAATTACAAGGTTTTGGGTTTAGTTGTTCAAAAACCAAAAGCGCAGAATCGGGGCAAAAAAGTTGTCGAAAGAAAAATTACAAAAATCGCTAAAAACGCTTTAATTCCCGTGTTTGAACCCGATAGAATTTCTAAGGAACCTGAAATAATCGAAAAATTAAAAAAACTGGAGCCCGATTTTTTTGTAACATTTGCTTTTGGACAAATCCTATCCCAGGAAGTTATAGATATTCCAAAATTTGGAGTTATTAACCTGCACGCAAGTTTATTGCCTCAATATCGAGGTCCAAGTCCTATTGCTCAAGCAATTATTGACGGGTGTTCTTATAGCGGGATTACGACAATGAAAACCGAACTTGAACTTGACGCAGGGGATATTTGTCTTCAAGAAAAAATCGATATTCCGCTTGATATGAACGTTATTGAATTAATGGAAGAAATTTCCAATAAAAGTCCTCTTTTATTGGATAAAACATTAAAAGGTTTATATAATAATACCCTAAAACCAACTCCCCAAGACCACACAAAAGCCACCTTTACAAAAAAAATATTAAAAGAACAAAAACAAATCGATTGGTCATATGATGCTTTTAATATCCACAATAAAATTAGGGGAATGTATCTAATTAACACAAATCACACAAAACACAACAACAAACTGATAAAAATCCTTAAAACGCAATTTTTAGAGAACAAAACCATAAATAAACCGGGAGAAATTATAGAAATTGATAAAGAAGGGATTGTAGTTGGATCTAAACAAGGAACGATTAAAATTCTAACTCTAAAACCTGAGGGCAAAGGAGAAATGAAGGCATTTGACTGGTCAATGGGTTCAAGAATCAAAAAAGGAGACTTTTTCGAATAATGCAAAACTACACAAGAGGAATTAGAGGCGCAATAACCTTAGAAAAAGACACAAAAGAAGAAATTAAAAAAACAACTTGTGAATTATTAGAAAAAATGCTCAAGGAAAACGAGGTTCAAAGGGAAGATATCGCTTTTGCAATTTTTACAACAACTAAAGATATCAAATCCGATTATCCTGCAAAACACGCAAGACTTGAACTCGGATTCGATAAAATTCCAATGATGTGCTATAATGAAGCCGAAGTTGAGGGAAGTTTAAGGATGTGTTTAAGGATTTTATTAACAATTAATACAACAAAAAAACAAAACGAAATAAAACATATTTACCTTAAAGGCGCTAGTGTTCTAAGAGAGGACTTAAAATGATGGAAATTATTAATAAAGAATTGGTTGAATATCCTTATTTAGAAAAGCCTTTGAGTATTTATACTTTCGATAACGGCTATAAAGTAGTATTGGCGCCAAAAAAAAGCCCTATGATTAACATAAGCTCCTGGGTAAAAACAGGATCAATTAACGAAAACAAAGATAACAACGGCGTTTCACATTTTGTTGAACATTTATTATTTAAAGGTACAACAAAATACAAAGCCGGATATTTCGATAAAAAAATGGAACAATTGGGTGGAATTATTAACGCTGCAACCTGGAAAGATTACACTTTTTATTATATTAATATCCCTAAAGAACACTTTAGAATCGCTCTTGAGCTCCACTCCGATATGATGGTGGACGCAATTTTCCCAGGACAAGAAATTGGTCCTCGATTCGATATTAAAGGGAATCCTCCCGAAGAAAAAAGGGAAAGATACGTTGTTATTGAAGAAATTCGAATGGGGGAAGACAACAACTGGAGAAAAGTTTATAAAAATTTAAATAATATAATGTATCAAAATCATCCTTATAAAAGGGAGGTTATTGGGACTAAAGAAATTATTTCCAATATCACTCAAGAAGAAATTGTTCGATATTATAAAACTTTCTACACTCCTAATAACATAACAACAATAGTTTCAGGTGTTTTTGATGAAGAAAAAGTAATTAATTTAATTAAAGATAATTTCCGATTCCGGGATAACTCCAATATAGAACCTTGTGTTGCTGATAAAAAAATTAAAGAAACAAAAATCAAAAACCCAACCGTGGTCTATGATTCATCTGACATTCAAACAGGATATTTAATGTTAGGAGCGCTTTGCGATAGTGCGTCTAATTTAAAAGAAACAATAGCTCTTGATTTACTTTCAACAATTCTAGGGGACGGAAAAAGCTCAAGACTCTATTCTACTTTAGTTGAAAATCAAGAAAAACCGCATTATTATCAAATTGAAAGCTGTCATTATCAATTTAAAGACGGGGACAATTTCTTTATTGAAGCGAATTTTGACCCAACCAAAAAAGATATTGTTATTGAAGAATTAAAAGGGCAATTGAGGGGTTTAGAAAAAATCGAACAAACAGAACTCGATAAAGCCAAAAAAAGAGCCCGTGTAAATTTTGCCCAGGAATCAGAAACCGTTTGCGATATAGCGGATGCTATCGGTTTTTGGATGAGTGTTTGCGAAGATATTACTTTAGCTAAAAAATACTTATCGACACTGGAAGAAATTGATTGTTCTTATCTTCAATCGATTGCAAAAAAATACTTAGACCCCGATTTAGTTTCAATTAGTATTTGTTTGCCTGAAGGAGAAAAAAATGGAACATTATAATAAAAATAATATAAATATTCTAATCGAACAAATGCCAAAAACCCCAAGAATTAGTATTTCTTTCTTTTTTAAAGTTGTAAAAAAAGAAAAATTCGCAGGGATTAACTCCCTTTTAGCAAGATTACTACTTCAAGGGACAAAGAATTATTCAGCCTCTAAATTAGCGGAATTATTCGAGAATCAATGTATTGATATAACTTCTAAAGCAAAACAGGATTATCTTAAGCTTTCTTTGGTCTTTTTGAATGAAGATTTAAAAGAGGCAATCAACCTTACTAAAGATTTGATTCTCAATTCAACATTTAACGATTATAAAAAAGAAATTTACAAAATGAAGAATGAAATTATATCTGATTTGGATAATCCAAAGTTCAAATTAACGGATTGTTTTGTAAAAACGATATTTGACAATCATCCTTACAGCGCAACTCACACAAAAATCCTTGAAAGCATTGATAATATTACAAAAGAAGATATCATTGAAACGCATAAGGAATTATTAAAAAATTTCCATTCAATTGTTTTTGTTGGTGATTGCGAGAATAAAACCGAACTTATCGATTATTTGAGCTCAAATTTTAATTTCTTAGAATCAAATGATACAAAAAACGAAATTGAAGATTTATTTACAACACAAAATAAAGAGGATAAACTTATTTTTATCCCCAAAAACGACGCTCAACAGGCTCAAATCCTTCAAGGGTGGCTGGTTCCAAGTTTTAATTCACCCTTAAGTCCTAATTATTCAATTCTTAATAATATCTTAGGTGCGCAAGGACTTTCAAGCAGGCTTTTTGTAAACCTAAGAGACAAACAAGGACTAGCATACACCGTTCGAAGTCAATATGAAACCCTTTTGCACAGTGCGATTTTTGATTTGTACATTGGAACTGCCCCTATAAACATTAACAAATCTTTATTGGGATTCGAAGACGAACTTCAAAAATTAGCGGATAAAGCGCCTCTTAACGAGGAACTTATAGGAGCCAGGGAAAATATTAAAGGAAGATTAAAGTATTTTAGTCAGAATAATTCTCAAATTTGCTCAATTCAAGGATACAACTACACAATGGGTCTTGGATTGGACTACAATGAAAAATTCTTATCAAAACTCGATAAAGTAACAGCTGAGGATGTTTCTAATACAGCTAAAAATTTGTTGCAAACACCAAAATTAACTGTTATTATTGCACCTGAAGAATATAGAATCGAATAAATAAAACTTGACCCTCAAATATCAAAACAAACTAAGAAGCGGATTTATTCCAAAAAAGATAAACAAAAATCCCTAAAAAAGTAATTATTAATCCTGGAACCGTAGATAAGGGCTTTAGAAAAGTAAGAGAGATAATTATTATCGAACTTAGGATTATAAAAGCAATCGGGATAAAATTTGGAACTTTAAAGACGCTTTTTTCTTTGCTATATAATTTTCTCATTCTAAAAATCCCAAAAATTGTAATTGTGTAAAAAATTATCGAAGAATAAATAACATAATCCAATAATTGAGCGTAGTTTCCCCAAAGAATCAAAACGCAAATCCAAAAACACTGCGCCCAGAGGGAATTTTTCGGGGTTTTTGTTTTTCTATCAATAAAAGCAAGTTTTCTAAAAAAAATCCTATCTTTTGCCATTTTATAATAAACCCTGCCTCCTGTAAGAATCATCCCATTAGCGCATCCAAAGGCAGAAATTGCAATTATTAGGGCAATTATAAAAAGCGCTTTTTGATTAAAAATTTGAATTGCAAGCTGCGCTGCTACAATATCTTGAGGAGAAGTTTTTATTAAATCCAAAGACAAGGTCGATAAATAAATTAAATTTATTAAAAAATACAAAGTAATTACAAGCCCGACCCCAAGAATTAATGCTTTTTTGATATTTTTTTTGGGATGCTTAATTTCGCTTGTTATAAAAGTTACATTATTCCAGGTGATTGACGCAAACAGAGCCCCTGTTATACTCATTATCATTAGTTTTATAGTTTCAAGGTTAAAAACGAAAGGGATTGTCAAATTTGATTTTAGAATCGATAAATCAAACCCGAATAAAACCCCGCACACAATAATTAGGACAATCGATAGAATTTTTGTTAAGGTAAAAATATTTTGAACCAAAACCCCCAGCTTAACGCCTTTTGAGTTAATAAAAGTTAGAATTAAAACATTAACAATCGCAAACAGCTGTTCTGTTGATAAGGAATAATGGGACAATTTAATAATATAGTTAGAACTGCTAATTATCGGAATAATTAATCCGATAAATTTTGATAACGCAATAAAAACAGCAGCAAGCGTCCCTGTTTGAATAACCAAAAAAAGCGTCCAGCCGTATAAAAAGGCAATTTTTTTATTGAATATTTTTTTAAGATAAATATATTGTCCGCCTTCGTCGGGAATTGTAGAAGACAACTCTCCGTAGCAAAGCGCTCCTAATAAAGTTATCAATCCCGCTAATAACCACACCAAAATTAACAACAACCCGGAATTTGTGAATCTTGCAATATGGGTTGAAACAATAAAAATCCCACTCCCAATCATAGAACCCACTACGATTGAGATTGCGTCTTTTAAATTAAGGGTTCGCTTTAATTCTGACATAAAAAAATAATATCATAAAAATTTTATTCATCTAAAAATTCGTTTTTATTTGTTAATTTTTTTGTAATAAAATATTGAATCCTTGGAATTGCAACACCGAGCGCTAAAGTTGATAAAACCGTTGCTATTGAATAGAAAGCAAAGTTTTTATTAATATTTTTTTTAGCAATCGATTCAATTTTATCAATAGTTACGCTATCAAAGGATTCTCTATTAATTTGTTTTATAAAGTTATCAATTGATTGTCTTATTGTATCCAGCTCTTTTTTAGGAACGAATTTCATTTTATCCGAGGCTCTATTTTTCGTTGCAATATTAAAAGTTTCACTTAAAAACTGAGGATCGCACAAAATTCCTTGTTTTAATACATCCTGCGCTTGGATTTTAGATAAATAACAGCAATTATCAAAAACAGGCTGCAATTGCGACATTTTTGCAGCTTTATTTTTATAAGACGGAAATTTTTCTAAAAATTCTTCCAATCGAACAACTTCTTTATTGTTAAACAAATTATCAAGTTCTATTTTTTGATTTTTGTCCAATGTTCCAATTGTGCTGCCTAAAAAGTCATTTGGGTCAAACCCTTTGGTTTTTAGCTCTTCGACAACTTTATTTAAAACCTTAGGATCGATATTTGTATTCTTTGCAATTTTATTAAAAACATTATTAACTAAATGATTGGAAGAAAAAAGATAAAAATAAATTGATGAAATATCACGAAATAAATTCTCGATTTTACGATAAATATTAGGAGCGTTTATACACCGACCCGAAACAACGCCCGAATCGGTAATTAAGAGTCTTGCAGTTGAATTATTCTCAATAACATCCGCTAATTTATAAAGAGAAGTAAAGTTGAGTTGTTTTTTATTTGTTTTATTCCTAAATTCCTCAAAACTTGTTGGTTTTATAGTTGTTTGGTCTTTTTTTGTTTTTTGACTAATTTTTCTTGATAAATCCCTGCTTATCTTAGGTAATACAAACCCTATAAAATAAGTAGCTAAAAATGTGCTCAAAAGTGTGTTTGCGGTTTTATAGCCGAGCGCAGTTTTACTAATTTTATTATTTTTAACAGGATCCCTAAGACAATCTTTCCCTAAATTAAAACTCAAATCTTTAATTCCAAAAACCTTCCCTCCAATTGCATCCCCGAGGCTTTTAAGCGCTTGAACGCCCCAAATCCAAACAGCAGCACTAACGCCTTGTTCAATAAATCTATCCGAAGCTTCTTTAATCCCGCCCCTTTTTTTAGCCTCGTTTGAGCGCAACAAAGTCACTCCGGATTCAATAAAAACAATAGGAGCAATTGCATTCTTATCAAAAAATGCCCCTAAAGGCTTTGCAAATGGAGTTTTGGAGGTAAAATTAATTTGATTTTGATTGTTTATTTTCATTCAATGTCAATAAAAAACACTTGAAAAAAAATTTTTGCCTTTAAAGTTTAATATCGCCTTGTCTTAAAACCTTGTAACAACTATCCTCACACAAAATTACGGTTGAAGGACTGGTTAATTCAATAGAATCTTTAATTGGGGGAATAATTGTCGCACAATCGGAGAATTTTTGATAAGCTTCCTTGTAGTTTTTAACAGGAGGCTCATTTGACACATTGCAAGAAGTTGTTGCAAGAACACATCCTTCGATTTTTTCAACAATTCTATAAAAATCCTCGCTATTAGGAACCCTAATTCCAACTGTCGATTTATTACTTGTAATTAAAGGGGAGCACAAATCGGTTTTTTCAAAAATCAAAGTCAAACCCCCGGGCAAGTATTGTTCAATTAACGAATTTGCATAATTAGGAATTTTTTTAATGTATTTTTTTAAATTATTAAAATCATTGCTCATTAGAATAAGGGGTTTATCTGAATCTCTTTTTTTAATTTCATAAATTTTCTTAATTGCGCTATTATCCTCCGGATGCGCTCCAAAACCCCAAACCGTATCTGTTTTAAACGCTATAACTTCTCCTTTTTTAAGCATTTTTCTTAATCCCCAGTTTTGTTTCGATTTTTTCTTTTAAATCTTCCAAATACTCAATTCTTAATAAATGCGCAACCAAAACATAAGAAATTAACATAAAAATAAAATCTATGCTCACTTTTACGATTTTTAGAATAAAACTATCACTTAATACTAAATTCATACAAGAATTAAGGAAAAACCCTAATATAAAAGTAATTAAAGCACAAAAAAGAATTTTTCCTATTTGTTTAAAGAAAACCCTGTATCCGATTGAAATTTTTTTCCTAATTAGAATCGCCAACAAAGTTCCGTTAATTAAAGTTATAATGCTTGTCGAAAGCGCAATCCCGTTTATTCCTAAGGGACCAACCAAAAGTGAATTAAAAATAAGTTTTAATAAAATCGACCCTAAAGCGATATAAAAAGGAGTTTTAGAATCCCCAAAAGAATAATAAAGACGGGTTATTGAGTCTCGAAACATATAAGGAATTATAGATAAGGAAATAAAGAATAGAACCTCTGAAACCATTAAGGTTGCTTGATGAGTAAAAGCACCCCTTTCAAGCGCAAGAGAAATAAGGTCGACTCTTGCAATAAAAATGTAAATCATTGTAAAGGTTCCGACAAAAATCAAAGATCCAACGCCTTTGTTAAAATAATGACGAACTTCATCGAACTTATTTTGCGCTACAAGTCTTGAAAACAAAGGAAACAAAGGAACCAAAAGCGCTGATAACATTAAACCGACCGGAAACTGAAAAATCCTGTTAGCATAACCATACGCAGTCCATTGACCTTGAGCCAAGCTGCTTGCAAAGAAAATATCGACATAAATCCCAATTTGTCCTATTGTTGAGGACAAAAAAGCGGGCATTAAAAGTTCCAGTATCTCGTTAAATTTTTTATTCTTAAAAAAATCAAAAACGGGTTTAAAAGTATATCCGAGTTTAACTACAACAGGAGTCTGAACCAAAAGCTGCAAAAGCGCTCCAAAAGTCGTTCCAAGCGCCAAATAAAACCCGGTGTTGTCCCCTTTTGTTATAAAAAGAGTTATAATTATCCCGATTGATACCATAGAAGGGGCAATATTTGGCAATAAAAATTTATTATAAGTAACTAAAATCCCGTAATAAAGCCCTAAAAGCGCCCCAACCAATATTACGGGGGACATTAATTTTAAATGATACGCTGCTAAAGCTGATAACTCGGGGCTTGCTTGTGAAATTATAATTTTCATTACAATATCGGGATAAAAGAAACAAATTAAAGCAATTAATCCAAAAACAAGCAAAGAAAAGGTTTCATAGGTATTAAAAAGTCTTTTTACTTCTTTTTTTGGCTTTGCACTAAAATTATCAATAATTTTTGAAAATACACTAACCGTAGCGGAATGAAAGGGTCCGCCCATTCCCCCTAAAATTACAACAGCGAGCGCAGGAATTTGATAGGCGTAAAAATAAGCGTCTGAAACTAAACTTGCCCCGTAATAATTAGCAACTATAATATCTCTTAAAAACCCGGCAACTTTAGATAGTAGAATTACAATTACAATAAGGGTTGCAGACTTTAAGAGGGTTTGAGATTTTTTATCTTGAGTTTTTTCCATTATTACAACAATTCCACACGATAAACAACGTATTTTCCTTTATTTTCCTTGGATAAGGGTAAAAAATTAATCGTATTATTTCCTTGTTTTAAATATTGGGTAATATTCATTTTGATTACAGGGGTTTGATTAATTTGTTTTGTATCTAAGAATTCAAAACCGTTAATTGAGAAAGGAAAATCGCTGACATTTTTTTGATTGTCAATATATAAATAAGCCTCTTTGTAAGCGTCTTTGTCGAAATAGAATTCGGTTTTGTAGGAAATATTATATTCGTTAAATAACACCGTTTTAGGCATAGTTGAAATATTTATCCCCGAATAATAATATTTTAAGATATCAGGATACTTAACCCCTTTTTTAGTTAAATTGTATGCTCCAAACTGGCTCATTCCGACGCTGTGTCCGAATCCTCCTCCAATAAACTTAAAATTGGTCGGATATTTTTCGTCCCCTTCGAAAATTTTTGTTAATAAATATTCGTCTTTGGGTTCTGTTTGTTGGATTCCCGAGGTTTCAACGTAAAAATTGCCACTTGGTAATATTGCCCCGTTTTTCTTAATTAATCTTCTTATTCCAAGTTCTTTTTTAATCCTGTAATCACCGCTTTTGGATTTAATTTCCAATTCCACGACTTTTCCCGATTGGGTTCTTTTGATTGGTTTAATTTCTCTTAAACCCTCAAAAGGAATGTCACCGTCGTATTTTGGGGTTACAAGATTTGCCCTTGATTGTTGTTGAAGAGTGTCTTTTAAAACATTCTCGAGCTCATCTTTTGTAAATTCTACACTCCAGCGAAACTTGGGGGAGTTAACATCCAGTCCGTTATCTTTTTTTGAATAAAAATCTCTAATTTCTTCTTCCGTTTTAAGCGGTTTTTGATTGGGGTCATCGTATTTTGCCTTAAGATAAGGATGATTATTGCTTGGATAGCCCGTTCCAAAAACATCGTCCCAATCGTCCGTAATCCCCGGGGAGGTTGAAAAATAAAGGGCGCTAATCGGTTTTTCTTTATAAAGAGCGTAAATTCCTTTTGTTTTTTCAACAGCGTTATCTGTTATTTCTCGATAAGAATTAACCCCGTAATAAACTTGAGAAGAAGTCGAATCAACAACATCATAATTAGGGTTGATATTTGCCCTTTGAACGTTGTTTCTTGCCGCTTCCGGCTGCGCTTTTAGAGCCTCAAGTCAGAAAGAAACAGGCATTTCATTAGGAACAACCCCTCGCAAATAATTTTGAATATCGACAACATTAACCAAATTAAAACGATTCGGTTTCTTAGATGCCCTAAGTTCCAACATTCCCTTGTATTTAGCAGGAGTCCCTTTTCGATTTAAATTAATAATAAGAAACTCGGAATTAGAACTAAGCAGCAGTGGACCCGTTAATTTTTCATACTTAGGTTTATTATCGATTGCAATATCGAATAATCCCTCTTTCATTGAAAAATAAAGCGTTTTGTTCCCGTCCACCGGTTCAATTTTGACATTTGTCGACATATCAATAATTTTTATTGTATCCAAAGACATTATTGAAACATTGTCGAATTCCTGGCTTGAAAAAGCCTGATTTGATAAACCCACTCTTATTGTTGTTTTTTCTTTTTCATAACCTAAGGTTATATTCTCAATTAAAAACAAAAATAATATTAATATTAAAAATTTTACTCTCATATTAATATATTTTACAATTAAAAATTATTAATGTAAAATATATTATGTTTATAGATTTTTTTGGAGAAAAATATGTCCTTCGACCAAAATTTAAGAAAATTTAGCTCAGCGCAACTGCTAAACTTTTGTATCGGGTTTTTCGGGTTGCAATTTGCCTGGCAAATGAGAATTATTCTATCAGGACCCTTAACGGAATCCTTAGGCGCAAGTCCTTTGTTATATGGATTAATCTGGCTTGCAGGACCTGTTACGGGGATTGTTGTTCAACCAATAATAGGAGCACTGTCTGATAACACATTCACTCGTTTTGGAAGAAGAATTCCATATTTATTCTTCGGAGCCCTTTTTGGGTCAATCGGTTTAATCTTGCTCCCTAAAAGTAAATTTTTAAGCAATCTTTTTGGACCCAATCACCCTGAACTTTTGGCACTTTTAATTGCCGCAATTTTTATTTGGGTAATTGACGCTTGCGTAAACGCTGCTCAAGGTCCTTATAGAGCTTTAATTCCGGATAATATCCAAAAAAGTCAACACGGAATTGCAAATTCCTATCTTAGTTTTGCAATCGGTTTGGGTTCTGTAATTGCCGCTGGAACCGCTCCTTTTTTAAAGTGGGCTTTTAATTATCAAATGTCAACCGACGCTCAATTTACCATGGCAGGGATTGCATTTATCCTGGGGATGATTTGGACCTGTGTCACTTTTAAAGAAAACATTCCCAATAAAGAAGAACTAATGGAAAAGAAATTGGAAGCTAAAAAAACCGCCTCTAAATCTTTTATTGAAAACGTTAAAGACTTTTTGAATGCAAGTCCTGAGGTTGGAAAAATTTGTTTAATGCAATTTTTTTCCTGGATTGGATTAATGAGTTTGCTTATTTTCTTTACGCAATATGTTGTTCATATTCTATATTCGGTTCCTAATACCGCTGAATTAGCTCCTAATGTTGCAAAAGTTTTTGAAGGAGCCCAAATTGAAGCGCAGAATTTCGCATCGATTTGTTTAGCGTTTTTTAACCTAATTTGTTTTATTATTGCAATTCCTATTGCAAAAATGGCTCAAGCACAAGGAAACAAAAGAGTCCACGCTATTTCTCTTCTAACTATGGCGCTGGCTTATCTTCTTATTGCTTTTATGCCCAATAAAGTTACTGTTTTTGCAGCAATGGGACTAGCGGGAATCGGCTGGGCGTCAACTTTATCCTTGCCTTTTGCAATGTTATCCAAATATATTAAAGAAGGAACAGAAGGATCTGCTATGGGGATTTTTAATATCTTTATTTCAGCTCCCCAGGTCCTTGTTTGTACGGTTCTTGCCTGGTTTATTAATGTTGCAACTTATAATATGACAGGAGGATTCACAAACAACCACTGGGATTATGCTTTTATGTTCGGCGCAATAATGCTTGTTATCGCCTCTTTTATTGCATTATCCACAAAAGAAGATTAAAACAAAAAGCCCCTTTTTAGGGGCTTTAAAATTAATTAATGCGCTTAATTTAGAATTTTAAAATTTCTTGACAATAATTTATATAATTATCAATAACTGCTGCGTCCTCGATTTCAAAGAAGTTTTCATCATTTAATATATAATGTCGGACTTGCTCTAATAAATAATTATCGCCATTGCTATTGTCAATATTTCGAGCTTTTTGAATAAGATTATTTTTTTCTTGTTCCGATATAGGATTCTTAATATTCATCCAGGGGGTTGAAGAATCCTCGCAACCACTTATTGCGCCTCTTTGGTATTTTTTTGTAATTTCAGATATTGCTTCTTGAGCCTCTAAACTTACGTTTTCTTTAAAGTATAAATTTATTGGATTCTCATAATCGCCCCAGTTCCTATCTGAAACCCTATAACAAAAATCAGCATCGTTTAGTTTTATTTTTTGTCCGTTTGCGTTTGTGTATGTTCCTTGTGTCATAAGCTCGTCTAATTCCTTAATTAAATTAGCATCAAAGTTAACATTTAATAAAACTTTTTGTCCGGAGTAAACATCCCCTAAATCTGCCTTTTGTCTTATATACCCCCATCCATATCTAGGTTTAGTTTGTTTTATAAGATTATTTTGTGGTTCTTGGAACACTGAATCGTATATTTCATAGTTAACATCATCACCAAATTTACTTACATTTTTATAAGACTCCTTAATTTTATACTTAGGAAGAAACTCAAAAAGATTCTCACTTTCCGTGCGTCCTATAAATTTTGCATTTTTAGCTCCATTATTAACAATTTCCATTTGATTTCCATTATACGTAACCTCAATGCCTAGTCTATTTAACCCTTCTATTTCAAAAGACCCCAATCTACTAAGGTCATAACCCCTTGTTACACCTTCAACTTTAAGGTAAAAAGGTTCACATTCACGATATCCATATTTATCTTTGGTGGGCTCAATATTTATATAGTATTTTTCATTTTGTTTTAGAGTTTGCAATGTATCAATATCATTTGTGCTAAAGGTTGTTTTATGTTGCACTGTAGATGTTGTCGAGTTTATTTTATTAACATTCTCAACTTTTGCATCAGTCGAATCAACTTGTTTAACAGGTTTAGTTTCTTTAATATTATCCGGTTGGATTTCATTGTCAGCTAAAGATTTGGATGGATTTTGATTATTGATATCAATATTATCAGCCAAAGTTTCCGTTTTCACATTTGCCAAATCATCAACTTGAACAGCTAGAATTTCTTGAGATACATTTTTTGCAACACTGGAAGAATTTTGATTAACAATAGCAATATTATTATCAAAATTAGAAACTTTTTGATATTGTTCTACAACTTCTTTATAAGCTTTGTATTGTCCTGAGGAAAAGACTGTTTGATTGCCCAAAGATTCTTCCAGAGCAGAACCCAATTCATCACTTACATTGTAAGCTTTATCAAGAAGTGCGTTTGTTTGAGCGGTTGTTGGTTGAGATTCAATATTTATCCAAAAATTTGTTTTATTTTCTCGAGTACTAAGTGTTCCTCGTTGATATTTTTTTGTAATATCCACAAGCGCTCTTTTTGTTGCGTCATTAACATTGCCGTTAAAATAAAGGGTTATAGGATCCTCTCTATTTGCCCATTTTTCAATATTTTCGGCATTGTAGGTTTTATAATGAAATTCGGTATTGTCGATTGATACTTTTTTACCCTTAGAATTTGTGTAAGTCCCTTGAGTCATAAGTTCGTCTAATTCTTTAATTAAATTAGAATCCGCCTTGACATTCAAAGACGCTCTTTGTCCTTGATAATCAACCGATGCTCCTTTAGCACTTCTATCACACCAAACTTTTTCATATTTTTTTAGTTTAACGTTATTATTAGAAGTTGCAACGGATTTTTTAATATCTGTTTTGTTTGTAAATGTATTTGTTTGATAAGCAGGATTTTTATAAGCTCCCGTTTGTTTTAGTTTTTGATATTGATCCTCAAGTTGGTTTACAAGCACGTTTTTATCGTGCAAATTAGATAATAACAACTCGTTTTCTTGATTTAGGATTCTAATTTTGCTATCGGCAAAATTGGCTACTTCAAAACCGTCTGCTGTCTTTTTAATTTCAAGAAAAACTCCATCTTCTTGTAAATCGTCCAGAAGATCTTCTGTAATATCTTTAATTGGAAGTCTTCCAACCCCTTCAATATCAATAAAAGCATCGGGGTCGTTAATTAAGTAGCTTTTGTTCTTATCAAGCGTTGAAATATCACTTGAGTTAACAACTATTTTTTCAACATCGACTTTTGGTTCAACAACCGCACTTTCAGCGGGTTTTGGGGTTAAATCATTCTCAGCCAATAATTTATTTATTTCATCAGCCTCTTTAACAACATCGCTTAAATCGACATCAATATCAGGTTCAATACCTTCGTCGAACTTAGATACAAAATCATCAGTTTGAACATCAACATCGACTTTTGGGTCAACAACCGCACTTTCAGCGGATTTTGGGGTTAAATCGGTATCGGCGGTATTAATCTTAAAATTAGCATCCGATGTGATTTTTAAATCCAAGTCCTGAGTAACATTTTTTACAATAAATCCATCGTCAGTTTTATCAACCACAATTCCGATATTCTCAAGAATTCCTTTTTGATAATCACTAATTTGAGAAAGTTTAATTTGAGTATTTCCTAAATCAATACAAGCATCGGGATTATCGATTAAATATTCACCCGGTTTTAGAATGGTTTCATTGTTAATATCAATTTTTACAATATCGTTAGAAAAACCGTTTGTAGCAAATTTGTTAGCATTTGGATTCAAGTTATCGACATCTATATTCTTAATAAGAAATCCATTATCGGTTTTATCAATAAATACGCCGGCGCTTTCAAGGATTTCTTTTTGATAAGTGCTTATTTCACTTAATTTTATTTTTGTTGAACCAATATTTACAGACGCATCCGGATTAGGAATTAAATACTCATTATTTGATAAAGGAATCACATCTTGAGTTTCATCAACAAAATTAGCTATGTCAAATAGTTTTTCGTCGTTCATTTCTTTAAATATTTGATTTAAAGCATCCCCCATATCATCTGCAAATGCATATTCTAAAGGAGCGTCTATATCTGTTGTTTTTGGTTTAGTAGAATTATTAGAAAATACATCATCTAAACCCTCAGCCAAGGCTCTTTCATAGTCATCGGTCAAGGAATTAGTAAAATCATTAAGAATATCGTCTGAATTCCTTGTAATATCGTCTATTATTCCGGTGTCATTAAGAATATCATCTGAGTTTCTTACAATATCGTCTGTCATTCCGGCAGCTTTTTTAGATAATGGTTTAAGTGCTACATCCATACCCCAGCCAAGAATTGGAGATGCAACAAACCCTGCTTCCGCTCCTTTTATTGAATCAGAAACAATATCTTCATATCTTCCTTGCGCTACAGCTCTTCCTCCGGCATCGGCTGCGCCGACAAGTGAACCTTCAACCGCCCTTGATACAACCTTAGGAGCATTTGTCACAATTTTATTGGTTAGTGTTGTTTTAAGTGCTTGTTTTCCTGTTCCTTTAACAGTTTCCTCAACTGCCTCGAAGCCCAATTGTTTCATTGCGGTTTTTCCGGCACTTCCTGCCATGGTTCCTGCTCCGTTTGCTAAAGGAGCCATAGCGCCATTGATAAATCCGGTTGTAGCATCATATTTAAAATCGGTTTCCCAATTATAAGTTTTTTCATTGCCAATACAATCTGTTGCTTTAAAAAGGGGTTTCATTACAGCATTCACTCCACCTGCAGCAGCGCAAGTTAAAACTAAAGATGTTCCACCCGAAACAGGAGCAAGCGCAACCCCCGCTGCAGCAATTGCTAAAGACCCAATCCCCGTTACAACATCGGCTATTGTATCAACGCCCATTTGTTGTCCGTTTTGATATTCAATAACATCATTAAGAACAGACAAACTTCTTTGTCCGTCTTGCAATTTTAAGAATTCTTCTTGGGTTAAATCGTTTCCTGTTAAAGTTTTATAAGCATTTGCAAGATTATCGGGATTATTCTTTAAATCTTCCAATGTTTTTCTTGTTGAATCAAATTTTGCATCAATTTTATCGGACGAAGCTCCGATTCCTGTTAAATTTTTAAAACCGTGCCAAAGCCCTGAAATCCAACCGTTTTCACTTTCCGATTGGTCTTGAATTTGTTTAATTGAATCAAGTTGATTTTCTAAAAAATTTGTAATTTCAGCTTTATTCTCATTAGATAAAGAACTGCAAAAATTATTTGCCTGTTCAATATTCTCAATTTTTTCAGCCTTTAAGGTTCTATCAAAAGTTGCTTTATAAAGTTCATCAAGTTTTGAAACATCCTGGGTTTGATTAATTTCATCCAGTTGTTTTTGCAAATTATCAATTTCTTTTGCTTCTTTTTTATCCCCGCCTCCAAAAACGCCTTTAATCCAGTTCCAGGGCGCTGTTATAATTCCTCTTGATTGTTTTTTATTCTCAAGTGCAATTTTTTTATTATTAATTTCATTCTCAATATCGGATTTAATATTATCGCAAGTTTCTTGCGTTAAATCAAAATCGGAAATATGAACAGTGTTGTTGCTGTTGTCATAAGTTGAGTTTAAATCATTTAAATTAAGGGTTTTGTCGTTATCGATTTTTGCAACTTCATCAATCAAATACAAAAGTGCGTCGTTTTTATCGTCAATATTAAATTTTGCGCTTAAAACATCCCTTAAAGAAACTGAGTTAATGTCCCCTTGTTCATTTTTAAGTTCGTCTATAACAGAAGCAAATTCTTCTTTTTTAATTTCTTTTGTGGAGTTTTGTTGAACCTTGTTATAAATTGCGTCATAACCGGTTAATTTGATTTCATCCGCCATATGTCTTTCCTTCTTTAGAATCAAGTTTTAATAGTTAACGACTAAATTTTTTCAATTCTTTAAAAAAAATAAACTCAACTTTACAAATATTTACGTATTTTCTATAATTAATTTATGGCTAAAGTAAAATCAAAATGGGTTTGTCAAAACTGCGGGTATGAAACGGTTTCTTATTTGGGAAGATGTCCTGAATGCAACCAATTCGGGACATTTATCGAAGAAATTACAAAAAATATCGTAAAATTGGATTCAGCGAAACCCTCCAATTTGGTTGAAGGAGAAATTAAAATTTCAACCATAAAAGAAATCGAGTTGGACGAAAAAACAAGATTTAGAAGTGGAATTGAAGAACTGGATAGAGTTTTAGGGGGAGGATTTGTTCAAGGTTCACTTTTATTATTAGCAGGGGACCCGGGGATTGGGAAATCTACTTTAGTGTTGCAAACAACAAAGAGTATTTGCGAAATTAAGCTTAATCAAAAAAAACTCAATGTTTTATATGTTTGCGCTGAAGAATCGCCCCATCAGGTTAAATTAAGGGCAAAACGCCTTGGAGTGGAACCGGATAATTTATTTTTAACGAATCAAACCTGTATAGATGAAATTATTAATCAAATTGATACAATTAAACCCGATTTTTTAATTGTGGACAGTATTCAGAGTGTTTTTTGCGCAAATATCGCCTCAGGATCAGGAAGTGTGTCTCAAATTCGAGAATGCACTAATGTTCTAATGAGAATTGCTAAACAAAAAAATATTACAACAATAATAATAGGACACGTTACAAAAGAAGGAAATATTGCAGGTCCTAAGGTCTTAGAACATATGGTTGATACTGTAATTAACTTCGAAGGGGATAAATACAAGCAGTTTCGAATTCTAAGATGCATTAAGAATCGTTTTGGAACAATATCGGAATTGGGGGTTTTCAAAATGGAAGACGATGGTTTAATTGAAATTACAAGCCCGTCTCAAATTCTTTTGGATAGTCCCCATAATGCGCCAGGGAGTGCAAGAATTGCAACTTGCGAAGGGAGCAGGGTGTTTTTGCACGAACTTCAAGCACTTGTCGGTTCAACCAACTACGCAAACCCGAGAAGGGTTGCTGTTGGACTCGAATACAACAGGGTTTTACAGGTTTTAGCGGTTCTTGAAAAAAAAGTCGGTTTAAATTTATCCAAACAAGACGTTTATGTTAATGTCGTTGGAGGAATCGGGATAGTTGAACCAAGTTATGATTTAGGACTGGCATTAGCAATAATAAGTTCAATTCGAGATATTCCAATTAATCCTAATACTATTATCATTGGTGAAATTGGGCTTTTGGGTGAAATTCGATATGTTGATAATATTGAAAGAAGACTAAAAGAAGCCCAAAAGTTGGGCTTCCAAAAAGCAATAATACCAAAAGTTAACGATAGAACCTATGAGAAAATTAAGGATTTAGGACTTACAATAAAACAGGTGTCAAAACTAACAGACGCAATTATACAGGGTTTAAAACAGGATTAAAGAGTGAGACAAGTTTTCAAATATCCAATAGTTTGAACTTTATTCTCATATAAATATCGAACAAAATTCAAATATTCATTCTCTCGTGAACTCAAAGTGAGATTAATTTCAAAACCATCGGAGCAAAAGGGTTCATAATCATAAATTACATAATTATTATATTTACTTTTCCATTCTTTTTTCTCAATTGAGCATCGATATTCCCACGCCAAATTTTCAAGCCAGGGAAGGACTTCTTTAGAAACGTTTTTGAATTCTGTACAAAAGTATTGTTTGTCTTGACTAAATTTTTTATCAATCAGCATAAAAAACTCCATACAATATTTTAATTTCTTTATATACTCTAAAATATTTATAGGTGTTTTTAAATATACTAACGTACTAGTATTAATTACCTTTTATGATAAATCTTCTTTAGTTGTAATTTTGATATTTTTTCTCGTTCCCTCAACCACAACAACGTTTTCACCAAAAAATTCCACCAAGGAACTATCGTCTGTAAAAGTTTGATTATTTTTATATAATTCGTGGATTTTTTTAATAAATTGATAATCAAACCCTTGGGGTGTTTGAGTTTGAAAGATTTTTTTCCTATCGAGCGTCTTAATAACCTTATTATTAACAACTTCCTTAATTGTATCAACGGCAAAAATCCCAACTACAACTGCCTTATGGGTTTTTAGTTGAAGTAGTGTTTTTTTAATAGTTTCGCTATCAATAAAAGGGCGGGCGCCGTCGTGAATTAGAACATTCTTTGGATTAGAACAAACTAAAAGTGCATTGTAAACACTTTCTTGTCTTGTTTTCCCGGGGAGCGCAAATTTAATTTTTTTTGTATCAATAATTGTTGACTTTATTAAAAAATTCTTAATTTCATCGGTTGCAGGAATTACAATTTCTTGAGCATAATCCAAAAACTTTAGAATCGTTGTTTCAACAACCGTCTTATCCCCTAATTTTTCCAAAAGTTTGTTAGATCCAAACCTTTGGGATAATCCCCCGGCAGTAATTATAACGCTAACAGAAATGGTCGAATCCACGGTATTTTAGCTCCTTATTATCTACAAAAACACCTTCGCCAGCTGAACAAATCCCAATTTCTGTTAATCCAGCGATTTTTTTATAATCCCTTTTATCTAAACAAACAACCAAAGAATAATCCTCTCCTCCAAATAGAACCATTTCTTTGTTCTTGACTTTTTTTGGAATTTTTTTATATTGAACATCGATTCTAACATTGGATTTTTCAGAAATTTGATACAAACAGTCGCACAAACCGTCGGAAGAATCCATCATTGCGTATTTGTGTTTTGTTTTAGTTGCAATTTCTTCTACAATTTTTGGGTGCAAAGGAGGTTTTTTATGATAATTAACAAAATAATTATCCCTTATTCCATATTCTAAATCTTCCAATCCTTGAGCGGACGAGCCGAATTCTCCAACAACCGCTACAATATAATCAGCGCACGCATTTTTTCTTGATGAAATTCGACGTGTCCCAACTTCACCTAAAATCGTTACAGCGATTGAAATACTTGGTCCTTTGGATAAATCACCGCCCGTAATTTCAAGATTAAATTCCCCTGAAACTTTTTTTACTTCTTTATAGAATTCATCAATAAACTCATCGCTTAATTTCCCTGAAAGCACTATTGAAACGTATCTTGGATTGGCTCCTGAGGCTAGAATGTCAGAAATATTTACCAAAAGTGATTTTCTTGCAATTTCAGAAGGAGTCATATATTCAAGTTTAAAATGAATTCCTTCAATTAAACAATCACTCGATATAACAAGATTTGAATCCTCCAAATAAGCGCAATCATCACCCAAATAGGAAGATCTTAAGTGTTTATTTATAATTTTTAAAAACTCAAATTCTTTTTGCGACATTATATAAACCCAATAATCCCATTTTATAACTATCTTTCTTAAATCCGCTCACAACCCCTATACAGCTATTTGAAATAAAAGAATTTTTCCTGTATTCTTCTCTATTGGAAACATTGGACAAATGAACCTCAACCGCTTTAATTCCAACGGCTTTAATTGCGTCCCCTATTGCAATACTTGTGTGAGTATATGCTGCAGGGTTTATTATTAATCCGTCAAAATCGGCGCTTTGTTGGATTTTATCGACAATTTCACCCTCAATATTCGATTGGAAAAAACTTAGTTCAATTTCGTTGGATAAAGTTTTAGCGTATTCGACCAATTCTTGATTTATATCTAAAAGCGTTGTATAACCGTAGATTTCAGGTTCCCTTGTACCTAGAAGATTGAGATTGGGTCCGTTAATTACTAAAATTTTCATTAAAAACTTCCTTTTTTTTAATTCTACCATTAACTAAAAAATTGTCTTCGATTTTTTTAATTTTTTTAATTTCAACCTCAATACAATCACTAACTTCTTTTGTGTTTAGTCCTTTAACAAAATCTAAACCCGAACCGAAAATTTTAGGAGCAAAAAACAAATTAATTTCGTCTATAAACGAATTTTTTAAAAGCTCCGAGTTAAATCCCGCTCCTGATTCCACCATTATTGAATAAATTCCCATTTTATAAAGGGTGTAAAAAAGATTGGAAAAATTACTAAAAGGGATTTTCTCAATCCACGTTGGGGTTTTAATATTAGAATTATTAACAAGAATTATTCTTGTATTATCACTATTAAAAACATTATAGTTAAGAGGAATTTTATTGTTAGGGTCAAAAATTATTCGAATTGGATTTTTTTTATTTTTTATTCTTACGTTAAGTCTTGGATTGTCCTCAAGGATTGTTCCTGAGCCAGACATTATTGCTTGATATTCACTTCTTAGTTTTTGAACCTCTAATCTTGCTTTTTCATTTGTTATCCATTTGGATTTTTTTTCAATCGTTGCAATTTTAGAATCCAGTGTTATTGCGCTTTTTAGCATAATATAAGGAGTTTTTGTTGTAATATTTTTTATAAAAACTTTATTAAGTTCATAAGCCTCGTCCTCTAAAACCCCGACTACAACTTCAATTCCTGCTTTTTTTAATTTTTCAATTCCTCTTCCTTGAACCAAAGGATTGGGGTCAAGAATCCCCACAACAACTTTTTTAATCCCGGATTCTATAATTAAATCAGCACAAGGGGGCGTTTTTCCATAATGAGAACAAGGTTCTAAGTTAACCACCAAAGTCTTATTTTTTGTGTTGTTATTTGCGTTTTTTATCGCCTCAACTTCAGCGTGGGGCGAACCATAAGCACTATGAAACCCAAAAGAAATTATTCTATCCTCAATTTCATCATAAACAACAGATCCAACATAAGGATTGGGAATATTTTTGCCTTTTGCCTTAAGTGCAAGTTTAAAGCACTTTTTCATCAATTTTTCATAAATCTTCAATTTCGATTGATTCAATTTCTGAGTCGTCTCCTAAAAATTCCAGATAATCTTCTTCTGTAATTTCATCCTCTTTTAATTCCTCAACAACTTGTTTTTTCTTGAATTTTTTTAATACATCAACATTTTTTTTGCTCAAATCCAAGTCGTTGTCCAAAGTTTTTGTGTAGGTATGAATGTAATCGGAATCAAAGATATTAGATCCGATTAAAAGTGAATTCTCTTTTATTTGCTCATAAAACTGAGGAACAAAACCGCCCGAAACGTGTTCTTTTGAATCGTTAAGATAAAAAATATCCTCGATTTGACAATCCTCACCGACTTCTGAAATTGAACTTATTGTTCTTTTTCCCAATTCGTCAATATCTACAAAAATTATAAGTTTAAAAATCGAACAAGCGATTTTTCTTGCGTCTTGATAATGCAAATAAGGCTTGTTTTCAAGAATTGCGTCTATAATTTTATCCAGCGCCTCTTGTTTATTGGACGCATCCAGAGTCACAACAAGATTGTTATAACCCAATAACCCTTGAGCAACAAAGTGGACAATATCTTCCTTTGCGCCGTTTACAAAGACTTTAGCGGGATTTGATGAAAAAATTGAGTTAATTAAAGATTTTTTTTGGTTTACATCGAAAAAAGAAGAAAAATCAAAGTTTGTAAAGTTTGGACTCTCGTTTTTTAATTCTTGTCTATAATCAAAAAGAAGACATCTGTCTTTAGGGAGCATTTTTTTTGTAAGTGCGCTTAATAATGTTGTTTTTAAACTGTCTTTTTTCCCTGCGATTACAATTGAGCCTTCAACAAAAACCAAAGTTTCCAAAAAAAGCGCAATTTCTTTAGAAACAGATCTTTCCTCAATTAAAGTTTTAAAATTTGCAAATTCATCACAATAATTCTTAACAAAAATCATTGCATTGCTGGATAAGGGAGGAAGGGTCATTGAAACATTGATTCCCAGTTTGTGGTTGAATTCAAAATACGGATTTTTCTCATCAAGTTGAACCCCGATATTAGATGCCACTTTTTTAACTAAATTCTCAAGTTGAACGTTGTCTCGAAACGTTATTTGAGATTGCAGCACAACTCCTTTTTTTTGAACATAAACATATTTTGCCCCGTTAACAAAAATCGAGTTGTTATTGGACTCGTTTAACAAAGGTTCAATCGGTCCTAATCCAATAAAATCAACTGCGTTGTTTTCCGGGATATATGCCCTTAATTCCTTTTTTTTAATTTCTTTTTTTAATCTATCCCTAAGCGACATTTACTCCCCCATTCTTCGAAGCAAATTAAAAATACCGTGATTATAAGTCGGATTTTTTGAATCCTTGAGATTTAAAAAATCTATATTTAGAATTTTAGCGCAAATTTCCTTATACGCTTTAGCAATGTTAGATTGCGGGTTTGTTTCAATAACAGTCCGTCCTAAGTTTATTGCATCAACTAAAGTTAGATAATTATTGGGAATTGTTGCAAAAACTTCCCTTCCGATTGTTTTTGCACCATCTTGAAGACTAATTTCCGAATTCTCAATGTAGCGATTAACAATCAATTTAACTTTAGACTTGCTATAACCCAATTGTTCGAACATTTGATAACACTTTTGACTATTTCGAATCGAAACAAGATTGAGCATTGTAATAAAGAGAATTATATCGGAATTATTAAGAATTGAAACTGTGGTTTCGTCCATTTCAGAGTTTGTATCAATAATAATATATTGAAAGATATTTTTTAATATATTAATCAATTTTTGAACATCCTGGGGTTTGATTCTAAAATTAAAATCGGATTCCCTAAAAGATAAGACATACAATGAATCTTGGTATTTTTGCGCCAGCGCTAAAGTTCCTTTCTCGTCTTTTTTTTCAATCGAATTAATAGTTTCAATAAAGGAATTTTTCGCTTCAACTCCCAAAAAAGCTTCAATATCGGCTGTTTTAAAGTTTAAATCCAGAAGACAAACTTTATCTTTAGTTTCTCTTGAAAGTTGATAAGCTAAATTTAGCGCTAAAGAGGTTTTCCCGCTTGCCGCTTTGGGTGAATAAATACAAATTGTATTAGCGTCCGACTGCGTAACTTGATTTTTAGAGCTCTCGATTTTTTTAACAGACGCTTGCAGGATATTGGGCAGAATCGGTTTTAATAAAAAATCCTTAATATCTTCCTTTAGAACCTTCGAAACCAATTCCGAGTTAATTTCATAAGAAAGAGCTATAAAATTAATATTTTTATTTTTTTCTTTAATTGCTCTAATTTTTTTAATTTTTTCACTAAAAGTATTGGAATCAATATCAAAAATTATCAAATCAATATTGGATAGTTCAACTTCGAATTGTGAAAAATCACCAAATGCACCAATAAGACTGATTTCTTCCATTTCATTTAAATAGGATGAAATCAAATCTTTAGAATTATTATTTTTATCAATTATTATTGTTTTTAGCATTTTCCCACTCTTAATATAATTATATTTTATAAGTGCAAATAAAAATATACTTAATTAAGAGTATTTTTTAAAAAATTTAAAAATTCGTTAAGAGAAAACCTGACAATATCTTTTTTAATTTTATGCCTATTATTTGTAGAAGATTTTTTAGAAATATATTTTATAACTTTAATTTTATTTCTATATCCCAAAGAAATATAAACCAAACCAACGGGTTTTTCTAAAGTTCCTCCTGTTGGACCCAAGATTCCTGTTGTTGCAATAGAACAATCAGCTAATTGTAACAATCCTAAAGACATTTGATAAGCAACTTGCTCGCTTACCGCCCCGAATTCTTCGAGTGTTTCTTTTTTTACGGATAAATAACGCTCTTTAGCCTCGTTTGAGTAAGTTACAAAGTTTTGATTAATAAAAGCACTGGAACCTGAGATATCCGTTAAATAAGAGCTGATTAATCCCCCTGTGCAGCTTTCTGCCGTTGATAGGGTAAGATTATTCTTAATCAAGAGTTCTTTTATTAGCCCCAGAATTTGTTTTTTATTAAATTGGGACATCAAGACTTCCTAAAAGAATTATGTTAAATTCATCGTTCTTTTTAATGACAATTTCATCGCCCCGTCTAAATAAATCAGCTATTGTGTTATAAAAAGCCGATCCGACGCAAGCAACAGACCCCCCGATTGCAGCAACCGGAACAAAAAGAATTTTTGCTCCGACAAACAAGTCATCCCCTGAGGTTGCGCCCCATTTTATTGTTCTTGGAACAATTTGACCCGCTTTTTTTAAGTCTCTGTTAACAGCCTTAAAATAATTTCCATTTGTAGTTATTGCGCCGTCCGGTTTTAGGACATATTCAAATTCACTTGCAATCCCCGAGTTGATTGGGAGCTGCAAACCGTGTTTTGTTACCAAATGATCCAGATTCAAATACAAAACCGCTGGCCTTGAAAGAGTTCTAGACAACTGCACTGCTGAAACCCTGCCTCTAAAAACGGTATTCTGAGGTAAAACCAGTTTGTTGTTAACATAAAGATCTTTTTTTAAACGAGCCTCAAACATTTCCCCTTCGCTAATACTTTGAGTAGTCATAGAATCTGACATTAAAAGCTCAAATTTTGTCCCATAAGGAATTGTAACACTGTCTTTATCGGCATAAAGCTGATGAGCGGCATTCGCTGTTGAAATTAATAGTGTTAGGGCTAATATTAAAATTTTTAGTTGTTTCATTTTATTTATCCTCTATTTTTATTGAGTTAAGCTCATTAACGGTTGTTGCTCCAAATTTTGCACTTAAGTCATCAACGTGATGAATTATATAATAAAAAGGTTCCAAATCTTTTTCGCCTAAATCAATCATAGCGCCCCAATCAGACCTTCCGTGGTGGGATGCTATCATTTTTGCAACATTTAAAAACCCATTGGACATACAAATTGTATATCCGTATTGAGAATGGGTAATCCAGTCTTTTCGAAATTGCTCGTTGTATTCGATTAATCCTGATTCAACATCGATTTCATATTCAAAAATTTTCCCGATATCGTGCAGAATCGAGGCCGCTATAACTTCGTCTTTATTTAAGTATTTTTTAACCTTGGGTAGAATTACTTTAGCAAATTCTACAACTTCATAAGTATGAATCACCAAACCGCCGATATAATTATGATGCATTTGTTTTGCCGCAGGCGTAATTAAGAATTTTTCTTTATTTTTAGATAGAATATCAAGAACAAAATTTTTAAGCTTTTCGTCTTTAAAATTCTCAACTTCTTCGATTATTTTTGAATAATAATATTCTCGTTTTTCTTCTTCTAGCCCTAAAGACGCCTGGGATAAGACTTCGAAGTTATTCAAAAGACAATTATTGTATTTTTCATTAAAACTTGCCGTAATAATTCGAATAATATTTCCAACCCTGGTTGAAACACCGTTAATTCTATTTAAGGTTTCCTCCCACAAAACGCAATTTAAAGTCGAGGAATCATCGAGGTTTTTAATCTGCATTTTTCCCATTTTAGTCCCTGCTTTGGTGTCGCCTATGGAAAAAGACAGAATTTCATATTTTGAACTTAAATCTAACATATAATAATTCTACTACAATAATTCAAAAATCGCTATTATTAAATTAAAAAAAGATTGTGTAGAATATAAAAGAAAAATACAAGATTCCAGGGATTATAAGTTGAATTAGGGTTATTTTTTTGCTTAAAGCTGTGGTTATTATAAAAAATAAACTGCAAATAATTAGAATTAAAGAATTAATTAATAAAAATTTATCCAAATTCCAGGGGGTTAGAATTATCCCTAAAGTCATTGGAATTGCTCCTTGAAAGACAATTGCGCCTAAAACATTGGATAAAGCCAGTTCGTCTTTATCTTTATTAAGCCAAATAATACTATTAACACACTCCGGAAGTTCAGTTGCAAAAGGAGTTATAAAAAGACTTAGAATCATAGGGTTAATATTAAGAATATAGGAAAAATATTTTATTTCCCCTATAAAAACGTGAGAGGATAGAACCAAAAGAACAATTGAAACAATAATTTGCAATAAAACAAGTTTTTTCTTAAAAAATTTATAGAAAATAAGTTCCTCAAGTTCTTGGAAGATAAAACTTTCCTTGGATTTAATAATTGTTCTATAAACAAAAACAAAATAGAATAGAACCAAAATAATTGCAAAAACTTTTTTATAAGGAAAAAAAGAGGCCATAATTGCTATTAAATAAACACAAAGAAAATACTTATATTCCCTTAAACTGTTTTTATAGTTGACTTTTAGCTCTTTTCTTTTTTTTAGAATTAAAACCAAACCCAATAAAAACAAAGCCAGTGTTGATAACATAAAAGGAGAGCCAAAAATCGCCCCAATTGCGATATTTTGCGCACTTTGGATATCCGTTTTAAGAACAACCGCCCCAATAATTGCAACAACAGGAACAATAGTTTCGGGTAAAGTTGTTCCAATGACCGCTAGAATTGACCCAACGGCGTTTGAACCCAATTTTAATTTTTGACCCAAATACTCAATTGCATTTGTAAAAAGATTGCAAGCGTAAATTATTACGAAAAGCGAGAATAAGGCAAAAAATAAATTTAATAAAAAAAGCATTTATCATCCTTTTGTTTTTATGTTATCCTTAATTAATATGGAAGAAAAAATTCTCGATTTAATTAAAGAATCAAAAAGTATCTTAATAATAACACACATTAACCCCGATGGCGATACTTTGGGTTGCGCCAGTTGTCTTAGAAGTTTTATCGGAGATAAGGCAGATATCTTAATTCAAATTAACGATAACTTTAATTTCCCCAATACCTACAATTTCTTGCCTTATTTAAAGGATTCTAAAAATTTTTCAACATTATCGGATAAATATGACCTAATAATAGCCCTTGACACAGCTTCAATTGATAGGATTTTAAATCCCGCAAAAAACTTGTTTATAAACTGCAAAAACTCAATTGTCATTGATCATCATAAAACAAATAAGGGTTTTGCGAAGTTTAACCATATAAAAGGCGGGGTAAGTTCTTGCGCTCAAGTGCTTTTTGACTTTTTTACAAAACTTAATATAAAAATTACAAAAGAAATGGCGATTGGTTTATACACAGGGCTTTTAACCGACACAGGCTGTTTTAAATACGAAAGCACAACTCCCCACACCTTTGAAACCGCAAAAGAATTGACAACAACAGGGATAAATATTTCCAATATCGCTGATTTATGCTACACAAACAACCCCAAAAACCTTGTTTTGTTTCAGAATGAGCTTATATCCAAAGCGAATTTTTGCTTTAATGACAGAGTTGCATATATTCTTATTACCAAAGAATATATCGACAAATACAACGCTAAAGACAACTTCACAGAGGGAATTGTCGAAGTTCTAAGATCAATTTCTTCGGTTGAAGTTGCATTTGTATTAAAAGAAAGTGAAATCGGAACAAAAGTTTCAATAAGAACAAAAGAACTGGACGCAACAAAAATTACCGATAAATTCCACGGCGGAGGACACAAAAGAGCAGCCGGATGCACAATAAGAAAAAATATCAACAAATCACTGGAGTTGTTGTTAAAAGAAACTAAAGAACTGTTATGAAAAAAATATTAAACATATTAAAAGAATACTTAGGGAACTTAATTAACAGCATTATAAGAGACGATTTCGCCAATGCTGCGGGTGAAATGGCTTATATGATGGCACTTGGGATTTTTCCTTTCATGCTTTTTTTAATGGCGGTTTTTGGGTCTTTGGGGAAAACTTTTTTTGTTAATAAAGTAATTTTCGGTTTAAGCACAATTGCCCCTGAGGGTGTAATTGATTTAATTAACAGGGTTTTAGCCGAAGTTGTAATTTTTAAAAGCGGAAAATTAATGGCGCTTGTTGGGTTTTTTGTAACAATGTTTCTAACCTCCAATGCCATTGCGGTAATAATTAAGGGTTTAAATCGAGCAAACAATATTAACGAGAATCGAAGTTTTATTAAGGTTCGATTATTAGCAATGCTTATGGTTTTTGTTAATACTTTCTTCCTTTTTATAAGTATTAATTTAATTGTCTTAGGAAAAGTTATTCTTAATTTTATCGGAATGTACTTATCAATCCCGAATGACGTTATTGATATGGTTTTAATAACAAGATGGCCAATCGCTTTTGTAATGTTGTTTTTATTGGCATCAATCAACTATTATGTGCTCCCTGCAAGGGATTTTAGCGCAAAAAGAAAAAGTGTTATCCCCGGATCAATGTTCTTTTGCGTTTTTTGGTTGTTGGGCTCCTGGGCTTTTTCTCTTTATGTAAACGCACTTGGAACTTACAACAAAGTTTATGGAACAATTGGAACTTTTGCAATTCTTATGGTCTGGCTTTATTATTCCTCTATAATTCTTCTTATCGGAGGTCAGGTCAACAACCAAACTTTAAGAAAATTGATTATCTTAGAAAAGAAAAAACAAAAACAAACCGAGAACGAATAAAAATTATATACAACTTTGCAGCAAGTGCTCCTAAAACCAATCATAACGTCATGCTGAACTTGTTTCAGCATCTTACCAATTATCAGATTCCAAAAAAACAAGTTCGGAGTGACAGTTTTAACTATTTTTAGTATAATCTGCTACATAAGCCCCAAAAAAAATTGGGATAGAATGCTTTTGCCTCCTACCCCAATACTGTCTGGAATTAAGAATAGCTGGAAGTATGAAAAAGATTAATTATATATAACAATCTTTTTTATCCTTTCTCAATTAGATAAAAGTATAATCTTATTTAACTTATAGGATAATACCCGCTAGAACAACTTAAGCTGCTTTATAGTTTTTTTGTAAATTCTTTCAAATTCAAGATTTTTAATTAAATTTTTATTAATACAATCTAAAAACGGGCTTTTTTTGTGTTCTTTTAATTCTTGATTAAAAAATCTTTTTTTACAATAACTTAAAAATAATTTTTCCTTAGCCCTTGTAAAACCAACGTATAAAAGCCTTTTTTCTTCCTCAATTTCGCTTTCTTCTTGAGCTTTATAGAAAGGAAGGAATTCTTCTTCTACTCCAACTATAAAAACACACTTAAACTCCAATCCCTTAGAAGCGTGGAGCGTCATAAGAGAGATTCTATCTGCTTTTTTATCGTAGGTGTCAACTAAAGTTAGAAAAGAAAGTTCGTGGATAAACTCTTCTTTATTGGAAACTTTTTTTGCTAATTGCACACAATATTCATAAACCGATTGAGGAAAAATATCCGAATTATTGTTAATTTGAGATATAAGGGTTTGATTGTCGTCTAAACTAAGCAAAAATTCCCGAATTTTTTTATCCTCAATTAAAAGATCATCGCTATAATTAGCATAAGGAACGCAAATTCTATCGAGCGCAGATTCAATAACTTTCATTTGAAACTTATTTCGAGTAAGAATCGCAATATCAGAAAAAACATAGTCCTCTTTAATTCCTTGCGTTCTATTAGAATCAATTGAGAAAAAACTTTGTCCTCCTAATAAATCCTCAATTGTGCTAACAACAAACTCGGCCTCCGCTTTTTCACTATTGGCGCTAAAAAGTGTGATTTTATCGTCCGAAGGTAAAAAAGCCTCCTGATTGTAATAGTTTATAAGCTCATTTGAAATATCGACAATATTTTTTTGAGATCGATAATTATATTTAAGCTCGATTTTTTTAGAACCCTTAAAATCAGATAAAAAGTTGTTAAAAAACTCGCAGCTTCCGCCTCGAAACCCGTAAATTGCCTGATTTTTATCACCAATTGCAAAAATTGAATTATTTTTTTTCAATAATTTAACTAAATCATACTGATTTTTATCAATATCTTGATATTCGTCAATAAAAATGAATTTAAATTTGTCTTGATATTGACTTAGAATCGAAGGGGAATTATTAAAAAGCTCCAGGGTTTTTGTAATTAAACTATCGAAATCAAGAACATTATCGCAATCTTTTGTATAAAGTTCTTTTTCTTGTTTTGAAATAACCCTAAAATCATCTAAATTAAGCGCTTTTTGGTTATCTTTAATAATTCTGTAGCACAAAGAATGAAAAGTGTGGATATTAACCCCCAAAATCCCTTGTTTTTCGAGTCTTGAAGTCAATTCTTGAGCCGCTTTTTTTGTAAAAGTAACGGCTAAGATATTTTTTGGATTAATATCCTCAACCCTAACAATTTTTTCAATTTTTTTAACTAAAACCCTTGTTTTACCGCTTCCCGGACCCGCTGCGATTAAAAGGTTTTTGTCTTTTGAATCGAGTACTTGTTGTTGATATAAATCTTCTTTATTATCCTTTTTTTCTTTTTTTTCTTCCTTAATTTTTGGTTTTTGTTCCAATTCAATCTTTTTCTTTGGTTTTTGGGTTGTTTTAATATCTAAACCCAGCCTTAAATTAAAAAAACTATCGAGTTCAAAGTCCTCAAAAACCTTAATAGTTCCATATTCCCCATCGAACCCCGGGGTTTTTATAACTTTATTGTTCCTTAATCTTAAAAGTGCCTCAAAAAGAATAGGGGAGTCTTTTTTAACTTCTTCTAAATCCAAATCTTGAAGAATAAAAAGCTCGGATCCGAATTTGTTAATTAATCTTTCATATTCTACTAAAACTTTTTTTGAACCTGATCCGACTTTAAAAATTTGCGCTATAATTTCAACCAAAGGAGTCAATGAAACCACTTTTCCCGCTGTTTTCGGGGGTTCAAAATCTCCCAATCTATCGGATAATTCTAAAACCCTGTATGAAACCCCGATTGTTAGGGGTTTATGACAAACAGGACAAATTCCTTGTAATTTCTTAGTTTCAATTGGATTTAAACAAATATCGCACTTTCGATGCCCGTCAAAATGATACTTTCCTTCCTCAGGGTAGAATTCCACTGTTCCAACATATCCAACGCCATTTTTTAGAGCATTTTTAATATAAAAATAATCAGGATAATCGGAAAAAATCGTAGCCTCACGAGCAAGCTTAGAAGGAGAATGAGCATCCGAATTAGAAACCAATCGAAACCTGTCCAATTTAGAAACTTGCCAATTCATATAAGGATCAGAGGATAAACCCGTTTCAAGTGCGAAAATATGATTGGACAAATCCTCATAGCATTCTTCAATTGAATCAAAACCGGATTTAGAGCCCAAAACAGAAAACCAGGGGGTCCAAATGTGCGCAGGGATTATATATGAATCCTCACTTACCGACAAAACCAGCTCCAACAAAGACCTTGAATCAAGCCCCAGGATTGGTCTTCCGTCAGATTTTATATTTCCAATCGAATCGAGTTTATTGGAGAATTTTTTAGCCGATTCTAAATCCGGACAAAAAACCAAATGATGGACTTTTCTTGTTTTATCGCCTTTTTTATAAATTGTTGAAATTTCAGTTGACAACAAAAACTTAGGAGGAACTAAATTTGGATAATCTTTAAAAACTTCACGTCTTATTTCTTTTTTTAGCTCAAAAATCCCTAATCCAACGTAATCAAGCTTGGTTTCGATTTCTTCTATCCACTTAGGATGGGTGTAATCTCCTGTTGAAATTACGCTTAAACCTTTTTTTGCTCCAAATAAACAAAGATTCTCCAAATCGCAATCTTTGCTCGTTGCTCTTGAATATTTGGAATGAATATGTAAATCAGTATAAAACATTTTTCTATTCTTTGTTATAATTATTATATGAATAATTTAACTATAAAACCAAACGAAAAACAACTTATATGTATTAACAATATCGAAGGAAAATACCTTGTCTTAGCGGGTCCGGGGACAGGGAAAACTTTTACTTTAATAGAAAGAATTAAGTTTATGTTAAACCGGGGAATTAAAGAAGAAAAAATTCTTTGTTTAACTTTTTCTGATATTGCAGCCCGAGAAATTCGACAAAGATTAGAAAAAGAGCTCAATAGAACCAATATTCAAATTTCAATTTTTACTTATCACAGTTTTTGTAACGAAATTATTAATGAGAATTTTTCTGATTTCGACCTTGCTCAAAACTACAGAATAATTTCTAAAAGCACATCAAGACAATTTATTAAAGAAATTATAGACGAAATTAATCCAATCGAATATCGAAGTTCTAAAAATGATCCTTATATTTACATTGGAACAATTCTTAATCAAATTGAGGAAATTAAAAAAAACAGATTAACCAAAGAAAAATATTTTAATAATATTGAAAAAAATCCTGATTGGAAACCGAAAATTAAGGTTTTAGAAGAAAAACTGCTTGATTATCAAAAAAAAGATAAAAAAATTCCCAACTATCTTCTAAACTCAATTGAAACGCAAAAAAAGAAAATCCAAAAAGCGCTTGAACTCTGGGATTTTTATGAAAACTACAAAAACAAAATGGAAAAAAATCATTTTATTGATTTTTATGATATGATTAATCTTGTATTGGAAAAATTCGAATTCGAACCTTCCTTCCTGCATTCAATTTCCAATAAATTCGACTATTTTTTGGTTGATGAATATCAAGACACAAACAAAAGTCAAAACCAAATAATTCTTGATTTAATTAATTCAAACGATAAAAAAAATATTTTTTTAGTTGGAGACGACGATCAAATAATTTTTACTTTCCAGGGGGCTAAAAAAAACACTATCGAAAACTTTTTATCCTTAAACCCCGACACTAAAGTTATTTGTCTTAAGGATAATATGCGATCAACCAAAAATATTCTTAGCGCTGCAAGAGGAATCATTATTCAGGATTCAACCAGACTTGAGCTTAACCCCGAGTTTTCCAGCTACAATATTTCTAAAGAATTAATAGCAAAAAACGAATCTTTGGTTAATAAAAAAATTGAACTAAACAGATTCTGCAATACAAATCAAGAATACAACGCAATTGTTGATAGGATTGAAGAAATTATCAATTCCCCTGATTGTCCGAGGGATAAAACAGGAAAGAAGGATTTATCCCAAATTGCAATATTAACTAAAACCAACCCCGAATTAGATAGAATTGCAAAAAAACTTAAGAATAAAAATATTCCCTACGAACTTAAAGAAGGAGGGGATATTTTCGAATCAAAAGCCGTCGTTGTTTTGTATTATTACCTAAAAATGCTCCAAAACCCCGCAATTTATTCCGATTGTATTTTTAAACTTTTATTACTTGAACCTTTTAATATTAACAACAACGATTTTTGTCTTCTTTATCAAAAAAAATCGAATAATAAAAGTTTTATTGACTCAATGAGAGAAACAGAAGGATTTTTAGACAAAGAAAAAATCGACAATTTTTTATCAACCTATGATTATTTAAAAAATTATATGATTTGTGAATCCTTGGATAATATTATCCTTGAAACAGGCGCAAAAACGGGGATTTTCGATTATTACTTTAATTGCGAAACAAATAAGACCGAGAATATTCTATCGCTTAAAAAATTTGTCCAAGAAGCAAAAGATTTTTTAGAATCCAAAAAAAATATCACCCTGTACGATTTTCTTGAATATTTAGATATTTGTTTGGTAGATGAAATCCCGATTAAAACGGAAAAACCGCCTTTTGACTTAAACGCCGTTCAACTTACGACTTATCATTCTTCTAAGGGAAGAGAATTTGAATATGTTTTTTTACCAACCTTAATGAGAAACCTGTGGGAGGCTGATTTAGGGTCCAATAAACCAACAATTCCTTTAGATATTAAAGAATACAAAACAGAAGAAGAATTATCGATTGATAAACTGACAGATAGAATTAAACTTTTGTACGTTGGTTTTACAAGAGCAAAACACACATTAATCCTATCTTACACAAAAACCTTAAACGATAAAGAAAAACCGATTTCGCAATTGATTCTTAATATTAAAGATTTATTAGTCGAGCAAGATTTTTCCGATTTAGACGAAAAAATTTATATAGAAGAATCTAAAAAATCACTCCACAAAAAAACATATGATTACAAAAGAGATTTTAGTTCTTTTATTGACAATATTCTAGCGCAAAAAAATTATTCAATTAGTTCTGTTAATCTTTATTTAAAATGTCCAAGACAATACTTATATTCTAATATATTGGATTTAAGCTCTAAATTCTACCCTGCTGATTCAATGCACTATGGAAGTGCAATTCATAGCGCACTTGAATATAGCAACAAATTTGTGCTTGAGAATAAAAAGCACGCTTTGCTTGATAAAATAATTGAAGTTTTTAGTAAAGAATTAAAAAAATATCCCTTAAGTACACTTGAACAAAAACAAATCCACCTTGAAAGAGGGCAAAAAGCGCTCCGGGATTATTATTCTCAAATAACAACAGAAAGGATAGAAAAAATCCAATTTGTTGAATATCCGATTATTGTTAGCGAAAAAGATTACACATTTAAAGGAATTATCGATAGAATCGACAAAAACGAAGACGGAACCTATTCGATTATTGATTACAAAACAGGTTCACCCAAAACAAAAAGTGCAATTTGTTTGGATGGAAAGAAAGAGGATTATTTTATACAAATTGCACTTTATAAGTACTTTTTTGAAAAGTATTCAAATTGTAAAGTAAGGGATGTAAACTTAGTTTTTGTTGAATCTAAGGATAATAACCTAAATTTCGAACTTGTTCAAGCTGAGCTTGAGGCGGCTTTAGAAAAATTCCATAATGCAATTAACAGAATCAAAAATCACGAATTTGAACCCAATTACAACAAAGAAGTTTGCAAATATTGTAAATTCAAGGATTTTTGTCATTTAGAAGTTCTATAAATTTTTAGTTAAGAATCTTAAATCGTGATTAATAAAATCCATTGAATCTTTGATACCTTGCGGTAAATTATAAACATTTCGTTTAAGAACTTCCCCCACTGTTGTAGTTTCAGGGTCGAATTGTCTTAATATTGCACCGTTTTTAGTGGCATCAATATAATAATTTTTTCAGTTGCGCTAGGATGACCAATATTACCCAAAACTTTTTTGTAGCTTGCAAGAGCAGCCACAGCTTTATCATAATCAACCGTCCCTTTTTGCGCAGGGTCAACTGCTTGTTTAATTCCTGCTAGAGCTTTGGGTGAAATATATATTCTTCCTTTAAAATTTGGTGTTTGAGAAATGTTGTTAATGTTCATTTTTTTATTTCCTTTTTGGGTTGCACAAAATGATAAAACAAGTGAATTATAAAAATTGCTATTAATCTTAACAAAAATATTTACTTTGTTTGTTGTTTTAATTTAGAATAAGAAAATGAAATTAACATCACCTAATAATATTAAATTTAAAAGTCTTTATAATAATAAAATTGTACTTAATGCCCTTGAAAAAATTTCAGATCACAGCGCAAGTTTCCAAGCCTCAGCCTCAATGCTGGGCGCAATTGCCCTAAGACCGCTTGCAATTAGTTTGATCCCCGGGGTTGATAAGGACAACAAAAAATATTTAAGCGCAAATTCCCTAAGTTCTGCCCTTGGGAAATTTTTAATCGCAGAAACCCTTATCCTGCCTGTTGAATCTATGATTAAAAAAACTAACCAAAAAGAAATTAAGAATTATAATATTAAAGCTCAAATTATAAAACAAGCAGCAGGAATATTAAGCGCAATCCCAAAATCCCTGGTTACAATTGCCTTAATCCCTTTTTTGGTTGACAAACTGTTCCCTCATAAAAAAAATCCTGACTTTAACTTCCAGCTTAGCAAAGAAGAAAAAAACCGCTACAAAAACGTTATAAGTTTTAAAGGAAATCCGATAAACTCAATTCTAAATTCAAAAAAATTGGATAAATTTATTGATAAAACAAATATTAACGAAAAAAATCTCGCAAGAAACGCCTCTGTTATAACGGATGTGTTACTTGTGGGGTCCTCGAGTTTTTTTACTAAAAAATCAAAAAAAATTAAGGAGGATAAAAAAAATCCTTTAATTTATAACAATATAATATCAACCCTCCTGTGCATTCTGGGTGGATGCGGGATTGATAAGCTAATTCAAGGTGGCACTAAGAATTCGATTAATGAATTTAAAAAAATTCACAAAAATGACCCTAAATTAAATAAATATATAGAAGGGATTAACGTTGTTCGTCCGGCTTTAATTTTTGCTTGTATTTATTATGGAATCTTGCCGATTTTTTCAGGATTTATAGCAGATAAAATTGATAGAATTCAAAAAGCCCAAAAAAAATAATTTTTTAATATAATAATAAAAAAAGGATTTAGGAATTATGGATTGTATAAAAAAACTGGGACCTTTGGGAAATATTGAATTTGATAAACTTTTTATCGCTCAAATTTTGTCACATTGCGCTGATGCGATTATTCAGTTTTTGCTCGTTTTTATTCTGCTAAAACTTTCTAATACCCCGGGGAACTCAATTGCCACAATGTTTTTCTCTTTTTTATTACCCCAATTTTTATTGAGTCCTTTTTCAGGGATTCTATCGGATAAACTCCCAAGAAAATTAATTTTATCTACAAGCGCAGTTTTTCGGGGTCTTATTGTTGTTGGTTTAGTTTTTTTACTGCCAAAATTATCTGTTTTATCAATTTATTTAACCGCTTTTACACTAGGAGTAGGAGCAGCGCTTTTTTATCCTTCTAAAATGGCAATTATAACAAATATTGTATCAAGCAAACAATTAAAGTTCGCTAATGCCCTAACGAGCTCCATTGGAGCAACCGCACTGCTATTTGGCGCACTGGGAGCGAATTATTTAATTAAATTTGGATTAAATAACGCTCTTATAACAATTTGTTCAATGTATTTTTTATCAAGTTTTATTTCTTTGTTAATTAAACTTAGAATCCCTCAAAAAATTCAATTGAAAAATAAATGCAACGATGTAAAAATTGCCTTTAATTACCTAAAAAAACACAAAAAAGCGCTTTATCTTGTTTTATTGTCAACTGCTTTGCAGTTTATTGTTGCGGTTTTTTCAAACGGGCTCAATTCCTTGGTTGTGGATTATTATAAGCTTGATTTTTCGAACCTTACCTATCTTAGAACACTTTTAGGTGTCGGGATAATATTAGGGATGATTTTTACCATTTATTTTTCTCGTTTTATGAAAATCCCCCATTTATTTGCAATGAGTTTTAGCGGTTTATGTTTAATCCTATTGAGCGCTCCTTTGTGTCATAATTTAAGCGTGGCTTGGGTTTGGCTTATTCCGATAGGAATTTTTGATGCAATTATTCTTGTATTATTGGATACAATTCTGCAAAAAGTCACCCCGGATAGAGTTCGAGGCAAGGTTTTCGGGTTGCAATTGACCCTATCGACCTTAAGTTTTTTAGTTGGGACAATAATTACGGCAAATATTACAAGTTATATTAATCCTTTAACAATTTTTAAAATAATCGCTCTTTTTTCTTTTAGTTTAGCTTTATTGGTTCTGGTTTTCGATAAATCATTCAGGTATTTTTTATTAAAAGCAACTTTGGGTCAAATTTTCCTTATGCTGTTTAGATACAAGGTTGAAGGATTAGAGAATATTCCAAAAAAAGGAAAAATTATCCTTGCAGGCAATCACACAGGTCATCTTGATCCTTTTATTATCCAAATGGCAACTCATCGTGAACTTTGGTTTATAACGGGTCCTGCCGCTTTTAAAACCCCTGTTATAAGACATTTTCTTAAATATTTTAACGTTCTTCCGCTAAAATTTGGTCAAGGACTTGAGGCGCTTGACTCAGCCGTTAATAAACTAAACAAAGGAGAGGCGGTTATTATTTTCCCTGAAGGGAAGTTTAGTCCCGACGGGAATTTATGCAAATTTAATCGAGGGGTCGGAATAATTTCCAAAAAAGCACAAGCTCCGATTATTCCTTTTGCAATTAAAGGCGGGTTTGAAACCTGGGGGCAAAAAAGAAAGACTCCAAAACTTTTTAATACAATTGTAATCCAATTTGGTCAAGCGATTGAGGACTATTTAGAGGATGAGAAAGAAATTGCTAAAAACCTTCAAACAAAAGTTGGTTTTTTAAAAAAAGCGCTGGATAGAAGAGCTTTTTACAACATTAACCAAAAACTTCATAGCGATTTTTTAGAATTAATGCAAGAAAAAGGAGATATTTACGGACAAAATATTGCGTTAGTTAAAAAAGACGAAAAAATAAGTTATATTGAACTATCAAGAAGGGCAAAAGAATTTGCCAACTATTTAATTGAAACAATAAAAGTCGAAAGAGGACAAATTATTGCAATTCTAACTGAATCAAGAATCGAGTTTGCAGTTGCTTTGTTTGCCTCAATTCAAACAGGGGCAATTGTTGTACCCCTGGATAACAAACTTACGATTAGCGAACACGAAAATATTTTAAACGATTGCAACCCAAGGATTATTCTTTGTTCGAAAAAATTCTTAAACCACACAACCGAACTTAAAAACAACGTTAAGTCAATTGAACATTGTTTTGTTCTTGAGGAAATTGATAATTACAAGGGAAATATTGAAAAGGATTTGGGTAAAAAAAGATCATTGGATGAAACCGCCCTAATTGTCTATACTTCAGGAACAACAGGGAACCCCAAGGGGGTTATGATTAGTTTTGGCAATATTTATTCCCAACTAAGAGATTTTGAAGTTATGTTTAGGGTTTCCAACAAAAATACTCTTTTATCAATTCTTCCCTTAAACCATTTACTAGAGCTCAACTGCGGATTTTTTGGAATGTTGTATTGCGGAGCTAAGGTTGTTTATCTTGAATCATTAACCCCAAAAGAGCTCATTAAAACCTTAAAAAAAGAAAAAATTACTAATATGATTATCGTTCCTTTGGTTGCAAAAATGATTAAAAGCAGCATTGAAAAGGAAATTAGGAAAAAATCAAAAATAATTCAACAACTATTCCTGCTTGAGTTTAAAGTTGCAAAAATTCTACCAAGAAAACTAAGAAAACTTTTGTTTAAACCAATTATTGATTCTTTAGGGGGTCATCTTGAATGTTTTATCTCAGGCGGAGCTCCCCTAGAAAACGAAACGGCAATTTTCTTTAATAGAATCGGAATTCCTGTTTTTCAAGGCTACGGCTTAACAGAAACCTCACCAACCGTTTCAACCAATCGCTATGGAAAAGAAAAACTAGGAACAGTAGGGGCTGCACTTCCTTCGGTTAGTGTTAAAACAAACGAGTCGGGAGAAATTTTGGTAATTGGTCCTAATATTATGCAGGGATATTACAAAAACCCCGATTTAACAAAAGAAGTAATTGACGAACAAGGCTGGTTCCACACAGGAGATATTGGTGAAATCGACAAATATGGTTTTATTAAAATTACCGGAAGAATAAAGAATTTAATTGTATTGCAAGGCGGAAAAAAGATTTTCCCCGAGGAAGTTGAAGCAATTCTTGATAAATCGAAGTTAATTAAGGAAGTTTGCGTTCTTCCCGTAACAAAAAATCAAAAAGAAGAGGTTGGAGCAGTTGTAATTCCAATAGACGAACTTTTAAGTGACAATGAATTGGAAATTAAGCAAAAAATCGAACAAGAAATTAAAGAATTGTCGAAAAAGTACCTTGCGCCCTATAAAACCCCGACAATTACAGTAATTTATCCAAATAAAGAATTCCCCAGGACTTCAACTAAGAAAATTAAAAGAAACGAGATTAAAAATTATCTTGATAACTTGTAAAGATTTTTTTTCAGTTTTTCATAATCGATTCTAGAGTTGTGTCTTTTATCCTTAGGGATTTTTGTAACAACCAACTTATCAAGTTCGAATTTTCTTTCAATTAAAGCATTGACAAGGTCTTCTTTAGGCAGTTTTGATTCAAGTACAACCACAACCTTAGAATTAATTTTTAGAATCGTCCCGCAATCAACCCCGGGGATTTCCATAAGAGCGTGCTCAAGAGGAAAACCATAAAAAGTTTTATCTTTATATTGGAATCTGTTTTTTATTCGACCAACAAGATAAAGATTGCCTTCGTCGTCTAAAAACCCGCCGTCACCCGTTCTGTGGTAAATTTTTCCATTATAATTAATTTTTGCAAGTTTTTGCGCCTCGGGACAATTATAATATTCCTTAAGGACGTGAGAGCCGCTTACGCAAATTTCCCCAATTTCACCTGTTTCAAGAATTGAACTTTCAAAATCCTCAATTTCCTCGTTTGTTGGTTTAATAATCCTAACTTCGATTTCCTCAACCGGTTTTCCCACCAAAAGCCCTTTTTTTAGGTCTTTTTGATTGGTTATTAAAGAATTAACACTAATGGTTGAAATCGGCTCAGCCTCGGTTGATCCATAAATAATTTGGATATCACAGTTAATAAAATTCTCCCTCAATTTTTTAGCCACTTTTGGAAAGACAGGGGATCCGCCCGTAAAAATTCTTTTAATTCCTGAAATTTTTTGATTCTTAATAAGATTCTCATAGAAAGCAACCGAACCAACCGAAGTTGTGACATTATTTTTTTTAATGTCTTTAATAATTTTTTTAGGGTTAAATTGAGACGGTTTTCTCGGGTTAAAATCAGGAATCACGGAGGTTGTTCCGCAAGCGAGGTTGTGGAGCACAAAAATCGGCAAAGAAACCAAATCAACGTCATTAATTTCAGGTTTTAAGTGTTTTTTTAGAATTCTATGTTGTTCCAATAAAAATTCGTGGGTTCTTTTGCTCGCCTTGGGCATTCCGACAGATCCTGTCGTAAAAGTTATTAAAGCAGTCGTATCAGGGGTTATGGTTGGAGTTTCATAGTTTGTTTTAGGTTTTTTAATAAATCCCGAAACAAAATTAAGCGGAATTTTTCTTATTTCACTTGAAAAAAGCTTTAGAATATATGCCTTGGGACAACCCAAAAAAGCCTTGCAAGGAACGGTTGATAAAGCATCGTTAAGCCTTTTTTTATCTGCCCAGGCATCTAAAAATACGGCGGTTGCTCCAATATTAAAAATTGCAGCCAAAATTATATAAAGCTCAATTGACATTGGGGTAAAAATAAGGATATTGTCCCCTTTGGTCAAACCTTTAGATAAAAAATATTGAGAATAATTAAGAACCTTTAATAAAAATTCTCGATAAGTAATTTTTTTATTCTTATACACTAACGCTATTTTATTTGGATAATTTTTTGCGTTCTCAAAAAGAATTTCTATAATATTGTTCATAATTCGACTCCTAAAAGTTCATATTGTTGATAAATTTCCCCGCCTTTAATAATATTTTTTGATACGTTGTTAATATGCATTAGTGCGTGGATTATTTGGTTATACCCCAAAAAATGCGCTTTTTTGTGAATATATTCAACCAAATAAGACCCCAATCCCCGATATTTAGAATCCTCAATTTGCGCTAGGGTTTTAATTACAAGAGTTTTTTTAGTTTTATTAAAAAAATCAGGATAACAAAAAATAAACGCAATTGGATTAAGCTGTTCGTTTTTTGCAATTAAAACAAACTTGGGGTCTAAGAATTTTTTTATTGGTTCATACATTGTGTAGAATTCCTCAAATTCAATTGGCGAATAAAGGAAATTATTAACAAAACTACAGGATGTTATATCGAATATTTGTTTTATTTGAGAATCAAAGTTTTGAGGGTCGAATTCATCGATTGTTATTTTTTTATCTTTAAAAATTTGCTCGAATTTATCCAGTCTTTTGTAATTTTTATCTAAATTTTTATATATTGTTGAACAATAGTTAGATATTACCTTAAAACCCGAATTTTTGAATAATTCCTGATAATAGTCCGCATTATCGACATCTAAAAAAAAGCAAGGGTTATTTGTGGTTTTTAATCGATATTTTTTATAGGTGGATCCTTCCATTGGACCGATTAAATAATCAAAACCTTGGTTTTTAGCGTATTTTTTTATTTCCTCAAATAAATAACTAGCTGCTTTTTTATCATTAACAGATTTAAAAAAACCAATTTGTCCGATTTTTTTATAGTTTTTATAATGCAAGTTTTCGTTATAAATTAGTCCTGCGCAGGATAATAATTGATTATCTTTTTTTATTGTAAATAATTTTTCGCTAATCCCGATTCCCCCCTCGTTTAATTGAGAAAAAGCCAAAAAATCTTCTATTTTATTGGATAAGCGCATAACCGACCCCCAAAGCGATTATTGAAACAATTGAAGTTAGGATTAAACCTTTGTTTAAATCATTGTTAAAAAGTTTTAATCGAATTATAATTCCTATACAAACTATTGAACCTAAAAAAGGAAAAATTACAAGATTTGGAATAAAATCTCTCAAAAAAGCACAAATTACAGGGACTAAAAGAATATAATAAATCGGTTTAACCCGATATTTGTCAGCAACTTCACAATTATAATTAAGAATCAAATTTGTTTTTTGACACAAAAAAGATAAAGAAAAAATTACAATTGCGAAAAAATTTCCCATTAAAGCCCAGATAACGTAGTTTATAAGCCCTAAAAAAAGAACGCCCGAAAACCCGATTTTTTTATAAGGGCGCATAATTATTAAATATCCTATTAAAAATAAAATCAAAACCCCGATTTGAACTGAAAGCTCAAAAGTATTCGGATTTGTGTTTCTTGATAGTATAAAAAGAACAGATAAAGGAATAAAAAGATTATCAGCCCCTTTTAAACTAACTCCTTCAAAAACACTAACAATTATTGAAATTAAAACCCCGATTAAAACACAATCTAATCTATCGAATCTTGTTGTTAATAGAAGGATTAAATGTACAACCAAAAAAGAACTCACAAAAAAAGCAATTGATCCTTCAAGGGTTTTTTTCGTCCCCACTTCAACGATATATTCACTTTTTCCGTATCTTTTCCCGATTAAAGCAGCAATTGCATCACAAAGCGCCAGAATTAGAATAGAAATTACATAAAACCAGGGTAAGCCCAAAAGATTTGCATATAAAAAACAAATAAAAATTGCAATAGGATGATAAAAAGCCCCGTACGACGCCCTTTCAACCCCGTGGATTGATTGTAAAAATCCAAATTTTTTAGATATTATCATAATTAAAGTAAACCCAAAGGCTAATAATAAGACAGATAGCGGGTTTTCAAAAATAAAAGGGAAAAAAATCGTGACAAACGCACCCAGAAAATGGGCGAATTTTCTTGTAATTTCAACCGCAACACCTTTTTTACGGAGAATTTCTCCAATTGCAAAAATTAACAAGAATATTGCACTTATTATTACAATCCAAACCAAATCACACATTCTTTACACCCTCAACTATAAATGCCTTGTAAAAAAACGCCCTGTCTTTTGAATGGAGTTTTTTTGATAAATCTTGTTCGAAATAAAAATTCTGAGGCAGGATTTTGGACATTTGTCTATCAACCAGCATATTCCAATAACAAAATCTTGCATTTTTATTGCAAATTCCTAAAAAATCCTTAGAAACTTTTATAAAAAGCTCTAAATCCATATATTCAAAGATATCAGATAAATTAAAACAATCAAATTTTTCTTTTATTTGATAAGGGATTTGATTAATTAACCCCCTTTCAATCCTTAAAGAATCAATATTTTGTTTAATTGTATCAAAATTTTCTTTTTTAGCGTAATGTGGCAGGGAAAAATCAAAGTTATTTAAAAGAATATAGTTTAAAAAAGGATTGTTCCAAGCGCAAACCTCTCCTAGAGCGTAATCCGCTCTTTTTTTAATATTATCAGAAATTTGTTTTGTACTAACGTATTTAAAGAATTCTTTATCCCTTCCAAGTCTTCCTAAAACAAATCGAGAGAAAAAAACCTTAAATAAAAGTTTAAATTTCCAATTATTAAAAGTTTTGTAATAAAAAATTTTCTGTGCGTTAATTGATTTAGGCAGGAAAAATTCACTCAAGTTTTTTTGATTGTGAATAAGAGGAAGAATTTTTTGAGCAAAAATTTGGAAATATTGTTCGAATTTTCCTTTGTGAATTATTCCACTTAGTACAATTTTTAGGTTATTATCAAGATAATATTGACTTTGAGACGACAATTTTTCTTTTATTGACCTATAAACTTCCATTCTGTTGTTTTGGGGTTTAAAACCCAAAAAACCCAAAAAAGTTTCATAATCCAAATTCTTAATCGCCTGCTTTTTAAGCTCACTGCAAGCGATTTGAGGAATACTCAAATCAACCGCCAAAACTAAAGCAGGATTTTTAGTTAACAAACTAAGAGAATTATCAAGCCCCGAGGCTATTGATAAACATTTGGAATCCTCTTTAATATTAAGCGCTTCTAATAGTAGAATCGGGTCTTCCCAGCAGTTTGAATAGCGGATTTTATCGAACTTTGCCCTTTGTTGAATTTCTTTATCCATTGATTATTTTTATTGTACCTTTTTTTCCATCCATTTCAATTTCCATATCGTCCTTAAGAACCGAAAAAAGATTATTAACCCCGACAATTGCAGGAATTCCCATTTCACGAGCAACAATTGCCCCGTGGGATAGAATACTTCCTCTTTCAATTAAAATCCCCTTGCTAATTGCAAATAAAGGAACCCAGCCGGGATCCGTTCTTTTTGCTACAAGAATTTTCCCTTCTAAGTCATTTGTGTCATAAATTGAGTTAACGATTCGAACTTTTGCTCGAACAACCCCGGCGCAGCAGCCGATTCCTAATAAAACGCAATCTTTATCTATTGTTGCGGTTTCGTTTTTTTCGTTTCCTATTGAGCAATAAACAATTCCTTTGGTTTTTATTCTATCCTTTAGGTCTTCTTTTCTAAATTCATCAAATTGTTTTTTTCGATTCTCAATAATTCCCCTTAAATCAACATCAACAGAGGTTCCTAAGACATATGAAAAAATTTCATCTTTCGTTAAGTAAAAAATATCTCTTTTGTTGTTAATAATTTTTTCTTGTTCAAAAATAACGCCGAATCGAAGAAAAATTTCCCTTACAAGCCCGAAAAGCCTTGTTCTTTCAAATCTTAAGTTTTCCCTGTTTCGAACTAAAAATCGAGTGCGATTAAGAACATATGAAAAAATCGGATTCTTAATTTTTTTATCAATTTGAGGTTCCGGATTTTTATCTTTATTTAAATCTATAATTCCTTGTTTAACGTATGTTTTAATTAAACAAATTAAAAGTCTTGAATCCTGTTTATATGTAATTGTTTCAAGTTTTAGTTCTTCAATACAACGATTGCCGAATTTTTTTATAAACCCTTCGATTTCATCGTTAATCGGATAATCCTTAAGTCTTTTTTGAATAACATCCTCGACTTCAGCTAAAAACAGCTCCTTAAGTTCATTATTAAGACAAATTTTATTCGAAATTTCTTTAATTCTAATAATCGGTTCAACCGATATTATTCCTTTTTGTCCAATTAACAAATCATTCTGCAAGGTTCCTTTGGGGTCAATTTTTATAAGCATTTTTTTTAGAATTCCATAAAAAATCATTGCATAAAAATCATTAATTAAAGGAGCCTGCCAATTTTTTAATAATTTTTTTTCAAGCTCGAAATAAATTTCAATTAATTCCTGTGCGCCTTTTTTCTCTAAAGCTCCCCCTTCATAAGGGGCTAGGGTTGAGTTTATTGTTATATAAAATTGTTTAATATTTTTTTTCAAATACAGAAGATTAAAAACTAAACTTTTAATTAAGTTAAACAGTCTTAAAAATTTATTTTTTGAACTTTTTTCAACACTAACATCCTCATTAAGTGTTTCTTTTACACCCATCATTGATTCCATAAACCTTGCGTTAAATTCATATCCGGGCATTAATTTTAACAGTCGATACCAATTAAGAAGATTATAATAAACCCTTCCTTTAATATATCCAAGCATTTGGAAAATATTTTTATTTTTTTCGATTAACTCCTCCTCAACTCCCATTATTAACAAAAACTGCTTATAAACTTCACTATAAACATCAACTATAAAAGAAAAAGTCAAAGGAAGACTAATCCCGGGATAACTTTCAACGATATTAGAATTATCGAAAATATTCTCCCTTAAATTATCCTTAAAAGTCGTTATCGGACGGGCTTGGAGGATATATAAGACATTATTTTGATACGCCCATTCAATATCTTGAGGACAACAAAAAATTTGTTCTATTTTTCTCGTTGCTTGTTCAATTTCTTTAATTTGATGCTCCTTTAGGGTTTGGGCGTTTGGATTCTCGTTTTTTTCTTTGGTTAAACCTTGATTTTGTTCTTTATTGAGAACTAATTTGCAGGGTTTATTAACAATTGTTTTTTCAATTATTCCTTCTTTAATTTCATATGTATCAGCGCTCAATTCCCCTGAAACCAAGCCTTCTCCGACTCCAAAAACACTTGAAATTACGCAGGTTTCACTGTTATCTATTGGATTAATCGAAAAACTTACTCCTGAAACCTCCGAATCGACCATTTCCTGGACAATTGCTCCAATTTTTATATCAAAATCCTTTAATCCGTTTTTTTCTTTGTAGAACTTGACTCTATCCAAATTAATCGAGTTAAAAACATCTTCAATTCTTTTTTTAACATCGTTTTTCCTAACATAAAGATAAGTTTCAAATAACCCCGCAAAAGAAGAACTTGCGCTATCTTCAACGTTTGTTGAAGATCGAATTGCATAAAGTTTATCTTCCTCAAGTTCGAGTTTTTGATCCAAAGAATCGACAAAAAACCACTTAGGAACATTAAAACCCTGTTTTTGCAGAATATCTAAATTAATTGCTTTATTACCGATTAAATTGTTCATTAACTTAAACCTCCTAAAAGATGGATTATCATTGGAATTCCACCCAAAGATAAATACATTCCGATTGTCCAAATTCCGGCTGCAGTTTCAATTTTTTGAGCGTCTTTTTGTTTTTTTGTTATCAAAAACGCAACAGCAGGATAAATACACAACAAATAAAAACAGGTTAAATAAATAACCATTAATTTTGAGAATCCTGCAAAAAGACAGGCAAAATTGGAACAAATAAAAGTTATAAATAGAATTATTATCCAAATAATTGTTGCGTTTTTTTCTCCCCAAAGCGAAGAATAAGTTACGACTCCAAATTCCTCGGCAGAATTTGCCCTTATTTTTCTTCCAACTTCAATTACAACGCCATTAAGAAAAGTTATTATTAAAAAAATTACCAAACCCCTTGGGATGTTCTCATTATCCATCCAATCGAGTCCTGTTGTGTAGAAATCAATTATTGGCATAACCAACATATGAGATAGAAGATAAAAAATTGGATGTTTTTTTAACCAGTTGCCGACAAAAAACTCTCGTGCCATAATTAGCATAAAACTTATAACCAAAATCCAGATTGGAAACATTTTTGGAATAAAAAACAAATTAAGAATCAACTGGACTAGAATTATTATAAAAATTAGAATCTTAAGTTCGAAAAAAGAAACCAAACCCCTTGGAACCGCCCGATAAGGACGATATTTTGCATCATCCGCCTTGTCTTTAAATTCATCGAATATCCGAAGTAAGAAAAAATATCCAAAAGAAGTTGTTGCGCCAATTAAAAAAGTGAAGTACGAAAAATCGTAGTTTCCTCTTAAGAATTTAGAATATGAAACAGCAGAAAAAGTGAATGTTAAAACCATTAGCCCATAAGCAAAAACAGGAAATCTTTCTTTTTGATAAATCCACAATCTTCTAAAAATATTTAAGTTTTTTTCTTCCATTGTTAAGTATTCTACAAAAACCATAGTCCAAACGCATCAACCAAAAAGATGTTTGAATTTTTTTGCAAGATAAAAATAGTATTGACATTTTTTTTAAAAAAAATTACAATTATCCTATGGATAATGAATTAAGAATTACTTTTTACGGCGATTTCACATTTGGAGAAAATTATCAAGCAAGATATGATTATTTTGAAAAAATAAACTCCTTAAGACAAAACGGTTATGATTATCTTTTCCAAAAAGTTGAACATTTTTTTAAAAATTCAGATTACAACATTGTAAATCTTGAATCCCCTATAACAAATTCTCTAAAATCGAGTTTAGAATACAAAAAAGCTTGTATTCACTGGTGTGATTTAGAAGTTGCGCCAAAAATTATGAAAAAATACAACATCCACGCAGCTTCGCTGGGAAATAATCACGGATATGATTACGGAGAATTAGGATTAAAACAAAGCTTAGAGGCTTTAGACAAAGTTCAAATTAAACATTTTGGCGCAGCAATGAACGAAAAAAGCGCAAAAGAACCCTTGGTTGAACATTTTGATTACAATGGAAAACCTTTAAATTTATATGTTTTTGGCGGATACAAATACAGAGAAGACTACAAAACCGAATTTAATTTTTATGCGCAAGGCGAAACAAAAGGCGGAGTAAATCTTCTAATGCCGGAAAAGGTTTGCGACGATATTAAAAAAATCAAAAATGAAGACAGCAATGCCTTTATCGTTATGTTCCCGCATTATGGTTTTGATTTACAAAAAACCGTGCAAATGCAAAAAGAAATGTCAAGAGCTTTTATCGACTCAGGGGCAGATATCGTAATAGGACACGGTCCTCATATGATAAATCAAATTGAATACTATAATAACAAATCTATTATATACAGTCTTGGAAACTTTATTTTCAATGCCGATTTTAGAGGAAGAATGACACCTTACAATCTTGTAGCATCTCTTGTTTTTAAAGACGATATTCAAAAACCAGCGATTGAACTTTATCCTGTGCATATGAATACTAATTCCAAAACTCCGCAGACAAGACCAATCGAAAAACAAGAAATTGACGAGGTAATAAAACTTCTTTGCGAAGAAGATAAAGACGATATTATTAAAAATTCGATTTCAATAGACGAAAACAATCCCTTAGGGATATGTTTAACTTTAAATACTTAAATTAAATGGAAAAAATTTATGATAATTAAAAAAGCCATAGAATTAACCAAAGGGTTGAGTCTAATTTGCACAAATAAGGAAAAGGATTATAAATTTATAAGCTCAATCGAGCAAGGAAAACTCACATCTTGTGATTATATTTACATTCCATTGCTTGAGAGCAATGAAAATGTTTTTGATGAACTTGAAAAACACCTTAAAAATCCTAATTGCAAAGGTTTTTATTTTAAAAAAGATATCCTTAAAAATCCAAATCAACAAATATACTATCACAATATTATAAAAAAATATTCATCGAAAATTGAAGTTGTTGTATTGGTTCGAAATCCATTTAACTCAGGGTATGAAATAGGTCAAGAAAATGTAAAAACGTTCAATCCAAAAATCGTATCAATCGCAGGAACCGATGAAAAAAATGTCGTTTTAAATCTTGTTTCATACGTCTTAAGCTCAACAGGAACAACAATAAGCTCCCGCAAAAACGCTACTGCTTGGCAAAAATTCATTGAACCGATGCTTCTTATCGATAAAGACACAAAATATTGCGTTATTGAACTTTCAGCCGAGAAAAAAGATATTTATAAATGCGCAAGAGTGTTAGAGAATAATACAATAATTTTTACCAAAACTTCTCTAAATTTCTTGAACAGATATAACGATAAAGAAGAATTTATCAATGAAATAGCATATTGTACCGAAATGACGGACAATATTGAAAATATTTTTACATTCGAAGAAAATGATTTGGTTAACAACTCAATTAAAACAAATAAAATCAATATTATTGAAGAGAATGAAATTAAAACCGAAGAAAAAATATCAAATAAAAAGAAATGTTTAAGAATATCCTATAAAGATATTTCGATTACAACAACCGATTATTCTTATTATACGCCAAGATGCTTTGTTATTTCTTATTTAGCGCTTAAAAGTCTGGGGTTGAATGAAAATGATATTCAAAAGAAATTTTCAGATTATAAAGACACATCCGCAATTTATGAAAAAACAAAACTCTCCAACAATAACCATATTGTTATGAGCACACAAGATCATACTTTTTATTCGATAAAAAACGCAATAAAACAATTCTCATTAGAATATAGCGAATTTAAAAAAATCATAATATTATCAAAAATAGACAATCTTGGAAATTATTCCGATGATATACATAAAGAAATATTAAAAGATTTAGCCAAGGAAAAATTCAATACGGTTGTTCTAATTAATTTAAATGAATTTGAAAGTAATTATAAAATTTATGATAAAAAAGCTTATGTAAAAAGGTTTGTGGTAAATAAAAACACAAATTACGAAAGCTTTTCAATAAACTTGAATTTATTTTTAGAAGGGCAAATTAACGACAACACGGCTGTTTTAGTTTGCATACCTTCAAATATGAATTTAAACTCTTTATTTGCATTAACGGAGTCATATAAATGCGCTACAACTTAAAAGAAATTCTACAGAATACAAGTTCTTATATTTTCTATAAAAATTCAGACGATATTTTCGAAAAAGAATATGAATCAACTCTGCTTATAGACAAAACAAGAGAACTTCCTCAAAAAGGCATTAATACAATCTTTACGCCCTTTAGAATAATGATTAACGACCATTATTCAGATTCTTTTTTCCTGATTAAAAAAGCTCTTGATAATGGAGTAAAGGGATTTTTCTTCGATGAAATAAGGCTCAAAGAAGAAAAATATTATAATTTTTTACTTGAAACAATAGAACAATACAAAGATAAAATCGATTTTATTATAATGGTTCCCGACACAATTCAAGCCATTTTCGATCTTGCAAGATACACTATTAAAAACAAATTTACAAAAGATGTAAAAATAATTACCGTAACCGGTTCTGTAGGCAAAACTTCTACCACGGAAATGATTTATGCTATTTTTAAAGAAAAATATAAAATTTACCGTGGGGAACCAATGGTTAATTTGAGATTTAGAATTAATCAAAAAATTATTGAAGCAGATAACGATGTTGATTTTCTTTTATTTGAATGCAGCGGAGCAAACAGAGGTTATCCAAAAATTTTCTCCGAACTTTTAACGCCCGATGCTTGTGTTGTAACCAAAGTAGGAACCGAGAATCTCGGAATATTTAAAAGTTTAGACAATATTGCAAACCAGAAATGCGAATTAATGACTTGTTTGCACGAAAATAATTTTGCTGTTTTAAATGACAGCCCCGAAATAAGAAGAGCGAGTGAAAAATATAATTGCAAAAAGATTTACACAAAAGAAGGCGATTATGAACTCATTAAAAGCGATCAACAAGGCTCCAAATTTATTTACAAAAACAAAGAATATGAAATTCCGGTTGTGGGCGTGCATCAAATAAACAACGCAATGAAGGCAATCGAAGTTGCAAATGGTTTTGATGTTCCTTACGAAACCATTGTAAGCGGATTGAAAAAATTCCAAACGGTTGGAAGCAGATGGAATACAGACAATTTTAACGGAACCCTTTTTGTATCGGATTGTCCGAATAATCCAAGCTATGAAACAATGTTATCAAGTATTACAACATTTGTTAATCTTTACAAAAATTTTGAAAACAAACGTATTGCAATAAGCGGAATAAGATCCTTAGGAAACCACGAGAAAAAAGTGCATCTTGATTTGGCGAAATTTATTGCGCAACAACCTTTAAATGAGGTTATTTGTCTTGAGTCTGAAACAAAAATAATATATGAATACTTAAAAGAAAATGCTCCGCAAATGCAAGTCAAATACTACGACAAACCAAATTCCCTGGATAAAGATGAGCCTTTTGTGCAATATATTATAAATTCTCTTGGCGAGAATCAAGCATTTTTAATGAAAGGACAGGGAATAGATCCGAAAATAAGATATGAGGATGTTTTTACAACCTTAAAACAAGTCTTCAATAAAAAATAAGGTTTTATTAAGCATTTTATAATAAAACCAAGGGATTAATTTAGTTTTTAATTAAAATTTGATAGGATATTAATTTACAACAACAAAAATTAATTTTTTTAACCTCAAACCCGCAATTATTAAACTCTTTTACAAGTTCATTGGGGGAGGGGAATTGGTTTTTAGATTTTATCAAGTATTTATAAGCTTTTTCGTTTCCAGAAAACAGTTTTGTTAATAACAATATTGCAAAATCATAAATTGTACTTAAAAAATTTTTGCATCCAAAATCAATATGCAAAAAATATCCGCCTTTTTTTAACAGTCTAAAAACCTCTTTTAGCGCTTTTTTCCTATCTTCAATATTCCTTAAACCAAACCCCATTAAAATATAATCAAAATAAGAATCCTCAAAATCCGTATTCGTTGCGTCTTGTAAAGAAAAAACCGTATTGGGAGCTTTTGTTTTTGCTATATTAATCATTTTTTCACTAAAATCTACCCCAAAACTCTCAATTGAAGGTTCCATATCTTTTGCAATTCTACTTAAATCCCCGCTTCCCGAGCACAAATCAAGCACTTTTGAATTAGGTTTTATTGTTAAAGCCCTTATTGCAGCTTTTTTTATATAAATATGGGTATAAAAAGAAATTATATTGTTCCAAAAATCGTATTGGGGAGCAATTTTATCAAACATCTTTTTTATTTTTCTGGGCGTTTTATCAAAATTCACATTAAAATCCTTTTTTTATTAGTTATATAATGTAGAATATATTTTATTAATATTCGAATGTTTTTGCAATAATTAGTAGAATATATAGCAAATTTTATTATGTTTCTATTTTATAATAGTAAAAGGATTTTATTATGACAAAAATTAACTCTGTAAATATTTTACCCGTTTCAAACAATCAAATAAAAACAAACAATCCATCTGCGCAGCAAATAAACGACAATGCCGTAAATAATAAATCACTCAAAAACGGAGATATTGTTACAATTCCTTTGTTAAATAAAGAAATTAAAAAACCGGTTGCAATTATAGGAGGTCTTGCTGCTATTGCAGCTGTAGCAGTTGGTATTTTGGCATTATCTAAAAAACCGGGATGTGAAGTTCAAACAACGCAAAGCGTAGAAAAAATGGTGCAAAAAGAATTAGACGCAATTAACTCCGCTGTTAAAAAATTGGACAGTGAAGCTAACGAAGCATCAAAAAGGGCGGAAAATCTATTAAAAAGCGTTATAGAAGCAATGAACAAAGGTAGCGAAAAAAGATCCGACGGTACATTGATTAGAGAAGTTCAAAATTTTGGTAATTATTTGGTGGAATATGCGCAAGACGGTAAAACAGTAACCAGAAAAACAGAATTTTTACTAGACAACATTAGCAAAATTGAAGAATATATTGGCAATAGAAAAAATGTTTTTGTGGATACACTCGGAAAAAAATCGTATATAGAATATGAAAAATTGGAAGATGGTACCTTTAAACCGCTTAGAGAAACCATATTCCGGGGTGGATGCTATTTCAATAGTAATTCTACCGATTTTTCTTTATCTGAAAAAATTTTATTCCATTGGGAAAATGGCACCAAAGAATCATTTACAAAACTCCAAGGAAAACCTGCTTTCTATAATGCCAATATAGAAGTTCCATATGAAAACTTCAACAAAGAATCTTGTATAGCAGTTGATTGTATCGGCAGTCCTAATGTTGGTTTTAACACAGATGGAAGTTTTATACGCAATCTTGATTTTAACAAGTATTTAATTTCCAAGTTTGATAAAAATAAACCATTAGATTTGGAATCAAAAATTAATAAAATACTAGAGGATTATAAATTATAAAAACTAAAGCATAAGGTCTCTTAAGACTTTTAAACTCTTGCAACAACACTTTAAAAACAAAACAATAACAAAATTTTGGATAAAACTTGCAATATTATAGCTATTATTAAAATATTAAAAATTGCACAATAAAACCCTCAACCATTAAACTTGAGGGTTTTTAGATAAACGATTATCATTATAACAGGATTAATACCTTAAAACTTCCTTTCTATTTTTTCCTTTGATAAAAGAAATGTGGGTCCATTTGTTGTATTCGTTAATTAGTTGATCGAATTCGATATTGGAATTTTTAATAATTTTAACAATTTCAGCGGGTTTCATTCCCCCAACCACAAAATCCGCTGCTTGACCTTTTGTGTGCTGGGAGTTTATTGCACCTTTAACTAGTTCATTAACCTTTTTATTCCTATAGCCGCTTGTTATAACCATTGGTTTTTTAATCAGGTTTCTAATGGGTTGCAAACAATAAAAAAGCAAATCGAGCATATTATCAAGACTGTTAACATCGGGCATATTATTAATATTATTTTTTATCGCAGTGTCTGAGTGAATAAGCTCTGATATTGTAAAATTCAAATTCATTTTAACCCCTCCTCCAAATCCTCAATCCTATGATTCTCAACTTTAATTTGTTCTTTAATAACGGAAATATCTCTTTCGATTGCAAAAGTTCGCTCAATTACAGAATTATGTTTATCCTGTTTTTTCTCAATTACGACCAATTTTTCCTCAAATTTCCCGATTCTATAAGCAAGGTACAACGCCTGGACTACAACTGTAAGTAAAATTCCCGCCAGTTCATAACTCATATTCATTTTTCCCACCCGCAAAACTTTTGGTAATTATCCACACTATGAAACATCATCCATCTTTTAAAATCAGATACTCCGGATACGTACAAAAGCCTTTCAAAAACTTTAGTACTAAAATACCTATTATTATTAATAATATCGTGTTTTTGGCACAATTTATCGTGGATTAAAGAAGGAATCAAAAACCTTGGGTCAGTTTTAGCGCCGATTATTCTCCAAAAAAACCGTGGAATTGTGGCTCCGTCCCAACAATAACCCTTTTCAACTTTAAAATAATAATTTTTTTCTTCAATAAAATCAAATAAATTAACCTCAAGGTTATTATTATTTATAAAAGGGTATTTTTCAATTTCTTTCTTTTCACAATCGGTCATTTCGGGATTAATTATTCTAATATTGCAATCGGGTTTAATATTAAAAAATATCCCTAATTCATTATCTTTATACCATTCAATCATTATTCAGCTCCTCCCAATCCCCGGTTTTAAAGAAATTATCGAGCTGGGTTGGGTTGAATCCTAATAAAGTGCCGATTTGGTTTATCCAAGGGTTACCTCGATAGAAATTATTTGCCTTAAGCTCAATTTTTAGAGCCTTAAGGTCGATATCTAATTTGTCACCCTGAACTTGTTTTAAGGTCTCAATTTGATTAATTAAATCCTCAAAATCAATCCCCTTAGATTTATAAATTGCCCTTTCAACGTCGGCTCTGGTTAAGGATAAAGAATCCAGCTTTTGGCGGTTCTCTTTTTCTTTTAATTTTTCCGCCTCACTTAAAGACATTAATTCACCATTATAGATAACATAACCTTTTTGAACTTTTTTAATCTCAAAATCGCCCTTCAATGAAAGTCTTTGAGCTGTCAATTCCAATCTTTTTAAATCGTCGTCATAAATTAAAATTTCGTCATTTTCCTTGATATAATAAGTCATTATGAACCTCCTTTAGCATAAACAAATCTTAACAGGTTAAATATGCAATTTGTATTGCATTTGAATTTGACAATTTCGCCTTTGCTTAACTTTATGGGAAAAAATTGCGATTGTCCTTGAAGTGCCCCGCCTATAATATATGTAAAATTTATATTAGGAAGACTTATTTGACAATCATTATACGCATTTGTGCCGGTACCCACCCCTATGTATAAAATACCGTCCGCAGGCGCAGTGTAAGCAGTTGATTTTAAGTTATTGGGCGGTGTTGTCCAATTCTCATACTTGCTGTAATTTGGCATCGATGCAACATTTGCTTGAAACGCATCGGTTTTTTTATTTAATTCTTCCTGTAAATCCGTTTGAGCTGCAATATCGCCCGCTATATTGCCCCAGGTTGAAAATTCCAATAAATCATCCCTTTTGAGAAGTTCTACAGGTTCAATAGGGTTAAAACTTGTAAAAGGCTGATTTGCGATTTTATTTGCAAACCCTAAAAAGCACATTTTCCTTACTTCCCAATCAGCGCCAAATACAGACACTTTATACAAATTAGTTTTAGGATTATACCAAGCAATAATTTCATTTTGGTTTTTTTGCGGTTCGTCTTTAGAGACATAATACGCTCCACCCCAAGAAGCAGTGCATTTTAAGTCATTAAAGTAAAAAAGATAATAGGATTGTTCCGATTCTTCGATATTTTTTTCCGTATCCGATTCAATAGTAACCTCAATGTTTTTTAAGCTCCCGTCCTCGTTTCTTCCGTCAGGGATAAGAAGTTTCAAGTTTGCTTTTGTTGTAATTGTAAGATTATCTAAAGTCGCAACCCCATTAGGAGCAGCAAGGACGCAGTTTGTCAGTTGAGTCTTATTTAAATTATTATAAATTGCACTATCAATTTTATCGAAATTCTCATTCAGCGCCTCATCGATATCAAAAGTCAACTTTCCGTCTTCTTTAGTATCGTATTTAAACAAATTTAAAAAACCCGAAAATTTAGGCATTTTTTAGTTCTCCTTTCCGTTTATAAACATATCCAGTGTGATTTTTTCCATATCCTCAATAGTTTTTAACTTGTGAATATTCTCTACAAGCAAATATTTATACAAAAGTTGATAAGACAAATGTGCGGGTTTTGTTTCATTGATAAATTTTTTTAACGTCTCCAAATCAGATGGAATTCCGTATTTGTTGACAAATTTTATTTGAATTTTGCCTTCTTTAAAATCCGCTTCAATTTCCCCGTTCCTCCAAGAATTACAAACTTGTTGAATAATTGAAATGCAATTTTTTTGATTACCCTGAATCCATTTTGCCCGAATTGCATATCTTCTGTTCTCAAAATTGTCCTTGCTTTTTAACAAAAGTTTGTTTTCCCAAAACTGACAAGATTTTTCGTCTAGCAAACCAAAATTAAAAATATTTTTTAAACGCACTATAATTCCATCCAAATCATTTAGAAGTTTGTTAATTGCGTTTGTATAATCAGCTATAAAAAAATCTTTTCTGTAAATTCTATGGAGTAAATTTAAAAATTTTTCCTTAAACATTCCTAAACCTCATTTACCGTTAAATTCTCAAGAACGGGAATTTGAGAAATTACATTGTTATTGATTATCAAAATATTATTAATATCATCATTTAATTTTAAATTTTTATAATCCAAAACATTCTCACAATTCATAATAGCAACGCCGATTTTTGCATAACTTACATAATTAACGTTCTCATCAAGTGCAATTTGCGAAAAATATTCTTCAATTGCATTAAAAACAATTTTTTTTGTTGAGTCTAAATCCGCTCCGTTTTTTAAAATTACATCAAATGAAACCGATAAATTAAGAGCGTCTGCGCCAACAACCGTGCAGTATGCTCCGATTGGAGCAGCTCCGTTTCCGCATCCCCAGCCAATTTTAGCCCCTTTTTCATCTAAAACATAAGGATCAATGTGGTTTTGAACACTTTTAATTAAATCAAGGGAAGGAATCTTTTTATTAGAATCAATAATTACAACTTTAACAGTATTATCGCCATTCCACAAAGGTTTTACAATTGCCTTAGAAACTCCTATGACTTCAAGGGCAAGTTTTCTGTAGTGATAGATATTTCCGCTTATAATTGGCTTTTGTAAGTCTTCATAGTATCTGTTAAGCAAACTTTCTTTTGATTCATCATCATATCCGTTTACAAATGCCTCGTTATTTGTAACACTTACGATTCCTTGAATTGTTGTCGGAATAACAACTATCGAATTTTTAACAACATTTGTCTTTTTTCCCTTATCGACGGATTCAACTTCAAAAACATCGTTCGTGTGAACTTGTTTTTCTTCAATTGCTTGAAATTTTATCCCGTCTCGGGTTTCGAATATTGTACCTTTATTTATAAGCCCTTCGCCGTTTGTGACGGTTAAAAATCCGCTTGAACCCGTTGCTTTTTTTGCTTCAATGTTTCTTGTGTAATAAGTGTATTTGCATAAATCCTCGTAATCCATATTAGAAGGATCCTCAAGACATTTTGCGATATAGATTATTTTTTTATAAATTTGATGCAGAATCTCCCCTATCGCAATGAAAAAATCCCAGGCAAAAAACCCGACCGTTTTTTGATAGCCGGCAGGTAAATTGTCAAGCCCGCTTTTTGCAATTTCTTGCGCTGTAATTTCCGTATTATCCACTAAAGTCATTTCCATCTCCTAAATTTGCGCTTAATGTATAAGCTTTTTCTATATCAACCGTTAATAAACTGCCGCTAAAGAGTTCCACTTCAACTGAAATATTTAAAACTTTCCCCTTTTTTGATAATTCAAAATTTGAAACCCGAGAAATTGCAGGATTTAAGGGCAGTCCTTCACGAAAATCCCTTTCAATTTCTGCTTCTTCATAGCCAAAACCCAATCTTTTACAACCGAACAATTTTTTAAATCGCACTCCAAACCCGGTTCCTTGATAAATCGGATATGCGTCTTTTTCTGTCATACAAAACTTAATAATCCACTGTCTAATTGCCTCTATTTCCTTAATCATATTGGGCGAACCGTTTTTGATAACGATTTTAGTATCGTTTTTTATTGAAAAATCAATTTGTGGTTCATAACCAATTTCTTGTGAAAAAAAATCTTCCATTTATAACACCTTATCAATTAATATATAACGATTTGTTTCTTCTAAACTGTTGATAACTACAAAATCACCAATTTGTAAAACACATTTTAATTTTAATAATTCATCACGTAACCCTAAAATTGCGCTTGCAAGGGAAGATATTGCGCTTGGCATTTGACAAGCACTATTAGTATAAGAATGTGTTTCTTGAATAGATTTAGCGTTATTGGTATCATCTAAAACCCCTAAGGACAACACACCTGTTGAATCGATATTGCAGCGAAAGCGAAACCACTGCGAAATTTCCAATTCTACACCTTCCGTTAATAGAATATTCCCGTCTGCAATTTGCAGCGTTAAAGGCGATAGTTCGACAATTTTTCCAATAATTGCAGCTTTTAAGTCTTTTGGATTATTTCTTTTTAAAAATTCTTTTTTTAATACATCAATAATTGTCTCTTCTTTTTTATTTAACATTCAAACCCCCCTTTTTTTAAAAATTTTTTATTGTTTTATAAACTTCTTAATAGAAACTTGGACATTCTCAATTGCGCCTTTAATTGAATGTTTGCTTGATATAATTTTATACTTGTCTTTAATATTTATTTTGTTATTATCAATTGTTGTAGTTGTTCCTGTTTGCAATTGATTGTCCCCGATTAGTGAAAAAGAATTTTCTTCTGTTGTTTTTAATTCATTAATCGTTTCGTTGTAATTTTTCATATCTTCAATCGACGAGGTTTTTGCAAAAGCTTTTATATATTCAAAACTTTTAATTGAATAAAGATTTGCAATATAGCCTCGCAAATCGTAATTTTCCTTGTATTGTAATAAATTTATCTTCCCGTTTTTACAATCAAAATAGAATTCGTCTTCAAATCCTTTATCAACTGCGGTTCTGTACAAATCCTTTAGAATTTTTTGCAATGTTTCTTTTCTATATATTTTTGTAACCGTAAAATCAATTTGCGGAAAACTCCCGTAAGGAAGCTGAGCTTTTTTACAAGCATCAATCATAGCGGTTGAAATTTTTGCATTTCTAAATTGAATGGTTATTTCTTCTTTTCCCGAATAAAATCCTAAGTCATAGCCAAAGTATTTGAAACTTTCTTCATTGCTTTGAGTTATTTTTGTAATTCTTCCAACAAAAACAGACTCATTATTGTCTTGATTAAATAGCTCAATCCAATCCCCGCACATTAATTCTTCTTTTGTTTCGAAATCAAAATAAACAAAAACATTGTTAATATCGTCTTGCCAGTTAAATGACAATATTTTTTCAATCGCAGCCTTTCTTTTTAGCGTTTTTGAATCTATTTTATAAACAATATATGACATATTAACCCTCAAATCCCTTTTTTACATTAAACCCGCTTTTTTTAACACGCTTAATTGACTGCTGTTTGTTATATAGTTTTCAATATACTTAAACACTTGTTTTTCACGATTCACAAAATCAAAAAAGCCTTCCGGGAATTCGGTTAATAATATTGAATAATTAATATCGCCGGTTTTATCCACGCCATATGAAAATTCATCAATTGTTGCTAAAAAATTAAACATAAGGATTTTTTTTGCGCTTGTTCCAATTATTCTTATTGGGAGTTTAAGTTTGCGCATTGTTTCAATAAAATCTACATAAACCCAACCATTAGGAAATGTTTTAGACGATACAAAATTATAATTTTTATTAACAGGAAAAAAACTTGTCCAAGCAATAGTTCTTAACGACGGGTTATCCAAAACACGAATTTTCCCGCTTAGTGTATTCTGTGTTGAATTTGCACCAAGAGCGCTTATTTTAGTCCCCGCAGGAACAACCGGGATTAAATAAACGGTAATATTTGCTAAATCTGTTAATATTATATTCACGCCGGTAACACCTTTCTTAATTCAAGCGCCATTTTATTCATTAATTCATTCACGAATTCATTATTGTCAACCATATTTCCCTCAATATTCATATTGATTGTTATATTAGAAGCAGGTATTGTTTTTTGCATTTGATTTTTATTAACAACAGTTGTGTTTTGTTGCAAATTCGACAATTTTAGCCCGTATTGACTAATAGCTGTTGTTTTATTATTCAATATTGTTGTCATTGTATTATATTTTTCTTTGTTGGTTTTTTTGTATTCCCAATTTTTTATATTGCTTTTAATATTCTGCAAATTACAAATTTTTTTTGACAATACATTTAATTTATTTATATTCATTCTAACCACTTGTCCAATTGGTTTTAGAACCCTAAAACTTTTGACTTTAGATGTTTCTTTTATAATTACAGAACTTCCAAGTGTTTTTTGGACAAATTTTTTACCCTTCTTTAAAAATTCAATCGAATCGTTATAAATATTTTCTTTATTTCTTAGTTTTTCAAAACCGCTTTTATTAATAGTTTCTTTTGAATTCATTTGAAACAGATTAATTTTTCCTTCGATTCGATTTATCGAGCAATCTTGCTCTTGATACAATTTTTGAGATAATATATCCGTTTTCATTGCTTTTGTCATTAATTCTTCGACAATAGCGGTTTTTTTTATTTTTTTGTTAGTTGTTGTCAGTTTTTTTACAATGTTTATAATTATTGAAAAACATTTGCTTTTTAAACTTAAAACAACTCCGATAGTTTTTGCCATTTTTGCTTTTCTTCCTCTTTTTCAACAAGTAATGATGCAATCAAGAATGTTTTTTGCGATTGCGTAAGATTGCACAATTTTTTTAAATCGTGTCCTTTCTGCAAATAATGATGAATCAAATACAGCTCATCATCATTTTTTATTGCTTTTTTATTGGTTCTAAATCCTTATTATATCCATAACGACTCAAGATAAATTTTGCCAAGTTGTCAATTTCAAAAATATTTCCGCCAAATGCCTTTTCAACTATCATTATCGGATCTTTTATATCCTCGAATTCATCTTTAAGCGCTTTAGATCGAAATATTGGACAACATTCATAAATTAATTCATAATCACCACGCAAGGGTTCGTCTTCTGAGGCTGAATTAATCAGTTGCACAATTTTTTGCGGGGATATTTCCTCAACTTTTATTTGAGCGCCAAATGTTTCTGAAAAAAATACTTCTTTTTTTCTTTCTTCAATAAGTTTTTTTGCTTTAAGAATATCTTCAATTGTCAGTTCTTTAGTCATTGTTTTTTCCTTTTTTTTCTTTCGAATGCGAGAATAATTTATTCTCGCAAACCCACTACACATTCTCTAACCATTCGTAATCTTCGCAAGCATACGGAAGACTTTCTTCAGTTGCCGTTTTTTGTGCTAAATCAATCAAATTCAATTCATCGAATGTAACACCGATAAGTTTTACACGTTGAACCTTGTTTGTATTGTTATTGTAAGCTTTTCCTATAATAGAAATATCGGGCTGCTTGCCGTTTTTATATTGCTCGAAAATATTGATAAATGTATTATCTATTCTCCATTTTGTGAACTCACCTGTCAGTTCAACACACACCAGTTTTCTTTTTTTTGTATAACTTTCCGATTCGTCAATATCCTCATACATATTCGCTTGTTTTAATGTGAATGTTTTCATACTTCCGACTTTTACTTCTTGATTATCGGTTGTAAGCCACACAGAACCGTCGGTTCCGTTAAAAATTTCTTTTGTCTGTAAATTTTTTCCCATTTTTTTATCCTTTTTTTTAATTAGTACATTTCAACTTCAATTTCGCAGGATTCAATTGCATTTAAGAATTTAACATCGAATTTTAGCGCCATTATTTTTTTGTAAGTTAATTTTGCAACTTCCAAATCTGACATTGAATTGATTTCGTCTTCGTTTTTTCCCGATGCAATCCACAATTCACGCATTCTTTGTGTGTCAATAGAAACCGTGTTTTTGTATTCTTCGTCGAATATATCCGCTTTTTCCATTTCTCTTATAAAACCCTTGCAAGCGGAAATGAACAATTGTTCATTGTCGTAGTTATTCTTGTATTTGCCTTTATAACCTGCTCGAAAAGAATATTTGATATCAGTGTCAAATCTTTTTATACCTTCCATAATGCACAAGTCTTTCATATCCTCGGTATCTTTTGTATTTGTTGTTATTAAGGTATTTACAGGACTTGCAACCCGAACTCCTTCTTCTTCGTTGTACAAAGTTATTTGACCTTCGGTTACAATTTTTGGCATATCAACTTTTTCTAATTCAGTTAACACATAGCCCGCAATTGACATATTATAAGGACATCCGGCGCACAAACCTGCAATAAGCGGCAATAAATCCATTCCTTTTATTTTTGTTGAACCGTTTACTTGAATTCCGTTAGCCAGTGTAGCGCTTGGGTTATTAATTGATGCAACCCATTTTGAATCCGCTTTTTTGTTATAAACCAAAGCAAAAATTTCATTCTCTTTTGCATATGAAACAATTGAATCTTGATCTTCTTCTTCAATAGAAAAAAACCAATCAAATTTCAACTTTGAAACTTCTTCAATGACACCTGAAAGTGTGTTTTTGTATTCAAATAAAATTAGTTTTTGAGGAGAATACTTTAGAGCCTGTTTGATTTTTGTTTCTAAATCTTTATTATCCAGCTCAAATACTGCCGATTTGTATTCTTTCACTTGAAAATCATTTTCTAGATTCTCATTCTTGCAAATCATAAGCAATCGTCCTTTGTTTCCAAATTTGATTAAATTTGCCATTCTTTGCTTAAAAACAATTGTGCAAGTTCCTAGAATATCCTTTAATTCTAACGATTCATCCATTTTTTTACCTCCAATTTAAATCGTATACTCTAATTCATCCATTAAATTTTCATTGTCATATTCATCAAATCTATTATCCAAATCAAGCCTTTGTTTAACGTTTAATGTAATTGTGCAATTCAAAACATAGTCTTGTTCGTTTAAACTTGTTGCAATTTTTTCAATTTCTTGATATTGAATTTCTGTTTTTAATTCATTCGACAATTTTATTTTTAACGGCTTATGAAATAATCTGTTTAATTCCTTTTGAATCCTTAACAAATCATTCAATTCTTCGTTTTGTGAAAAATAAATTATATCAATTGAAATATTGTCTTCTTTGTATTCTTGCGCTATTTGTTTTTCCGTACTTGAATTAAATTTGATATAAAAACAAGGCGGTTTTGGAGTTTTTAATTCTTTCAATTGAACCGGAATGTTATCAAAATTTGATTCCAATAATTCTTTTATAGAATGATATATGTCTGTTATTTCAATCATTTTAAAACCTCGTTATATGTAAATTTTATAGATTCATACAAATATTAACCGCTTGTTCTTATTAATATGAGTTCGAGCGGATTTTTAAAGCGTTTTTCAAATACTATTCGTTTACTACACTTTACAAACTAACAAATTCTTCCCGGATAATTTCTTTTCGTCCATACCATATTCATAACTCCTCACAAATAATATCCGAATTTGATTCTGCTTTGCGCACAACGCTGCCTGCAATTTATCGTCCGTCAACTGGTTTTCGTGCATCCCCGCTTTTTATACTGCTTCACTTGTCCGAACAAATTACTTTTTAATATTAAACGATATTTATCGAAAAATACATCGTCAAAACCGTTATTTTTTAATTGCATTTATTTGAGGCTAAAACTGCTTGCAACAAGACTTTTCAAGCCTCAAAACACAAACTTTTTGTTCATTTATTATAAATTATATCTTTAAAGACATCCTCAAAAAGTCCGTTTACGATTAATTCTTGAACGGTTTGTTGCGCTTTAATAAAATGCGGGATTTCAACTTTTCCCGCATCGTTTTTTGCATAAAGTTGAGAAAAATAGTCTTCCAAAAATTTTTCTTGTTTTTTTCTTTCTTGTTGTTTTTTTTCTTTTAATAATTGAACAATTTTCATTTTTTTATTTACCCTCCTCCAATTGCGCTATAAATAAATGCCACAAAAGACACAAAGTCATTTTGCAATCGGCTGAATCATCAATCACAACTTTCGAGAAAATATTTCTAATATGCGTTCGAACGGTACTTTCCGAAATAATTAAAATTTCTTGGATTTCCTTAACCGAAAAACCGTTTGCATACATCCTTAAAATTCTGGTTTCAGCCGGTGTCAGTTTTGCAGATAAAACCTCGTTAATTTCTTTTTTTCTAAAATATTCTCTAATATCCATTAAAACCTCATTTTCGTTTTTGCAATATAAATTTTGGTTACAAAATTTCACAACAAATTAATCATTTTATTGCGTTTTTTTATATTTTATGTTAATATTTTATTAATTATTTTAATTAACTTATACTTAACTTGATATTATCTTATCAAAATGAATAATTTATGTCAAGTTTTTATTTAAAAATATCTAATTAATATAGAATAATAGGTACGATATGGATATATTAGAATTACAAGCAAAATTAAAAGAAAATAATATTAACATAACAGCCCGGGAAATAAGTGCGATATGGGGAATGAACGAACAAAGCTTTAGCAAAAAGAAAAAAGAAAAAACACCAATAAAATATCGAAATATTGAACAACTCGAAAAACATTTGAATATAGTTTTAACGGATTCAAAATCTCAAATAATAAAACCCGATAAACAAACAAAAAACAGCCAAAATTGCGGTGTTCAAATTGAATATTTTCCCGATGTTTATTTGTCGGCGGGTTTTGGATGCGAAGTTCTGGATGAAAACTCGCAAACCATTGTTATTGACGAATGTTTTCTAACTTCCGAGCGGGGAATGCGAGTTAATCCAAAAAACTGCAAAATGGTGCGAATTAGCGGGAATTCTATGTTTCCCGAGTATCACCACGGCGATCGTGTAATAATTGATAAATCGGATTTAAATTTGACCGACGGGCAAATATACGCTTTTCGCTATGATGGACAATGCTACGTTAAAGAAATCAACCGTGCAGGCAATAGAATAAAATGCATTTCAATAAACAAAGAATACGAGCCTTTCTATATTGAACGAGATGTGGATTTTGAAGTTTTCGGACGCATTCTTCCCAGAATAAGATTATAGAAAAAAATTTGAAATTTAAAAAACTCAAAAATGGAGATGGCGGGAATCGAACCCGCGTCCGAAATGATACCGAAACGATATCTACATTCATAGGCACTTTTGTCTTGAATTACGAAAGGAAAAATTGCCCCAACCAAACATAATTCAAAGATATTTTTAAAGAATACCAACTTCATCCAACTTAAACTTGACGTGCACTGCTAGATGAAAACACACGCTGTACTTGCATAATTGACCTATTAAACCGGCAAGTTGGGCTTAACAAGTGGCTGTCGCTACACTATGCAGCGATTGCACGAGGTGCAAAATCAGCTTTTACAACGTTATTAGCGTTTATTTTTTTGAAAAGTTTAACAAGTTATTCAGCTTGAAATGCAACCGTTTAAGTAAACTTCACCCCGTCGAAACCATTGCATCCCCATATTTAGTTATCAAAGTGCTTTTTAATAACATAGCATAAAAATCGGATTTTTTGTATAATTTTTTATATGTTAAAAAAAATTCTAATCGTTTTGTTTATTTGTCTTGAAACTTTTGCTATTCAAGCACCACCCGTGGACGATTATAAAAATTTTAAAAAAAGTCTAATGCTTAATCCTTGGCAATCCTATATTATTGAAAAAATCGAAACTCAAACCAGAGAAAAAAACAGAATTCATTATCAAAATTTGAGAAAAAATCATAAAGAAATTGTAAAGTGCAATAATAACTTTGAAAAAACCTGCTCTCAAAGATTGAGCGAATTGAGAATCGAACAAAAAAAATTAGAGAAAAAAATTTATAAAAACTTACAAATCCAAGACGAATTAATAATTGAAATCCTTTATCCTTGGCAGAAAAACAAATTTAAGGAATATCGAAGTCGAATTTACTAATTTTGGCAATGTAAAAAAAAATTCCAGCGTTTATAATTCTTAAAAAAGGAGGAAATATGTTTGTTGAACTTAATAATGAAAATTTTAAGCAAGAAACCGATACAGGGCTAAAATTGGTCGATTTTTACACAACCTGGTGTAAATATTGCAAAAATCAAGAATCAATTCTTGAGGAATTGAGTGATAATGGTTTTTGGATTGGGAAATTGGATTGCGATAAACACGCTGAAATGGCGCATCATTACGGAATTAGCGGGTTTCCAAGTTTTATTCTTTTTAAGAACGGAAAAATTGCAACACAATTCTCAGGATATCATACAAAAAGTCAACTTTTGAATAAATTGAGTGCACATTTGTAAATTTTGTGATATAATTGGGATGAAATTGGCAAATTTTCATTTGCAGGTGTTTTATAAAAATTGTGTTGTTAAGGAGAATATTCTATGATTGAAAGATTAGGTGCCACTCCTGTGTCTTTTAGGGGTATTGAAACAAGTCCAAGGGATTCTTATACAGAAAAAATTCATAGTAACAATCAAATTCAAATAACCCAAAATTCACTCCAGCAATCAACGCCAAATCAAAATCAGGCCCAAAAGCTTGATGTAATAGCTTAAATAGAGTATGGGGCAAATTTTACCCCATACTTTTTTAAAAAAATTTTAAAAAAGTACTTGATTATTTTTTTTGTTTAGTTTAGCATTAAAAATGTCTTCTAAAGGACAATTTGAAAATTAAATACAGGAAATTAGCTCAATTGCCTGAGAAAACCTTCTTGGTTTTCTAAAATAAAAACAACCTGCAAAAAGCAGGTGCGAGCATTGAAAATTGAATATGGGGGATTAGCTCAATTGGTAGAGCACCTGCTTTGCACGCAGGGGGTTAGGAGTTCGAGTCTCCTATTCTCCACCATAAAAGAGACTTTCAATTGAAAGTCTCTTTTATTATTTAAATTGGTATTGTTGCAATAATGGTTCAAGTTTCACCCCTTGTACTTAACCATTTAAAAAGAAAAATCCAAAAAAAAGCCTTGCAGACTCTTTTTTTATTACACCCTAAACCCTCCAAGACTTCAACAAATTACTGAATAATAGATAATGGTTTATTAGAGAGGTGTAATTTTGTATTTTTATGTTATTCTTAAAAAAAGGAGTTTCGAATGGCTATATCTGATATAGTTTATCGCTTACTTTGAAATAGCGATTTTTGATATTCTAACTTTTGAAAGCATTATGGTTATTGACTTAGGGCAATTATTTAAGGTTTGAGATAAAAAATTGAAACCGGACCTAAATGGACTTTAAGTGGATATAAACTTCTCCAAAATTCCATTTTTAAGACTGTAGATTTTAATTATTCATCATTAATTAATTCTTTTAATTTAGTTTCTATACTTTTTTGAAAAATGAAAAAATTATCGATATTGCCGAACTTATCATTATTATAATATAATTCTTCAATAAAAACTTTGTTCGTATATGCGCTAATTGCACAATCAAAAGCTATTTTTAAGCTTGAATCTATATTTTTAATAAAATCAAATAAGCCAATATCTATATATACTTTATGTCGGGGGCTTAGGTTTTCTATGCTTTCATTTCTACATAATTTCTCATATTGAAGTTGGTTATATTTGATAATAGATGTAACTACTGTTTTTACAATATCACTATTATTATATTTCCCAAAAATGTTTGCAGAATACTTTATAAATTCAATATAAAAACATAATTCTGCATAAGAAGAATCTATTATAGATTGAATTTCTTCATTTGTTACTTCAAATTTATTATTTTCATCATTTTCCCAAGAATAAATTTGAGATGTCCAATTTTCTATTATTTGTCGCCACTCTGACCAATTTTTTGATTCCTTAGATATTTTAATAACTTCATTTTCTAAGTCTTCTAGTATTTGATTCTCAGTCCAACCAACACTGATTAATGCTTTTACATAGTCATTTAGAATCATTGAGCCTTTCCTATCATCCCAATAATTAAATCTATTACGACATATTCCCTTAATATAAGACAGTTTTTGTTTTATTGGTGGTAAATTTTTATTAACTAAAATGCCTCCAATTTTCCCCAGACATTCATTTACGCTTTCTTGTATAAGTTCATTATTACTATCATATTTAAGATATTTTTCTGTTGATATTTTAATTGCATCAAATATATCTTCTGGTTTATATTTTTTAAATAATTTTAAAATGTTAGTTTTAAATTGATTTGATAATGTATATGGTTCTATTTTGCTCTCGATATATTCAACATATAACTCTGATCCATATTCATCAAGTTCATCTAAACTTTTTTTCCATTCAAACAACATTTCAAGTTGTTCTCGTTTTTCTTGTATTAATTCCATTTGTAATCTTTGCTTTTCCAAAGATTCATTAACATGTAACGGAATATCTTTTTTGCCTCTATTGCATTCAAAACAACTGGTAACTAAATTTATAATATTATTATCTCCACCTTTTGCGACTGGGGTTATATGATCAACTTCCAATACAACATCCGGAGCTTTTCTTCCACAATAAACGCAAGTAAATTTGTCTCTTTTAAAAACTTCAAATCTTAATTTCTTGCTCAATGCTTTTCTTTGTGTACTTTTCGCCTTATTCATATGGACATAGTAGCATAAAGATATCGATACTAAAAATTTATAAAAAATGCATTAATTGCGTCAGCATCTCGTCTTAAATTTGTTACGACAGGAAGAATGTTACTTAGTTCTTCAATTTCTGGTTGATTCTCACAGAAATAGTGCAATACAACCATAGCGTTATAAATATCTGAAGCGAGCCTTGATAACTGCTTTACATCTTTTTGTGAAATTTTTTGGTCTTGATTCATAGTCTATCCTTTCTTTTAGCCTATTGTGACAAAAAGAAAACATATATAAATCGTTTGCATACTTTTGCTAAGAGGTAGTAATAGATATAAGAACAATGTATTTTGCAACAGAGATAATCATATTTTTGTGCTAAGATAAGGAAAAGGAGTGAAGTATGACTACAAATAAGTTTACATGGTTACCGTTTTTTACGGAAGTACATCAAAAAATCCATAATGAAGATTATACACCACAAAGACTGGCTGAAATTGCAGGGCAAATATTTGGGCATATAAAGGATGTTGATGAAAATAATGATGAAATAGATATTGATGAAATGTCTCCAATAAATTTTATTGGTTATTTTAATAGACGTTTAACTTTGAAAAATAGAATTAACTATTGTGAGCAATTAAAAACATATATGGACTTAAAAGCAGATGTTCCATCCGATTTTGACGGAATTCCTGAATTTAATAATGTAAATTGTTTGTGCATGCCTTTTAAAAAAGATCGAGAAGAATATATTATAAGAGGACAATTTGATATATCCAAGCAATTACTTAAAAATAATATAAATAAAGAGTTGTTTAATAAAATATTATCTAAAGATATGTTTCCATGGATAAGTCTTTCTTATATATCCAGATTCTTTTTTATTGTAAATCCTCAAAAATATTATCCTTATGATCAACAAATGGCAAATAATTTAAAGTTAAAAGAACCTAAAGATTATGATGAATATTTAGAGTATTGCGATCGATTAAAAACGATGTATCCCAATAAAACAAGTTATGAACTATCTTGTGATGCTTTCAATAAAAACATATCTGATAATATCAATGAAACAACGAAGAAAACGGTAGCCGAAGATCAAAACTCGCTAATTAAAGAATATTCATCAAAACTTAAAAATTCAAAAAATATAATATTCCATGGTGCTCCGGGAACTGGTAAAACATATCTTGCTAAACAAATTGCTGCAAGTATTGTAAGTGAAGGTAAAAAATTTGATTATGAAAAATTAACAGAAGATGAAAAGCAACAAATAGGATTCGTCCAATTCCATCCAAGTTATGATTATACCGATTTTGTAGAAGGATTACGACCAATAACAATTGACAATTCAATGGGTTTTGAGTTGCAAGATGGAATATTCAAGGCTTTTGTTGATAAAGCAAGAAGAAATTATGAAAATTATTCTAAAAATGAAAAAGAATTAACAAAAGAAGCATTTGTAGATATGCAATTGGATAAATTTTTTAATGAAGATATTCAATTTAATGAGGATACGTTTGAAACTATTGGTGGTAATAAATTTACAATTACAAATATAGATGATGAACATATTTATATTTCCATACCTGAAAATCCAAAAACATCAGAACTTGTACTTAATATAAATGAATTAAGAGAAATGCTTTTGTCTGATGAAGAATTCAAACAAGTTAGAGATGTCAGAGAATTTTTTAAGAAAAAAAATAATACTCAACAACATTCTTATGATTTTTCTTTATGGAAAGCCATAAAAGACAAAAAATATAAACAGTCAAAAGAAGAAGCAAAAAAAGAAATAAAAAAATCATTTGTTTTTATTATTGATGAAATCAACAGAGGTGAAATTTCTAAAATTTTTGGAGAACTTTTCTTTTCTATAGATCCGGGTTATCGAGGAACGACAGGTTCTGTTTCTACACAATATTCAAATCTTCATACAGATCCAAATTATAAATTCTATATTCCTGAAAACGTTTATATTATAGGAACAATGAATAATATTGACAGATCCGTTGAAACCTTTGATTTTGCAATGCGTCGCAGATTTAGATTTATAGAAATTGCAGCAAAAGATAGTCAAGAAATGTTGGAAACGGTTCAAGATAAAGATAATATTATTAGAAAAATGGATGCTTTAAACGATGTTATTGCAAAAACTGACGATTTAAATGAAAATTATCAAATAGGGGCTGCTTATTTCCTAAAATTAAAAGACTTTAATAATAATTATGAAACATTGTGGGCTGATTTTCTAAAACCTCTATTACAAGAATATGTTCAAGGTATGCCAAATTCAGGTGAATGTATGAAAAAATTTGAAGAAGCATATAATATTGAGGAAAGCAATGCTAATCAATGATAATTCACATAAAGGAAAAGAAAAATTTGAGAATGAAATTCCTAATATTACCGAAAAACTCAAAGATAAAACTCTTTGTAAACTTTATGATGAAGGAATCTTTATATTCCCTGAAATATTAAAAGATTCTGAGGATTTAACTCAAGATCAAATGGTTCTTCAAAGTATCAACAATGAAATTTACACAAGCAATGTAATGGGCTTTCTTGGTTGTAGTGAAGAAAGATTGACTATTAAATCCAGATTTTCGCAGGATAAAGAAGACTATTTTTTTCAATATATGCTTAGTAAAGTTTTTAATTTTCCTAATATTTTTGAAATGCAAACTAATTCAGATCAAGAATTTGAATTGTTTCAATTTTTATTATTTCTATTTCCGTATTATTTAAAAAAAGCTATAAGAAAAGGACTTTATCGGACATACATTTGCAAAAAATATAATAATTGTAATATTAAAGGTGCTATTGATATTGCAAGACATATCAAATTAAATACACCATTTGCCGGAAAAGTAGCATATAACCAAAGAGAATATTCCTATGACAATGATTTAACTGAACTTATTCGTCACACAATAGAATTTATTAAACAAAAGAAATTTGGCAAAAACATATTAAATAATGTAAAAGATGAAGTTCGTCTAGTGATTGAAGCTACTCCTAAATATCAGTTTTTAGACCGTTCAAAAATTATTAATAAAAACAAAAAGAATATGATACGACATGCGTATTTTTACGAATACAGAGCATTACAACGATTATGCATTTTAATATTGCAAAATCAAAAACATCGTATTGGTTGTGGCTCTTGCCAAATATTTGGAATTTTATTTGATGGAGCTTGGTTGTGGGAAGAATATATAAATACACTTATAGGCGAAAGGTTTTATCATCTGAAAAATAAAAAGGGCAAAGGTTGTCAACAATTATTCTCATATAGTAAAGGGGAAGATGATAGAAATATAAAAGCCGGTAGAATTTATCCTGATTTCATAAGTAAATCTGTTAAAAATAGAATTATAGCAGACGCAAAATATAAGCCAATAAATCACATTGTAAATAAAGATTATCTTCAAGTACTCGCATATATGTTTAGATTTGATGCCAAGACTGGTTTATATATATATCCAGAAGGAAATACGATAATTTCGACTCCATATTACTTAAATACGGGTACTACTTATGAAGATAATGTTAAAGCAAGAGAAGATATTTTTGTTGAAAAGTTAGGTTTAAAAATCCCAAAAAATTGTCAAAATTATAATGATTTTGTTGAACAAATAAAATACTCTGAAGAAAAACTTATTTCTATATTCAAAAAAAATGAACAACCTAATACTCACTCAACAAACATAGAATCGTAGTTTCAGGATTCACATCTAAGCATAATTTGTATGGTTTTTCTGAATATGGGCAGTCGGTGTAATCTAATTTTTTTTCATAAAGTATCGGCTCGTCTTTATCTCTTTGAACTATTATTTTTGCGGTTTGATCTTGATTTACTGTTAATTCAATAAAGAAAAAATCATCTTTTAAAATCGGGATAATTTCTGTTGCAACGATTATCAAAAACCAATTCGCACCGTTTCCGGCATTGTCGGTAAAATATTTCACACCTTCTGTGTAATGAACATTTTTAAAAGGTTGGCTAAAATAATACTGTTCTGTTCCTACAAATTCATTCAAAGATGAGTGACAGTTGTTGAGGTTGTTCGGTTCTTGGTTTGTCATTTTCTGTCCTTTCTTCGGCTTGTTCTATGTTTGCCGAGTTTCTAATTTCTGCTATATCTTTTTTAATTTCAATTCTTTTTTAATTTATCAAATTCTCGTCTTGTTTTGGTTTTTGATTCCCAAATCTCCAGCGGTTTATATATGCCATAGGAGTAACAAAATTTTTCCAAATCTGCATTGTGATTGTGTTTCCATAATCAATTTGAGCCCTAATAAATTTGTTTGAATAAATGCCATATAACAACAAATAATGTCAATGTCGGTTCCGTGGATTCTCATAACCCCTTGCGGTTTGTAGCCCATTTTGATTATTGCTTCGCTTGCTGCTAAAAACATAACCCCACTACCGCAACAAGGATCATTCACGGTTATAAATCCGTTTTGTTCAATCTTTGTTTTAAGGTCGTTTTCATAGAGTGTAACCTCTGCCATAAATTCTGAAATATGATAAGGTGTAAAGAATTGACCGTTTCCTTCGTTTCCGAATTCTCCAAACATATAAATTTCACCCAAAAAATCGTGTGTTTTATGGGTGAGTGCTTCAACGGTTATATGTAATAATTCTGCTAATTTCTCTGGGTGTTTATAAGTTTTAATTATTTCTTTATATCTGTTTTCATTTTCTTCTTGTTTATCAAAAACTCCTAAAAACGATAAAGTTGTAAGTTCTAAAAAATCTTTGAAAATGTCGTATCTTCTTTTACTTGGATCAATACTTGCTAAACATTTGAGGAATTCTTTTCTATATTCAATCATCTATTTAACCTCTTGAATTGTTATAAACACGCACAAATAGTGCTTTTTACAATTATGTCGGTTAAACAAAATTATCTAAATCGTTTGCATACTTTTGCTAAGTTGAGAAATTTTATGCATCTGATTTAAGAAAAATTCACACAAATTTGTCTTGTATTTTGCTCCACAAAAAACAGTATTCGCTACGCTATCGCTGTCGCTCATTTGTTTTTTGCTACTTCGGGTCTATGTTCGCTTTGCTCACTTCGCCCTACGCAAAATCCGCTGAGTTAGCACACCTTAGTAAACGGTTTAGATTCCTTTGGGTATCCGTCATAATTTAGAAAAGAGGTAAATTATGGCAGAACCTGATTTTAAAACCGCAAAATTGAAGCTCGAAGCACTCGCTAAAATCGACTTGGTTAAAGGGTTTGAGGAATTTTCCAAGCGATTTGAGAAATCCTCAGAAGCCAAAGAAAACTTTTTAGCGCTCTACAATTCAGGCGAGTATTACACAGAAATATACAAGCTTTTGGGCAAAATTTCGTATTCATCTTTGTGGCGATGGTCAACAATCTATGCGAAAAACAACAACTACGAAGATTTAATCCCAAAGTACAAATGCACCAAAATTAGCGAATACAATACATCATTAACTCCCGAAATGATTGAACAATTTGAGAAATTTCTTTTTCATCCAAACAAGTTTAAGGTCGAAAAGGCTATCAATTTAACCAAATTCTGTTTAGAGCGAAAAGGAATAACCGACATTCCTGCAAACATCGCTTTTAGAAGATATGCCGACAAGTTCAAAGTTCTTCATTATGACAAATGGGTTTTATTCCGAGAGGGCGAAAAAGCCTTTAACGACAAAGTTGAACCATATATCGAAAGGGATATTTCAAAAATCGAGGTCGGGGATGTGCTTGTCGCAGATGGACACGTTCTTAATTTTCAAGTCATAAACCCCTTCACAGGAAAGCCGACAAGAGCCACGCTTGTTGGCTTTTTTGATTGGAAATCTTCAACCTTAATAGGTTATGAAATTATGATGAGCGAAAATACTCAATGTATAGCTTCCGCCCTTCGCAATTCGATAATAAATTTAGGCAAGATCCCCAAAATCGTTTATCAAGATAACGGCAAAGCATTTAGAGCAAAATATTTTCAGAATTGCAACTTTGATGAAGCCGGATTTAATGGAGTTTATGCAAATTTAGGAATAACTTCAGTTTTTGCAAAAGTTAGAAACGCAAAAGCAAAAGTAATTGAGAGGTTCTTTTTAGAATTCCAAGAGGAATTAGAAAAAATGATGCCGAGCTACATTGGAACTTCAATAGAAGATAAACCTGCAAGACTTATGAGAGGCGAAAACCTACACAAAGTACATTAT
>CANAIK010000004.1 GCA_947361225.1 uncultured bacterium
CACATTGACAATATTGAAATAAGAACAACTTTGTGGGGTGAGTGGTTCAATTATGGGAATATAAGTTTATACAGTTTCGGAGGGAAGATCAACCTTCCTTTCCTCAAGGACCCTGACAGGATTTATGTTATTCTTAAGCACAAAATTGAAAGAAGGAAAAAGAAAGAGGATAAGGAATTTATATATTAAAAAACCCTGAAATTCAGGGTTTTTCTTTATTCTATTTTTCTTCGTTCGGGATTCTCATAAAGTAGAAGGATCGAATTACAAATACAAGGGCGATTAATAAAAATATTATTCCTACGATTTGAGAAATTGTCTTAAATTGTTCACTTAAGGCAATTTTCATAGCCAGGAGCCCAAAGAGGGTTGTAAATTTAATAATCGGATTCATTGCAACACTTGATGTGTCTTTAAAAGGATCCCCAACCGTGTCCCCCACAACAGTTGCGTCGTGCAAGGGGGTTCCTTTTTCCTCGAGATCCACTTCGACGATTTTTTTAGCGTTATCCCAACAGCCACCTGCGTTTGCCATAAAAACAGCCTGGAACAAACCAAATACCGCAATTGCAACCAAATAGCTTATAAAAAACGACACAGGAGCGTTGGTTTTAGTCGGAGAAGATAAAAACGCAAAGGAAAGAGCAAAGGAAAACAGGGCTACAAAGATATTAAACATCCCTTTTTGAGCGTATTTAGTGCAAATTTTTACAACTTCCTTTGAATTCTCAAGATTTGCTTTTTTATCGTCTGTTTCACCAAGTTTAATGTTGTTTTTAATATATTGGGTAGCGCTGTATGCTCCTGTTGTTACAGCTTGCATTGAGGCGCCTGAAAACCAGTAGATTACAGCTCCGCCTGCAATAAAACCCAACAAAGTATAAGGATTTAATAAATTGAGAATACTTTCGGGTGTAATATTAAGAACATCTTTAATAACAAGAATTAAAGAGAAAATCATTGTTGTAGCGCCAACTACGGCAGTTCCGATTAAAACAGGTTTGCTTGTTGCTTTAAATGTGTTTCCGGCGCCGTCGTTTTCTTCTAAGTATTTTTTTGCATTATCAAAATCGGGTTTAAAGCCGTATTCTTTTTCGATTTGCTCCTCAATTCCAGGTTGTTGTTCAACCAAAGACAACTCATAAACCGATTGAGCGTTGTCTGTAACCGGTCCGTAACTATCCACTGCGATTGTAACAGGACCCATTCCCAAAAACCCGAATGCAACGAGTCCAAAGGCAAAGACGCTCGGGTATATCATTATTGAATCAATAAATTGACTGGATAAATAAGCTAAACCCATTAGAACAACAATAATTAAACCAATCCAGAATCCTGAAAAATTCCCTGCTACAATTCCTGATAGAATTGTTAAGGACGCTCCGCCTTCTTTTGAGGCAGCAACAACTTCTTGAGTGTGTTTTGCTTTAGGACTTGTAAAAATTTTTGTAGCCTCGGGGATTAAAGCCGCCCCTAAGGTTCCAAGGGAAATTATGGAGGCTAAAGTGAGCCATAAATTATTGCCCAATGAGCTTAACAACCATTTGCTTGTAGCAAAAGTCATAATTATTGATAAAACGGATGTCATCCAAACAAGATTTGTTAAGGGGGTTTCAAAATCAAATTTTTTGCAATTATTCTCACAATTTCTGCAATATAAGTCACTTATTAAATTATTCAACCAAAAAGCGACGATTGAGGTAAGTATCATTAAGAATCTCATTGCAAAAATCCATCCTAAAAGCTGGATTTGATATTGAGGGAAAACCCCGAGCAGGATAAAACTTACAAGCGCAACTCCTGTTACACCATAGGTTTCAAAACCATCAGCCGAGGGTCCTATGGAATCTCCTGCGTTGTCACCTGTGCAATCAGCGATAACACCGGGGTTTCTCGGGTCGTCCTCTTTAATTCCGAATTGAATTTTCATTAAATCCGATCCAATATCGGCAATTTTTGTAAAAATTCCACCTGCAACTCTAAGTGCGCTTGCGCCAAGACTTTCACCGATTGCAAAACCGATAAAACAAGCCCCTGCTAAATGCCCCGGGATAAAAAGAAGAATTACAAGCATTAAAATAAGTTCTAAGGAAACTAAAAGTACTCCAATGCTCATTCCTGCTCTTAAGGGAATATTTAAACATTGAATCGGTTTGGATTTGAGCGCTAGAAAAGAGGTTCTTGCGTTTGCTAGAGTATTCATTCTAATTCCAAACCACGCAACAAAATAAGACCCTAAGATTCCTATTATTGACCATAAAAGAATCAATCCGACCCCTTTTATTCCCAATCCTTGCAAATACCCAAAATAATAAGCAATGCACAAACCGATTAGAACTTCTAAGAGGATTAAAAATTTCCCTTGTTGAACCAAATATGTTTTACAGGTTTCAAAAATAGTATTTCCAACGCTCTCCATTAAAGGATGAACTTTGATTTTTTTAATCTTGAAGAATTCTATTAATCCAAAAATTGAACCTAAGATTGCAACAAAAATTCCTGCTAAAAGAAGATTATAAGTAAAAGAATCACCCTTAAAATCAGGAACAACTAAGTTTGCTTCGTTTGCATAAACCAAGCTGTTTAAAAAAATCAACCCCAAAACACTTTTTTTACAATTTCCCATTAAAATTCCTTTTTTTATTTTTTATTTTCTATTATACAATTTGAATCAAAAAAAGACTCCCCCAATTGAGCCAATTTACCTAGTTTAGTTGGTTATTTTAATTTTTATTCAAATGATAAAAAATTTTTGTATGAAAAAAATATTAGTTTTTTTATTTCTTCTATTAACTCCTGCAAATGCGTATTATTCAGTTAATACGGACTTTTTTTCAAGATTTAATGATTGTTATTTGGACGAATACATTAAAAAAGCGCTCTACAACAATCATTCCTTAAAAGAAGCAAATTATAGAGTTGAACAGAATCGACAGGAAATTAGAAGGGTTTTTTCTAAGGAATTGCCCTCTTTAAGCGTTGCAAGCAATTATTTAGGAACGCACTTTCCCAAGGGCGATGCGAATTTTTTTATAAGGGACAATTCTTTTATTCTTCCTTTTTCAGTTGCCTATGAACCCGATTTGCTCCTTAAAACCAAGGATAAAATTAATAGTTCCAAATTTTTATATAAAGCGCAAGTTGCAAACCAAAAAGCCACCTATATTTCCCTTTTATCGGATGTTGCCACTAATTATGTCAATTTAATTCTTTATGATTTTTTAATCCAACAACAAGAAAAAATCTTAGAATCCAAGGAAAAAAATTTATCTTATACTTTTAATAAATTCAACTTCGGCGTTGTGGATTTAATTAATTTGAATAATTCCAAAGAGGAGTTGAACGCTCAAAAGACAATTTATGAGAATTTAATTAAGAATCGAAATCAAACTCTTTATAATTTTTGCACTCTTATCGGGGAAAGCGCTAATAACTATAAAGAAATTGAAAGAGGACGTTTTGAGGATTTTGAATACCTGGGATCAATCCCAACAACAATAAGTTCAGATGTAATATCGAATCGCCCTGACCTTAAAGAGGCGGAAGACAAGCTAAAAAGCGCCAGAATCGATATTACGGTTGCAAAAAAAGATTTTTTCCCGACTTTTAATATCCAAGGCTCAATAATTTTTGATACAGCAGGGCGGGGGAACTTTTTTTCCTGGAATTCTTCTTTTGCTTATCTTTTGTTGGGTGCAACCCAGGATATTTTTCGAGGCGGGGAAAAACTTGCGAATTTAAGAATCAAAAAAGCACGCTATGAGGAACTTTTTGAGAATTATAAACAAAAGGATTTAGTAGCGATTAAAGAAATTAACAATGCCTTAAATATCATATCTCAAGACACAAAAGCGCAGAATCATCAAAAAAATCAACTTGATTTAGAGAAAAAAAATTTAAGAATTCAAGAAAAAAAGCTTTCTTATGGAACGATTTCAAAAATTGAATATTTGAATGATAAAAACTCATATCATCAACAAGAACAACTTTATGCCACCTCGAAAGCCCTTCGATTGGTTGATTATTTTACTTTATACAAAGCGGTCGGAGGGGAACTGTGAAAAAAAAGATATTAATTATAACTTTAATCTTAATTATCGCAATTCTAAGTTTTTTAGTGTTTTTAATTCTTAAAAAGCCGAAAAAAAGCACAATTACAACTTATGGGAATATTGAAATTCGAACCGTTGATTTGTCCTTTCAAGTAGCGGGGATTATTAAAGAAGTTTTGGTTGAAGAAGGCGATTACGTAAAACCCGGACAACTTTTGGCGGTCATTGACGATAGGGATTATAGAGCCAACTATAAAAAAGCGCTTTTTGAAGAAAAAGCCGCTCAAGCTCAGGCAAAAGAGGATTTATCGAAGTATAAAAGAAATTATCCTTTGTGTTTTGACGATACCCTATCCAAACAAGAATGCACTACTTTGTTAAATCAAAAAGATTTATCGAATGCGCAATATCAAAAAAACGTGGCGAATAGAGAATTCCAAAAGCTTCAATTGGACTACACAAAACTTTATTGTCCTCAAGAAGGGATTATTACAACAAGAGCTCAAGAAAAAGGCGCAAGGGTAAACGTTAATCAAACGGTTTATGTTATGAGCTTAACAAAACCTGTTTGGGTTAGAACATATATTAAAGAAGAGGATTTGGGAAATATTAAATACGGGAAAACTGCCAATGTTTACACTGATTCAATTGACCCTAAAACCGGCAAAAAAAGACAATATAAAGGTTTTGTAGGTTATATTTCACCAATTAGTGAATTTACTCCTAAAACCGTTCAAACAACGGATTTAAGAGTGGATTTGGTTTATAGAATAAGAGTTTATATAGAAGACGTTGACGAATATCTTCGTCAAGGGGCTCCTGTTACGGTTGAGATTGATTTAAACGATGAATAATTGTATTGTGACTAAAAATTTGACTAAAACTTTCGATAATGTTGTTGCGCTTGATAATATTAACCTAAAACTTACTAAAGGCAAACTAATTGCGCTTTTGGGTGCGGACGGAGCAGGTAAAACTACTTTTTTAAGAACAATTATAGGTCTTATTTGCGCAACCAACGGAACAATTTCAACTTTGGGGTTTAATCCAATTGAGGACAAAGAAAAAATTGTTAATCTGGTTGGATATATGCCCCAAAAGTTTGGATTATACGAGGATTTAACGGTTGAAGAGAATTTAAATCTTTATTCTAAGTTAAAGAACGTTAAGGTAAATTTTGACAATTTACTTGAATTTACAACCCTAAAACCCTTTAAAAAAAGACTTGCAGGAAAACTTTCAGGCGGAATGAAACAAAAATTAGGGATTGCGTGCGCAATTATCGGGGATCCGGAGCTTTTAATTCTGGACGAACCCTCGGTGGGGGTTGATCCTTTAAGTCGGATTGAATTATTGGATTTGGTTAAAAAAACAATAACCGATAAAACTACAGTAATTTGGTCAAGTTCCTATTTGGATGAATCCTACAATTTTGACCTAAGTATAATTCTTGATAAAGGAAAAGTCATATTCGAGGGCGATACAAAAACCCTAGGGAATAATTTGGTTGAATTTGAGTCTAAAGTGATAAATTTAATGGGAGGATATATTGAAACTCCTTCAAGAATCGCTCAAAACTACCATATTAGTGACTATAAGGAATCTTGTGTTGTTGTAGCTAAAAATTTATCTAAAAGATACGGGGATTTTTGGGCGGTTAAGGATAATTCTTTCTGTATTAAAAAAGGAGAAATTTTTGGGCTTTTAGGTCCTAATGGCGCCGGAAAATCCACAACTTTTAAAATGATGTGCGCTCTTATTAAACCAACGAGTGGGGAAGGGTTTATCCAAGGGGTGAATGTTGAAAAAAATCCAACCAAAGCAAGGAGCCATTTGGGATATATGGCACAAAAATTCTCTTTATATTCAAGATTGTCCGTTTATGATAACCTTGATTTTTTCTCGGGTGTTTACGGGCTTAAGGGCGTTGAAAAAAAGAAAAGAATTGATAGAATCTTAGAAATTTTTTCTCTTGAACCATATAAAAATTCCTTGTCTTTTGATTTACCCCTTGGATTTAAACAAAGATTATCCTTGGGTTGTGCTTTAATTCACGAACCCAGTGTTCTTTTTTTAGACGAACCCACTTCAGGAGTTGACGCCATTCAAAGAAAGGAATTCTGGAATCATATAAGACTTTTATCAAAAATCGGAGTGAGTGTTCTAATTACAACACACTTTATGGACGAAGCCAGATTCTGTGATAACATTAGTCTTTTTTATCAAGGTGAAATAATTGCTCTTGATACACCTTCGAATTTAATTCAAAAAGCAGGAGCACGTGATATGCAAGAAGCGTTTATTAATTTGATTAAGGAGAGGAAATGATTGTTTTTGCTCTTATTAAAAAAGAATTCTACCAAATTATAAGGGATCCATCGAGTATTTTAATTGCGTTTGTTCTTCCTTTAATAATTCTTGTTCTTTATCGATACGGAGTTAATTTGGATACTGTAAAAATTACTTTAGGGATTAAAAACGATGATATTAACCCGAGGATTTCAACTTTGATTAATTCTTTCGATCATAGTGATTATATAAAAACCAGATTTTTTAATTCCAAAGAACAAATGTATAAAGAAATTAAGAATTCAAAGTTAAAAGGAGCGATAATTATCCCTAATGACTTTACAAAAAATTTATTAAGAAACGAAACTTCGGATGTTTTTGTTATTACAGATGGATCCGAAGCGAATTTAGCTAATTTTGTTCAAAGTTATACAAATTCGATTCTTAATGATTGGCTGTATTCGTCCGATTTTAAATATTCGCTTAATTCCCCGCTTATTTCCCCTCAAATTAGATTCTGGTACAATCAAGATATTAATTCTCATTATTTTATACTTCCTGGGTCCTTAGCGGTTACAATGAATTTAATCGGGATGTTATTAACAGCTCTTGTAATTTCAAGGGAATGGGAAAGAGGGACAATTGAAGCGATTTATTCAACCAAAATTACAAAACTCGATTTTGTGTTGGGAAAATACATTCCCTATTTTACTTTAGGGATGTTATCTTTTATTTTTAATGTATTTTTGTGTATTTATGTTTTTAGAATCCCTTTTTTAGGCTCTTTGTTAATTTTATTCTTTGTCGGGGGTTTGTATCTTTTTTGTTGTCTTGGGGTGGGACTTTTAATAAGTTCAAGTTATAAAGAACAATTCTCATCCTCCCAAATGGCTTTATCGTTTGGATTATTGCCCGCTTTAATGCTATCGGGGTTAATTTATCCGATTTCTTCAATGCCAAAATTTTTTCAACTCCTAACTTCGATTCTTCCCCCAAGATATTTTATAACATTTATCCAAAGTGAATTTATGGCAGGAACGATTGCAAAAATTGTTTTAATTAATTCTTTATTTTTGAGTCTTCTTGGGGTTGGGCTGTTTTTTATGGTTAAAAGAAATATTAATTTGAGGTTAGAGTCGTGCAAGGAAGTTTAACAAGAATTAAAGCTTTAATTAAAAAAGAATTTTTGACGATTTTTAAAGACCCTAAAAATCGTTCCCTTATTATAATACCCCCGATTCTGCAGTTGTTTGTTTTTGCTCAAGCAATTACTTTAGAAGTTAGAAACATTGATATTTCGATTCTTGATTATTCAAAAACCCCGAGTTCAAGAGAATTAATTTCAAGGTTTCAAAATTCCCGCTGGTTTAATAGGATTTATTATCCCAATACAAAAGAACAACTAAAAGAAGATATTGATCTTAAAAAATCGCAATTGGGTCTTATTATTGAGAATGATTTTGAAAAAAATATAAATCGAAGAAAAACGGCGCAAATTCTTGTTATAGCGGACGGAAGACAAACAAATTCAGCATCCATTGCTTCAAGTTATGTTTCTAATATTATTGCAACTTATAACTTGGAACTTGAGGAAAAATTCGACATAAAAGCCCCGAAAATTAATGTTGTTATAAGAAATTGGTTTAATCCAAACATTGAATATAAGTGGTTTTTGACTGTTAGTTTAATTGTAATGCTCGCTTTAGTGTTAAGTCTTTTGTTATCTGCTTTATCGATTGCAAGAGAAAGAGAATTAGGGACTTTTAGCCAGCTTAGCGTTAGTCCTTTATCAAATGATGAAATCTTAATTTCAAAAACAATCCCTCCTTTAATTGTAGCTTTTGTTTCAAGTATTATTATTACTTTAATTGTAGCAATTGTATTTAAAGTTCCTTTCTTGGGGTCTATTTTTCTATATTTAATTTCAACTTTAACTTCACTTTTTTCAATAATTGGAATCGGACTTTTTATTTCTTCAATTTCCTACACCCAACAACAAGCAATTCTCGGGGTTTTTGCGTTTCAGACTCCCGCTGTGTTGTTATCGGGGTTTGTTTCTCCGGTTGAGGATATGCCTTTATTTTTCCAGTATCTGAGCGCAATAAATCCCATTCGATACTATATGTTAATTAACAAAGGAATTTATTTTAAATCAATGGACGCAAAAACCGTTTTTGAAAACCTCGTTCCTCTAATTCTAATTGCATTCTTAGCACTTTTTGTTGCAAGATTAAGTTTTAAGTTAAAAACGGAGGAATAGTTGTTGCGCTTTTACTTTTCTTGTTCTAAATCCTTTTTTGTCATTAACCATAAATCAATGCAGTGTTTTTTTGCAACCAACTCCACTCTTTTAATGTATTTTTCATCCCTAACCCAATCTTCAACAATAAGAACAACTCCTGGGGTTTTATTTAGAATTTCCCCGTAATAAAGAGATTGTCCTATTGATTCTGCCCATTTTTTTGCAAAATCGAATTCAATTGCGTGGGTTTTTGTAACACAATCCACACGGGTTCTATCGGGCAGTATAACTTCGGTTTGTCCGCAGTTTTTATAACACCAGACTCTTTGATAATCTTTTTCATAATATTTATGAGTCGTAGGTGTTTGAGCTAATGCATTTAATGTAAATATAATTGATAATAAAAATATAAAAAATATTTTCATAATTTTATTCTATCAAAAAAATCAATTTTGCAAATTTCAACCCTCTTTTGTTTATTAGCCTGTTATCTTTTCGACTATTAATTTTTCCAATAAAATTTTTTATAATTCTAAAGTATCATTTTTAAAAGAAAGGTGAATTTATGAATACTTTAAAATGGATAGCTTATAGTCTTGTTTTGGTTGGAGCGCTTAATTGGGGGCTTGTTGGTGCGTTTCATTTCGATTTAGTAAGATTTTTATTCGGCGATATGACCCTTATTACAAGAATCATTTATATGACAATCGGTTTGGGTGCAATTGCTTCTTTAATTTTCTCTTTAAAAGATAGTTACGAATGTTCTAACTACGGTTGTTAAAAACCGATAAAAGAGGGTGTTTTCACCCTCTTTTATTATATTTATATTTCAAAATTTTTTAAGAATTCTAAGATATCCTTAATTGCTAAACCCCTGTGGGAAATTTTTGATTTTTCAAAATCCGATAGTTCAGCCATTGATTTATTTAACCCTTTAACAAGAAAAATCGGGTCATATCCAAAACCGTTGTGCCCTTTTTCTTCCTGTAGAATTTCCCCGGGACAATCCTTTTGAACCTGAAAAACAATTTCCCCTTCTTGATTAACTAGAACCATTGCGCAAACAAATTTTGCGTTTCTGTTCTCAATCCCTTTTAATTCTTCTAAAACCCTTTCAATTCTCGCTTTTGGAGTATCTGCATAACGAGCGCTGTAAATCCCCGGGGCTCCGTTTAAAGCTTCAATACAAAGTCCTGAATCATCGGCTAAAAAAAGCTTTGTTTTCCCGTGTTTTCGAGCGCAATCCGCTTTGCAATAAGCGTTTTTTAAAAAAGTATTCCCGTTTTCTACAGGATTAAAAAATTTATCGGTCGGGACAAATTCAATCCCGTATTCTTTTGCAATTAAGTTAATTTCATCTATTTTGTGTTTATTATTTGTTCCCAGTGTAATTTTTAACATCTATTTCCCCCAGCGTCTTTGACGATGCGCAAATTCTTTAATTGCCAGTGCAAGTTGTTCTTTATCAAAATCTGGCCAAAGTGTTTCTGTAATATAAATTTCACTATAAGCAATTTGATAAAGCAAAAAATTGCTAATTCTTTTTTCCCCACTCGTTCTTATTAATAAATCAGGATCGATAAGATTTTTTGTGTATAAATAATTGGAAAAATTCTTTTCACTAACCTCAACCTTATCTTGGACAATATTTTTTATCGCATTGATAATTTCTTCCCTTGCTCCATAATTAACTGCGACCGATAAAGTTACTCCTTTGTTGTTTTTTGTTAGTTCCTTAGAATCGGATAGAATTTTTTGCAAATTCGGATTTAAATTATTCAAATTCCCGATAAAGTTTAATTTGACTTGATTTTGATTAAGTTCTTCGAGCTCATTTTTTAGGGTCGTTGCGAATAAATCCATTAAAAAATCGACTTCTTCTTTTTTTCGATTCCAATTCTCAGTTGAGAACGCATAAAGGGTTAAATACTTAATTCCAAAGTCATTGCAGGCTCTTGTTATGGTTTTTAAGGCATCAACGCCTTTTTTGTGACCCATCATCGAAGGAAGGTGCGCTTTTTTCGCCCATCTTCGATTGCCGTCCATAATTATTGCAATATGTTGCAAATTGGTTTTTTTGACAAGCTCGATAATTTCTTTTTCGTTCATTATCTAATTCTAACTTAAAAGACTCATAAATCAAATTTTTTATGATAGAATTTTTTTATGATAGAAATTGCAATATTATACATTCTAAATAAATATGATTGCACAATATATAAACTCTCGAAATTAATTGAGGAATATTTTTTTGCTTATATTAAAACGAGCGCAGGAACCGTTCATCCGGCACTTGATAGGCTTTTGGATAAAAATTGCGTTAGTTTTGTTGAAAGAATGTCAAGCGGAGGATTAAAATCCAAAACTTTTTCTATTACAACAGCGGGGATAAAATATTTAGAAGACCTTTTAATTAATTTTAGGGAAACTAATCCCAATCGAATAATTCAAGAGGCAAAAGTTGTTCTTTTTTGCTCCAATGTCTTAAGTGTGGGTCAATTAATCGAGTTTAGGGAAAATTTGTTGAATAATCTTGAATTATACAAATTGAAACTTGAAAAAGGCTTAAAAAACGAATATATTGACCTTAGTGAAACTCAAAAAAAACTTGCGCAAAACTCAATTGAAGAAGTGGAAAAATTAATTAAGCTAATATGAAAATAATTGTTGATAATGTTGTTAAAGATTCAATAGCCGATGAATTGGGGATAAAAAAGGGCGATGAAATTCTATCTGTTAATAAAAAAGTCCCCAAGGATATAATCGAATACAGCTATTTAATTAACGAGGAATTAGTCGAACTTTTAGTTAAGAAAACAAACAACGAATTGGAAGAATTCGAAATTGAAAAGGATTATTTCGAAGATTTGGGAATTATTTTTACTAACGCCGTTTTTGATTCAATAAAAAAATGTCATAATCATTGTATTTTTTGTTTTGTCGATCAACAACCCAAAGGATTAAGAGACAGCCTCTATGTTAAAGACGACGATTGGAGACTTTCTTATATTCAAGGAACATATATAACTTTAACCAATTTAAGCGAATCTGATTTTAATAGAATTGAAAAATACCATATTTCCCCCCTTTTTGTTTCGATTCACACAACAAACCCGAAATTGCGGGTGGAAATGACAAGAAATCCTAAAGCGGGGTTAATTCTAGACCAGCTTGAAAGATTCAAGAAAAATAAAATCCAAATTCACGCTCAAATTGTCCTGTGTCCCGGATACAACGACGGATTGGAGCTAAAGCGAACTTTAGATGACTTAAAAAAATTCAAATCGATTCTAAAATCGCTTGCGATTGTTCCTGTTGGGATTTCAAAATTTAGAGAAGAAAAATTCAAGCGTGTTAATAAAAAAATTGCCCTTGAAACAATAAAAATGGTGGAAGAATTTAATAAAGAAATTAAAAAACAAATCGCTTGTGTTTCAGATGAATTTTTTATCATTTCAAACCTTGATGTTCCTGATAAAAAGTATTATGGAGATTTTTTGCAAATTGAAGACGGGGTGGGCGCAATAAGATTGCTTAAGGATAGTTTTAATAAAGCGAAAAAGAAACTTAAGAAAAAAATTAAAAATAAGACAAAACTTACTGTTGCAACGGCGTCGAGCGCTGCTAAAATTTTTCTGGAATTTAGGGAAGAAATAAAAATCGAGAATTTGACCTTTGAAGTTATAGAAATTAAGAATAATTTTTTTGGATCCGATATTAACGTTGCAGGATTAATAACAGGGTCGGATTTAATTGAAACGATTAAGGATAAAAATATCGAGAATTTGATAATTCCCTCGGTAATGCTAAAAAAAACAGGAAATAGCTACGAGGAAGTTTTTTTAGACGGAATTACCTTAGACGAGGTTAGAAATTTAAATAAAAACACAAAAATCCACGTTTTATCGGATTATTACAGTTTTAGCGAGATTCTAAAAATTATTAATAATTTATAGCAATTTTTCTCCTCCAAAAAACTTTATATTATTATAAGAGATAATTAGGAGAGATAATTGTTATGAGAATTATTAGTTTTTTTGTGTCTGTAATGAATAAAGTTAACGAATATGACAAAAAATATCGAATTGCTTAATTTTTTAGCAATAAATATTATTAAGAAGTTTTTATTTAATTATGGACAACGTTTCTTTTAAAAGTTCCAATACCAACAATATAAATTCTCCCCAAATTCAACAAAGATTGGATAGTAAGGAGAATTTTACCGCACTTGATAAAGAGAAACTAAAACAAGACACAGCCGAGTTTGCATCCAAAGAAATCGAGAAAGAAAAGAACGGTTTTTTTGGAAGAATGATAAGAAATATTAATCCTAACGGGGTTAAAAAATTCCTAACCGCTTTAGGTTTGACTTTAGGAACCGTTTTTTTCGGCGCCGCTTTAGCTAATAAAAGTTCGAATAAAATGGCGCAATTAGGATTAAAAATTGATGATTTATTGTTGAACAACAAAACTTATCAATCAATTACCGATGCGATTAAAAAACAGAAAGAAAAAATAGGAAGATTCCTAAGAAAATCTGACACAATTAAAGATATAGAAGAAACTTTTAAAAATAGAAAAGCTAAACCAAGATGCAATGCTTTTAGAGGCTACGGACAAGGTTTTGTTTCGATTTTTAGTTTAACTCCTGTTGATATTCTAAAAACAGGCTTGAAAAAGGCAGGGATTGATGAAAAAGATCCTAATTTAATAAAAAACGCTGCTGGAAAATTGCACGCTTTACTTGGTGAAAACGCCGAGAAATTTGCGGAAGAATTATATGACAAAAATTCAAAATTAAGCAATAGAGAACTTTGTCAGAAATTATCCGGATATTTTAAAGATGGAAAAACGAACCAAGAATTCCTTGATTTTCTACAAAACATGCAAAAAGGAAAAGTCCCGGGTTCGGAATTATTTACCAATGTCGATATGAAAGGCGGACCAATCGGGGGTTGGTGGCCTGTTAATTTGATTAATTCAATTGGGAAAAAATTCAACAAAGACTTCTCTTTTTGCAGGGGCAACCTTGGTGATTCTTTAGTTAAATTCAACGTCGTAGACGGCTCTTTAGCGCAAACTACTTTAGGGAAACTGACCCAAAAATCCTTAACCGTTCCAATGGAATCAATTACAAACTTTGTTAATGATAAATCAGGACTCGGATTTTTCTTAGGGCTACAAATTTTTGGTATGTACAATAACGCTCTTGATGCTCCTGAGGGTAAGAAAATTGCAACCGTGGCGGATGATTTTGTCGGAACCTTAGGATCAATTGCAATTGCAACACCTTTAGCTTTCGGAGCAACTTATGGACTTGCAACTTTAGGTAATCTTAAAGGGACAACTTTATTATCGAAAATTCTAAAGCAGCCGGGGAAATTCTTTAGTATAGGTCTTAATAAATATGAAGGGGTGAATACTTTCAAACCCGGAAGTAAAAATATTATCCCGAGGGGTTTTGGTTTGTTGTTGAGATTTGCTCTTATTCAAAGGGTTTTTTCTCCAATGATTCAAAAACCGATTTATAACTTTATTCATAAAGTTTTTGGAAAACCCTATGATAAAAACGAAGAAGAACAAAAAAGATTAATAGAAGAACAAAAAAATACGCTTATTCCTGAACTTGGAATAACTCAAGGACAATTGCTGGAAAAAATTCAAAGTAATCCACAAGTGTTAGAAAAAATCCAAAAAGACCCGATGTTACAACGAGAAGTTGCGTCGAATCCTAAAGTTTTGGTTGATTTATTAGACGGTAAAGAACCCGAAAAAAAACCGATAAAATTGTGCCCTGCAAACGAAGAATTGTTAAAAAAAGCGAAAATGAACCAAACAGCAGGAACTCAACAAAATAATATTGAATTAAATAAAACCGAACAACCGACAAATTTAGCTCAAAACAATAATTTAAATAAAACTGCGCCACAAACAAACGAAACAAATCCTTTCGATAATAAAACCGAAGAAAAACCGATTGATAGCGCAACTTATATTCCAAGCAGTGATTTTATTGCAAAAAATTCAATAAGTGATTCAAAAAACCAGGAATTAAACCAGGCATTTGCAAAAGCAGATAAAGTTCTATCCAAAGCGGAACAATTTATTCGCTAAATTCTTGCTCCGGTTGTTTTATACAAACCGATTTTATCAACATAACAATCCATTTTTGCACCAACCAAAAGTTGTTCGATATAATGCAGGGATTCTTTTTTCTGCAATAAATCAAGTTTGGATATTGCTCCTAAGTTAAATTTGGATTTTGAAAAACCATAGTCTTGTTGTTGAATTTCAAATGCTTTTTTGTTGTTAATAAATTTTTTATTATCCATTTTTAAATTATACAAAGAATCATTAATTTCTTGAATTGCAACTAAATTCGTTTTTTGATAATCGTTTAATATTTGTTCATATTTGTTTTTCTTTAACTTTAAATTAGCAACTCTTTTAAATCCTGTAAATAAAGGCAAATTAGCACTTCCGCCCAGTAGAGAAAAAGCGTTGTTCCAATTAAAGTTAGAGCCGGAACTAGCGATAAAAGTCATTAGCCCCAGAATATTAATCGAAGGCAAAAACTCTTTTTTAGCAACCCTAATATCAATCCCGCTTGCCTCTAATTGTTTTTCTAAAGCCTTGTAATCAGGACGATTGACAATAATTTGAGAATCAATTTCATTGGGGATATTAAAATTATTCCCTAAATTATCAAATGAAATTCTTTCATATTCTTTAATATTGTTAGCGCTGTCTCCGATTAGAACCGCAAGAGCATTAAGTGCGTTGGTTCTTGCTTTTTGGTAATCCAAAAGGTCGTTTTGCGCTAGAATATATGCTTTTTGAGCAAGAATTAAGTCATTAGTCGAAGTTAAACCTTCATTGTTGGAAATTTTTTGTAAATTATAAATTTCTTTTCTATCCTGCGTTAATTTTTCCTGAATTTCAATTAATTTATCAAGTTTTACGATATTATAATAAGTTGTTCCGACTTGAGATACAATAGCAATATTAAGAGCGTCGGTTTGATAAATAGTTCCTTTAAGAAGGGATTTTTGAACCTTAGTTTTATCGTAGTTTTTCCCAAATAAATCTAGCTCCCAACTTGCCATTAGGGGCATTGCAAAAGTCCCTTGGGATTTTGTCGAATCGGGAAATTTTCCAAGAATCGGGCTTGCTCCGATTGAAACCTGAGGCATTAAATCGGCTTTTTGCGCTTGAAGGTTGAGTTTAGCCTGCTCAATTTTAAGGGCTGCTGTTTTAATATCATAATTTTTTTCTAAAGCAGTCGAAATATAGCGCTCCAAATAAGGATCGTCGAGTTTTTTCCACCAATCGAAATTAATCGAATCAAGAATCGATTTTTGATTCTCAATTTTTTTGTCGAATTCAAGAATAGCACTTGTTGGACTCACTATAAAAGAAAAACTAAAGAATATTAATAAACTTATAATATAAATCTTTTTCATTTCTAATCCTTTTAAAATTTTATTTGCATTTTTTACAATAGAATGGTAGCATATTAATGTTGCAAAAGCAACCTGTAATTTAAACAACATAAAATTATGAAAACAAGATATGAAAACACCTTATTTTATCAAATAAACTCAACTGCCAAATATTTCGACAAATTATTTGAGCAAATATTCAAAAGTGCAAATTTTGGGGTGAGTGCAACCGAACATCTGGCTTTGTCGGTAATTTGCGAAACAAAAGACTGCTGTCAAAGGGATTTAGCAAGAATTATCCTAAAAGACAGGGCAAACACGGGAAAACTAGCTAAAAATCTGCAAGACAAGGGTTTAATTATAATTACACTTAGAACAAAAAATAATAGACCCGTAAAAATTTTAAGCGCAACCGAAAAAGGACAAAAATTAATCGAGGAAACTTTAGTTATATTTAAACCCGTAATTGAAAAAATTGAGCAGGAATTCTCAAAAGATGGACTCAATAATATTAAACAATCCTTGCAGAATTTTAGAAAAGTTGTTGAAAAATCAGTTAAAACGAATATATAGGAGCAAACAATGTCTAGTGAAGATGATAAAAAAGAAATAAAAAGCAAAAAAAGAAAATTTATAATCCCGATTGCACTTTTGGTGGGGATTTTAGGAGGTTTTTATTTATTCCACCAAAGTCAGTTTGAATCAACAGACGACGCTTATGTTGAAGCTGATATTATTCAGGTTACTCCAAAAGTAGCAGGTCATATCGTTGAAAGTTACATTGAGGATAACAAGGAAGTTAAAAAGGGCGATATTGTTGCTAAAATCGATGATGAAATTTATCTTCAAAAATACAACCAAGCCCGTGCTAATTATCAAAAAGCGCTCCTGAATCAAAAAAACGCAAAAGCAAACTTAGCTGCGAGGGATTCGGAAATTAAACTTGCAAAAACGGATTTGGAGCGCTATAAAACCTTATATTCTCAAGGGGCAGTTTCAAAACAAGTTTTAGATCAAGCTCAAACGACTTATGACAGCGCTTTAGCTAATCAAACAAGAGCAAAAGAAGATATTTTTTCTAACGGAAACAATGTTGCAGACGCTGATTTAAAATCTTTGGAGGCGGTTTTAAAACAAGCAAAACTTAACCTTGAATATACAAACGTTGTTGCTCCTAACAGCGGAGTTGTTACAAACAGAAGAATTGAAAAGGGTTCTTATGTTTCAGTGGGGGCGCCTTTATTTGCGGTTGTTCCCGATAAAATTTGGATAGTTGCCAATTTTAAAGAAAACCAGGTCGGGAAAATGAAACCGGGTCAAACTGTTGAAATTAAGGTCGATGCTTATCCTAATCGAAAATTTAGGGGAAAAATTGATTCAATTCAAAGGGCATCGGGTGCAAAATCAAGTTTATTTCCTCCTGAGAATGCAGTTGGCTCATTTGTTAAAATCGTCCAAAGGATTCCTGTTAAAATTGTGTTTGACGAACCAATCGATAAACAAGAATACACAATTGTTTCAGGGATGAGTGTAGTACCTAAAGTAAGGGTAAAATAATGGCTCAAGAAGCTTGGAAACCTTCACATAATCCTTGGATTACCTGTATTCCTTTAATGGTTGCGGCATTTATGTTTGTTTTGGACGAAACCATTGCAAACGTTGCCCTTCCTTATATGGCGGGTTCTTTTTCCGTCTCAAGACAAGAAAGCACTTGGGTTTTAACGAGTTATTTAATTGCGTCGGGGATTGCAATTCCTTCTGTTGATTTTTTTAGTAAATTAATGGGAAGAAAAAACTTTTTTATAGCAGGGATAATTTTATTTACAGTTTCCTCACTATTGTGCGGATTAGCAAACAGTCTTCCAATGATGGTTATTACAAGAATTCTTCAAGGATTCGGGGGCGGGGTTTTATTGCCCTTGGCTCAGGCAATTAACCTTGAACTTTTTCCTGTTGAAAAAAGAGCTCAATCAATGGCGTTATTTGGTCTTGTTGTTGTAATTGCGCCAATTATAGGACCTGTTTTAGGGGGCTGGATTACAACAAATTGGTCCTGGCCGTTTATTTATTTTATTAACATTCCAATAGGAATTCTGGCTGTTTATTTAGCCAAAGAATACATTGAAGACCCGCCGTATGCAAGAAAACAAGAGAATGTAAAAATTGATTCGATTGGTTTTTTTGCACTTATCGGTTGGTTAAGCTGCATGCAAATCGTTCTTGATAAAGGTAACGACGCTGATTGGTTCGGGTCTAATTGGGTTTGTTGGATGACTTTTTTTGCAGTTGTTTTTGCCCTTTGGTTTTTTTATATCCAGGCAACCAAAAAAAACTCTCTTATTGACCTCAAAGTTTTTCAAGACGCCAATTTTTCAATTGGAACATTGGTCCAAATTGTAATGCAAGGGGTTTTGCTTGCGTCTTTAGCGATTCTTCCTCAATTTTTGCAGGGTTTAATGGGCTACGACGCTTATTTATCAGGGCTTGCTATGATGCCAAGGGGAATTGGAGCGCTTTTAACGGTAATTTTCATTGGGACAATAGGATCAAAAATTGATAATAAAATTTTAGTAATTACGGGATTATCTTTGTTAAGTATTGCAGGGTTTATGCTGTGCGAGCTCAATTTGCAAATTTCGACCTTAAATATTGCAATTCCTAATTTTATTATGGGAATAGGTATGGCAATGAGCATGATCCCAATTATTACACTATCCACCATAACCTTAAAAAACGAACAAATGACAAATGCCTCAGGAGTGCAGAATTTGCTTAAGAATCTTGGCGGGGCAATAGGAACTTCGATTGTTACAACATTAATTTCAAGACGAGCACAAGCACATCAAAATTCTTTGGTTGAGAATTTATCTAATCTTAATGATAATTTTTTAGAAAGATTACAAAGCTACACAGGTGCGTTTATGAATCAAACTGACCCAATCGGAGCTCAGCACATGGCGCAGAATCTGTTGTACAATCAAATGCTCCAACAAGCCAATATGGGTGCTTTTCGAGATACCTTTGAAATTTGTGCGCTTGCGTGTTTAGTTATTATTCCTTTAGTTTTCTTTATTAAAGGAATTAAAAAAGTTAAAAAAACTCAAAAAACTTCATAATTAAACTCAACCAGGGAGCTTTTTTAGCTAAAAAAGCTCCTTTCCTTTATTCTATTTCAACTCTTCCTTCAAGTGCTTTAGTTAGAGTCATTTCATCGACATATTCAAGTTCCGATCCCATTGGAAGACCGAATGCAATTCTTGTAATTCTAATTCTAAACGGTTTTAGGAGTTTATTTAAATATAAACTCGTAGCCTCCCCTTCAACAGAAGGATTGAGTGCAAGAATCACTTCTTTAATATCTTCGTTTGTTATTCGATAAAGCAATTCTTTAATTCTAATATCCTCAGGTCCGATTCCGTCTATCGGGGAAATTAATCCTTGCAAGACGTGATAAACCCCTTGATATTCGTTTGTTTTTTCTATCGCCATTAAGTCTTTTGTTTCAGCGACAACACAAATTAACCCTTTGTTTCTTTGATTGTCCGAACAAATTTCACAAGGATTCGAACAGCTCATATTAAAACAAGTTTCACAATATGAAATTTTCGTCTTAGCCTCTAATAGCGCATTGGAAAAATTCGCTACTTCGTTTTCACTCATTTTAACAATATACAAAGCTAATCGGGCTGCGGTTTTTGGTCCGATTGAAGGAAGTTTTTGGAAACATTCTATTAATCTTGCTAAGGGTTTTGTATATTCCATTAAAACAGCCCTGGAATTGAAATTCCACCTGTTATTGATTTCATTTTTTCTTCCATTTGAGCAGTTGCTTTAGTGGTTGCTTCACTTAGGGCCTGGTTTAATAAATCTTCTAACATTTCAATTGTATCGTCATCAACGCTTTGCGGATTTTCTGGGTTAATTGCCTCTTTTTTAAGTTTAATTGATTTAAATTTTCCTTGACCGTTTAAAACCACTTCAACAGCGCCATTTCCGGCATTTGCTTTAATTTCTGTATTCTCAAGTTCAGTTTGTGTTTCTTTAAATTTTTTCTGCATTTTTTGAGCTTGTTGCATAACCTGCATCATATTCATCATAATTATTATCCCCTAAATCTCTATTAATAACTACATTATATGATATAATATTTTTATATGCAAATGACTTATTTACAAGATTGTCTAAGACAAGGAAAACTAGCCAGATGGGCTGATAATTTAATGCCTTTAAGTGTTTTTATCGGGAATTTTTCCTGGTATAAATCAAAAGGACAGCTGGACGAATACAAATACACCCAAATGATAATAGACGGGTTCAATTTATGGGAGAATTTATCAGGAGGACTTGTTTCCTTTACAAGAACAACGAATTTGTACGATTCTCAAATTAATGTCAGCTGGAAAAGGGTTGATAGAAAATCCTTAGGGTCTTGCAGTTTTTGTTTTGATAAATTATCAAGATATTATTCGGCCGAAGTTTCAATCGGATTGTCAGACGGGATAATTCATCAAAAATATATGGATGAAAACGAAGTTTTCCACACAATTATCCACGAAATTGGTCATTCGGTCGGTTTGGGACATTCAAAAACCAAAGGGGATATTATGTATGTGCCCCACGAATACGGGGTTGTAAATATTTCAAAAAATGACCTTGAAACACTAAAGTGGCTCTATAAATTCCCTGTTGGAAAAACCCAGGAGGAAATTCTAGCGCAATATTCCAAATACAAAGCAAAAAATATCGATGATCTGGTTCTAAAAATAAAAGCGGAGGATTCAAGGTCCGATTTTGAAAAAACCAAAGACGAACTTATTAATACAATGGAAAGCAAAGATTTATTAGTCGAGAATGAGAATATCGGGGATTTGAAGAAATATTTAATGCAGCTTAACAACATTAAAGTTAACTACAAACCGAAAAGATAGCCGATTCGACTAATTTAAGAAGGCTAAATCTCTTTTATAATACAATTAGTTATGTTAAATTTTGTAAAAAATAAAAGGAATTCTCTAAAGTTTGTTTTCTTTGTACCGAATTAACAATTATAAGGTTAATAAAGAAAAAAGCGAGGTTTTTATGCTTGAAATGATAAGTTTAGTATTTTTTGGTCTTGTTGTTTACACTTTTTTAGTGATAATTCCTACTGTGGTTGAAAAAATGACTTCCGAGGAATTTAGAAATGCGTATTTTTCACACCTCTCCTCTATTCACGTAAATTCTTTTGGCAAATAACAACTAAAAGACGCCCTAAAAGTTATTTTTAGGGCTTTTTTCTTAAAAAACTTTCAATAAAAATATCAATATTTCCATCTAAGACCGATTCGACATTGGAAGTTTCAGTGTTTGTCCTATGATCTTTAACCATTTTATAAGGATGGAGAACATAACTTCGAATTTGGGATCCAAAGTTAACATCCATTACTTGACCCTTTAGTTCGCTCATTTTTTTATCGTGTTCAAGTTGTTTTAACATTAAAAGCTTGGAAGCCAGCATTTGAAGGGCTGTTTCTTTGTTTTGGAGCTGGGATCGTTGTTGCTGGCACTTTACAACAAGTCCTGTGGGAATATGTTTTATTCGAACCGCTGTTTCAACCTTATTAACATTCTGACCGCCTGCGCCTCCGGATCTCATTGTATCGACCTCGATTTCTTCGGGTCTAATTTCAATTTTGGATTCAATATTATCGACAATGGGTGAAACTTCTAAAGACGCAAAACTCGTTTGTCTTTTGCCATTAGCGTTAAAAGGGGAAATTCGAACTAATCTATGGACGCCACGTTCTGCTTTTATATAACCATAAGCGTATTTTCCTGCAACTTTAATCGTTGCCGACTTTATCCCTGCTTCGTCGCCTTCTGATTTATCCAATAATTCGACTTCATAATTCTTAATTTGAGCGTATCTTAGATACATTCGAAACAAAATATCCGCCCAATCTTGAGCGTCTGTTCCTCCGGCGCCTGCTGTAATTGTAAGAATAGCGTCCGAGGAATCATATTCTTTGGATAACATAAACTCTAAATCGAATTTATCTAATTCTTTTTCCAATTCTTCTAAATTCGACAAGGATTCAACAATTAAACCTTCGTCTTCTAATTCAAGTGCAACTACAGCATCGTTTAAGGAATTTTTCCAACAAGCAAGGTTATCAAGTTTTTGTTTAATATCTTTTTGTTCTTTTAAGAGCCTGTTTGCCTCTTTTTGATTGGACCAAGTTGATTCTTTTTTTAATTCAAGCTCAAGTTTGGATAAATTATTATCAAGTTTATCTTTGTCAAAGACACCTTTCTATTGAGCTGTAATGTTCTTGTAATGAGTTAATTTTTTGTTTAAGTTCGTCTATCATAAAATTATTCTACCAAAAAAATTTTTATAGTAGAATATATTTAGTAAATATAAGGGTTTTTAATAATGGAAGAAAAGATTAAAAAAATTAGAAGTATGATTCGAGACGTTCCGGATTTTCCCAAAAAAGGAATTCTGTTTAAAGACATAACAACCGCACTTTTAGACGCACAAACACTAAAACTCAGCGTTGATTGTATTTATGATGTTTTTAAAGACAAAAAAATCGATTATATCGCAGGGATTGAATCCCGTGGGTTTATTTACGGGATGCCCCTCGCTTATAAGTTTAACTGCGGGTTTGTTCCGATAAGAAAACCAAACAAGCTCCCCTGTGAGGTAATTAGCGAAGAATATGACCTTGAATACGGGAAAGATAGAATTGAAATTCATAAAGATGCACTTAAAAAAACAGATAGAATCCTAATTGTGGACGATTTATTAGCAACAGGAGGAACAGCGCTCGCTGCAATTAATTTAATTAAAAAAGTTGCAAATCCGGTTGGAATTTCTTTTGTTATCGAACTTGAGAATTTAGGCGGAAGACAAAAACTCCCACAGGACGTTGAAGTTTTTTCATTGGTTAAATATTAATTTATAAGGATTCAGACATTTTGGATAAACTAAAAAAATTTTTGAATATTTTTTCCTATGTTTTTAACGCAATTTATCTGTTTTTATGCTTTCCTTTTGCCCTTTCTTTATTTGAAATGCAAAATACGGCTTTTAATTTAATGGCTCCTTTAGGTTTGGTTTTTTTATTGCCCTTGGGGTTTTTCCTTCTGGTTTCTTTTAAAAAAACAAGAGTGCAATCCCTTAAGTTCTTTTTTGGAGTAGAAATTCCACTTTTGTTTCTATCTTTATTTAGAATAATTTTTCTAAGGGAACTTACTTTTTTCTATATTTTCTTGCTTATAAGTATTATTCTTACAATTGCTCTTTTTTCGATTAATCTTTTTAATAATAAAAAATTCGAGAAAATTAGCGTTTATATATATGAAATCCCAGTTATTCTATGCGCTTATTTTTCAATTCTGGCGCTATTTTTCATTATTCCCTTATTAATTCTTTTAATAAAATCCTTATTAACTATAAATTATTTTAATTTAATTGCTCAATTTATGGAATTTTTAGTTTCGATAGATTTTTCCGAAATTATCGGAGCTATTTATCTTATCCTTCTATTAATTTTCTTTCTATTAGTTACAGCACTTTTTTTCCTAAGTCCCATTACAAGTGTTATTGTTTATTGGAAACAATTTATTAGCGAATATAAAAAAACTAACAATAAGAAAAACTGCATTATTTTTGCTTTTATTTATATTGTCTTTTTCTTCCTAAGTTCGATTTATATTCCGGATTCCAGTTTTGATAAGGATTATAAAGCGCTTTTGAGTGCAAAAAACTATAATGAACTAAAAAAAGTGCAAATTAGTCCTATTAAAGAATTTTTCATTAAAAAAGCCTATTTAAACAACTACTTAGCCTCTCAAAGATTCGTTTTTGATGAGAATTCGGATTTTGTTGAATTTTTATTCGAAGAAGCTTTCGATTATAAACAAATAGGAACCTTTGCCCAATTTTTATTCAACAAAATCGCCTATCCTTTCTATTATCCCGAAAGTTTTAGGAATAATAGAATTAATGATAAATTTGTCGAGTTTTTTAACGACGATATTCAGGTTTATTATAAGGATTCAATAAAAAACAGTATTGATTCAACTTTCTTTAACAAAAACACAACCGCAACCCTTTTAGACATTGATTCTAAGGATGTTTTTGTTAAGAATCGAACAATAAAAATCAACAAAACAAAAACCGATTCAATATATAAAGTTTCTTATCTTGAAAGTTACAAGAATCGAAAAAACGACCAAAAAGAAGTTTATTATGAATTCTCATTACCTAAAAACGCAGTTATTGTGGGTTTGAGCCTTGGCGATAAATTGCAATACAAAGGGGTTATCTCTCCTAAGAATGCTGCAAGAAAAACTTACTTAGCGCAAACTCAAAGAAGACAAGACCCGGCTTTGTTAGAAAAAAATGGCCCGATTCAATACACGCTAAGGGTTTTCCCAATTCCACCCAAAAGACAAAAGCAGAATCAAAAAGTAGAATTTGAATATCTGGTTTATTCGCTGGACGGCGTTATTCCCCTGCCCAATTTTTCTCAAGTGAGAAACGCAAATTTTAATTATTTATCAAAAGAATCAATTATTTACAATAATTCAATAAAATTAAAGAAAAAAGACAATAAAGTTTTTGTAAAAACCGCTAAATCCTCTGGAATTAACTATCCTAGGGATAAAAAAATCGCAATTTTATTCGATAGTTCATATTCTAACAAAACAAATTGGAAGGAATTTACAAAAAACGAATTATCAATGATTGAAAAAAATAATTCGGTTGATTATTACTTTTTTAATAAATTCCTAAGTCCAAAACTTAATTCTTTGGATAATCAAAGGAATTATTCAAAAAGCGCAAGATACGACGCTTATTGTTCTTTAGATAATGACTATGATTTATCAATAATGTTTACAACAAACAGCGTTTTTGATTATTCTAAGTTTAATCCTTGCAAAAATAACTTCCCTTTATATGTTATCCATTTAAGTAAAACTAATTCAATTCCTCCTTATACAAAAGCAATGAGCGAATTAATTTATCGCACTAAAGGCGCAATCGGGTCAAGTTTAGAAGAAGTTTTTCTCGATAATACAATAAAACCAGATTCAGGTTCAACTGAGACTCAAGTTTTTAATTCTAAAGAAAAAATTGATTCTTTGCTACCAGATAAAAAAGAAGAAATTTTCGATATTGCAAAAAAATACAATATTGTATCTGATTATTCCTCTTTAATTTCTTTGGTTAGCGAAAATCAAAAAAAACAACTTGAACTAAACGAAAAACAAAAGGATAAATTCGACGCCGATTTATTAATCGGAAAAGAAACGGGTTTCCAGGAAAAAAGCGATATTAAAACGGTTCCTGAGCCGCAGGAGTATTTGTTTATTATTCTTCTATTCCTGTTTACAATAATTATCACGAAGAAAAAAAGAAAATGCTAAAAGTCCTAAGTTTTCTTGCTTTAACTACCTTAATCTTAAGTTTTTTTAGAAAAGATTTGGAAAACAGGCTTTTTTGGCTTTTTTCGATTTTTTTTCTTTTGTTAACAAAAGAATATTTCCAAATTTTCCCAGGAACCCCTTTGCGTCTTATTTGCGCCAGCACGTTGGAAAAAATTTTCAATTTTTTTAATATCACTTCAATAACAGATAGCACAATTCTAATTTTTGAGAATAATATTCAACAAATCGATTACCCTTGCTCCGGGTCTTTAGTGCTTTTTTATAGTTTGTTGTTTTCGTTTTTGGTTTGTTTAATTTTTAATTCAAAACTCAATTTTTCCCTTATTGCAAAGTTAATTCTGGTTAGTTTATTATCAATTTATTTAAATACGTTAAGAATTTTTGTTCTCATTCTTCTTAATTTAAAAGGTTTTTTGTTTTTTAGCAATAAAATTCACGCACTTTTTGGAATTATTAACTATATTCTGGTTTTAGGGTGTTTTTGGTTTTTTATTAAAAATAATTCGAAAAAAAACGAATCCGACAACAAAAACTATTTATCCAAATCGATTCTGGCTGTATTTTTTGTTGTTATAAGTTTTTTATATTATGTTAAGATAAAAACCCCTAATTCCAATCCTCAATTCGAAATTATTAAACACGAATCTAAACAAAACCTTGATTTTTCGACCCAGGAAATTGTTTATTATAGAAAACAAGGGGCGAAGATTGAAAAATATAAAGAAGGAGAAAAAATTGTAGTTAAAATCGCCTCCAATTCACCATTAACGATTCATAATCCTTTAATTTGCTTGAAGAATCAGGATTTTAGAATTATTGAACAAAAAACGATTATGACAGACGAAAAGGGCTTTAAAAAACGCTTAACAACCAACAAAGGAATAATTTATTATTATTTTATCGAAGAAAACGGGAAAATTACGGACGATTATTATAAAATCGCCTTTTTGTCGTTATTTAATAACAAAAAGGCGGTTCTTGTGGTTGAATATATTGTTAGCTAATCTTCAAAGACTACTTTTTTCAAATTATCCCAAATTTCACTTATTGATTTATCAGCCTCTAATTCCTTAAGGATTCCAAGTTGTTTATAATATTCCTCCAAAGGAGCTGTTTCTTTTTCATAAGTTTCAAAACGGGCTCTTGCTGTTTGTTCGTTGTCATCGGCTCTTAGGGTTAGTTTTGTGTCACAAATATCACAGTAGTCCATAATTTTTGGAGGATTTGACAATAAATTGTAAATCGTTCCGCATTTTGGACAAGAACGTCTGTTTATAAGCCTTTGAATCAAAATTTCGTTATCAATATCAAAATAAATTGCAACAGCGTCATTCTTTAAATTGAAAGTTCCTATTCTATCGAGGATTTTTTCAAGTTCCTGCGCTTGTTCGACCGATCGAGGAAAACCGTCTAAGATATAGCCTTGTGCACAGTCTTCTTTTCTAATTCTATCCTCAATAACGCTTGAAACAACACTCAAAGGAACCAGTTGACCTTTATCGATAAATCCTTTGGCAACAACTCCCAAAGGAGTGTTGTCTTGAATATTTTTTCTCAATAATGATCCTGTATCAATGTGCGGGATTGAAAGTTTGTCCGCTAATTTAGATGTTTGAGTTCCTTTGCCGGATCCAGGAGGACCTAAGAATATAAATATTTTCTTCATTTTTTTATCCTTTTTTATTGTTGCAAAAAGCTTTCATAGTTCTTCGCCAACAAATGGGTTTTAATTTGATTAATAAAATCAAGTGCAACACCAACAAGAATTATAAGACTTGTTGCCCCGATTCCTTGAAAAGTTGTAATTGAGGTCACTTTTGTTGCAACCGTTGGAATCATTGCAATAATTCCAAGTGCGACTGCTCCTATTAAAGTGATTCTTGATAGAATTTCATTCAATTTATCAGCCGTTGGTTTTCCTGGTTTAACCCCGGGGATAGCAGAACCGTATTTTTTCAAATTATTAGCAATTTCTTTAGGCTGCATACTTGGAATAATAGATGCATAAAAGAAAGTTAAAGTAACAATTAATACAAAGTAAATTATATAATACCAGGGCGAGTTGGCGCTGAAAATTAAGCTTAATTTTTCAAAAATTCCCGCTAAAACAACATTTTCTACGTGCATTTGTTGAACGAACCCTAAAACCGTAGCAGGGAAAAGCAGAATCGCAATAGCAAAGATAATAGGCATTACGCCGCCCGGGTTAAGTTTAAAGGGAATATTTGTGTTCTGTCCCCCATAAACTTTGTTCCCGACTTGTCTTCTTGCTGAGACAATAGGAACTTTTCTTGCTGCCTCGTGAAGAACTATAATAAAAAGTATTGTTGCGATAAAAATTGCAATTAAAGCAACTAAGCCAAGTTGCAACATTGAATCCTGACTAACTAAAGTTGCGGTTCTGCTGCAATAAAGAGGAATACCTGCAATAATACCAACAAAAATCAACAACGAAGCTCCGTTTCCAACCCCTTTTTCGGTTATCAACTCGGCTAACCACATTACAATGATTGCTCCTGCGGTAAGTGAGAATGCACTTCCAACAAAGAACATTATAGGATTAACCCCGGGGGTGATTGCTCCGGGAAGTTTGTAAAGTGCCAGAGCAAAGATAATCGATTGGAAAAGCGCCAGGGCAACGGCAAAAATTCTTGTCAACTGCTGAATTTTTCTTCTGCCCGCCTCCCCGTCTTCTTTTTGGGCACGCTCTAAACTTGGAATCACAACCGCCATTAGCTGCATTATAATAGAAGACGTAATAAACGGTCCTATTCCAAGAGCGAAAATTGAAACTTTTCCTAATGCCCCACCTGAGAACATATCTAAGAATCCAATTAAATTGTTCCCGCTTGCAAGGTTTTGGAAAACTTCATTATTAATCCCATAAATGGGCAGCTGCGCTCCGAATCTGAATAGGGCTATTATCAAGAATGTGAAGAACAATTTTTGTTTAAGCCCGCTGCTTCTCCAGCTTGCTACCAGATTCTGTACAACTTGTTGTTGATCAATATTTTGTTGCATTATACTATTTCTGCCTTTCCTCCGGCTTTTTCGATTTTTTCTTTAGCACTTTTAGAAAAATAACTTGCCTTAACATTAATTGCTTTAGTAATTTCACCATTTCCTAAAACTCTTAAGGCAACTGCAGTCGAGCTTGCTTTTTTGTTTTGTTGTAAATAAGCAAGATCAACTGTTTCGGTATCTAGTTGAGCTAATCTTGAAACGTTAATTTCTGCTGATTCTTCTCTAAATCTGTTTTTGAAACCTTTTAATTTAGGCATTTGACGATAGGAGGGCATTTGACCACCTTCGAAACCACGTTTGTGAGAGTTTCCTGATCTTTGTCCTTCACCGTTATTTCCACGACAAGAAGTTTTTCCGTGTCCTGAGGCAATTCCTCTGCCTTTGCGTTTTTTAGCGTGAGTTGAGCCTTCATTTGGTCTTATATCTTCTAATTTCATTATTATAAACCTTCCTATTCTTCTACGATTGATACGATGTGAGGTATTTTGTTTGCCATACCTAAAATTGTAGCCGAAGCGCTGTGTTCAACTATTTGATCTTTTTTCTTAAGACCAAGGGCACGAACAACCTTAATTTGGTCTTTAGATGCACCGATTGTGCTTTTAACCTGTTTAATTTTTATTGTTTTATTACTCATTTTCCTATACCTTTAAATTATTTTTGTCCTAACATTTGTTTTACTTCTAAACCACGTCTTCTAGCCACTTCTTTAAAGGGTCTTAGAGATTTAAGCGCATTTAAAGTAGCGTTCGCAGCATTAAGAGGAGATTTTGAACCTAAAGATTTTGATAAGATATTCTCAACTCCGGATAATTCAAGAACCGCACGAACTGCGCCCCCTGCGATAACTCCGGTACCTCTTGATGCTGGTTTTAATACAACTGAACCGGCTCCTGATCTTCCTTGAATCATATGCGGAATGGTTGTGTTAAACAAAGGCACTGTAACAAGGTTTTTTCTAGCGTCTGCAACTGCTTTTTGAATTGCAATAATAACTTCAGCGGCTTTAGCTACGCCCATGCCTACTTGACCTTTTTTATTACCAACAATTACGATTGCACGGAAAGATAATTTTTTACCACCCTTAACAACCTTAGTTACACGACGAATCTGAACAACTTGTTCTTTCCATTCGGATTCTTGCGGTTCTACAGTTTCAATTTTTCTTCTTTTTCCTTTTCTTTGGGGTCTTTTTTCTGTTTCTTCTTTTACTTCAACAGTTTCTTGAACTACAGCAGTTTCTTTGGTTTCCTGTGTTTCTTGTTGAACTTCTTTGTTTTCTTCCACGTTTATTACCTTTCTTAATAGTGTTTTTACGTTAATTTATTTTATTTTCCCTTAAAAAAATAAAGAATATCAAAATCCAGCTTTTTTAAAGCTAAAATTTCATATTCGACTGTTGGGATTTTCTGACAATATTATTCTATAACAACCAAAAAAAAATGCAATAGTTTTTTAATCTTGACTAACAACGACCCTGTTTCTTCCGGATTCTTTTGCTTGATAAAGAGCGCTGTCTGCTTTTTTGTAGAGAATTTCAGGGTTTTTGTCAGTTTTTTTAAATTCACTCACACCAATTGAAATTGTGACTTGAATTTCTTTTATTCCTTCAATTTTATAATCTTCAATATTAATTTTTTTCTTCTCAACCTTACTTCTCAACCTTTCTGCTACAACTTTCGCTTCATCAAGGTTTGTTTGAGGAAGAAGGAAGATAAATTCTTCCCCGCCGTATCTTGAGGGAATATCCGATTCTCTTAGTTCTTTTTTTATGGTTTTAGCAACATTCTTTAGAACGCAATCCCCGACAGCGTGACCATAAGTATCATTGACACGTTTAAAAAAGTCAATATCAGACATAATACAACACAAAGGCTGATTTTGTCTTTTTGCAGCTGCGGTTGTTTCTTTTAGTCTTTTTTCGAATTGATGACGATTGTTGTAGTTGGTTAGAGCGTCAAGGGTTGCGTGTTTTAGAACTTCAATGTATGATTTTGCCCTTGATAGGGTCATTTGCGCTTGAGCTTTAATTTCGTCCAAATAATCAAGTTCTTTATTTGTAATTTTATTAAAATGATTATAAGCAACAATTGCTCCATAGGGTTTGGAATCGACAATTAGAGGAAAAATTCCCATTTTTCCTTCTCTTTTAATAATCATTTTTGAATTCTGGTTAATTTCCTCTAAATAATCATAAATTTCATTATCCGAACATTTAGAAGGCCAGATTAATTTGTATTCTTTTTTATTTTTATTCTTAATAAAAATATAAATTAAATGTTCACAAACAAATCTATCAATCATTTCACCTAAGATTGGAAGAATATAATCAAGATCGTATTGGGTTTGGGTAATTTGTGCGATATTCTTTAGTGTTTGATGAAATTTAGAAGTAACAGAAATTTGTTCATCATTTTTTTTGGCATTGATTAACATTGAACATTGAGCTTTAATTAAAGGAAGAATTTTTATAAAATCGTTTTTTTGTTGAATTTTTTCTCTTGATTTAATTTTTATAATCCCTAAAGTTTTATTCTCTTGCGCTAAGGGAAAATAAAGTGTGTTATCTTTAATTTCGAATTCACTTTTTTTGGTTAAAAAATTATCGAAATAATTTCTAACTTCCGAATTCTCATCGTTTAAGGAAAGATTCTCCCAGGGTTTTATAAAATCTTTAAGTTGATATGAATATTCATCCATTAAATATATTCTTAATTCACAAATTGTAAAAAAAGCGCTAAAAGCTCTATAGAACCCATCAACTAAACTTTTTCTATCCGAAGTTGACTGATAACAGTTGGTTAGTGAAAATATAAAATCATAAAGTTTAGCTACTTCCATTTTTTCTATTTTCCTCCTACAAAAAATTCTCTATTAGCGCAAGTTCTAAAGGTTTTTTCAAGTTCGTCATTTTTTTTGTTTCGAGGTTCAACTACCACAAGTTTTCCTGCTTTATAAACTTGATTATCTTCTTCTTGTATTACTTCTTGTTCTTTTTTATTTAATTCGTTATGAATTGCGATTTTTTTGTTAACTTCATCAAGAACATTGTAAATATACTTTGTTTTTGTTCCTTCGCCTTTAGAATCCAATAAAAGCCCTGCTTTTTGGAATTCTTTTTGAGAATTTGTATAATCTTTCATATCATTCAACAAAACCGCCAGGTTAAAGTGAGCCTCATAATCCATAGGCGATAATTCAATTGCACGACAATAATAATAGCCGGCTTGATTGTTATTTTTCAAAAGCTGATTAACTAAACCTAAATTATAGTTTGTGCTGTAATTATCAAGAATTTCGACCGCCTGTTCATAGGATTGGGAGGCTTGTTTTAAGTATTGTTTGCTAACTTGTTTATTCAAACCCGCCGTTAGGGATTTTGTTCGATATGCAAGACCCATATTATAATATGCAACCCCTTTGTTATAAGTATAAGATTTTTTTGTATCAATCAAAAAAGGAATTTTATAAAAACGGGGTCGATTCTCAATTACTTTTTTGTATTCTTCAATTGATTTATCAATATCATAAGTTTTAGTTAGAATTATCGCATAATCAATACGAGCGATTTCATATTCGGGTTTTACCAAAAGGGCTTTGTTGTAGTTTTTTAGCGCTTGATAATAATCTTCATAAACAACATAAATATTCGCAAGATTATACATTGCTTTATAATGTCCCGGATGAAGGACAATCCCTTTTTCATAGCAATTTATAGCCGTTTGCAAATCCTGTTTTTTTAATGCTTTATCGCCCTTAAAAACCCACCAGTATCCTTTAATTTTGTTGTATTGGACTAAATAGAAATCGAAAAAGAAAAATCCGCTCAAAACAAAAGAAATGACAAGAACTGTGCTTATCACTTTGGTAGTTGTCGAATGAAGTATTTTTTTGAATTTGTTCATTTGTTAAGTTTCGAATAATTTGTGAAGCCTTTGGGTTATTATTTCTTCTTCCAGTTCTTGTTTTTCTTTGTTTAAATTAAGAGCTTTTTGATATTGTTTCGCTGCCGTTATTTTTTCTCCCTCAATTTCTTTGGTTCGGGCTAAGTTAAAATGAGCAAGAACATAATCGGGATTAATTTCAATTGCGGTTGTAAAATACTGCTGCGCTCTTTTTGCGTCTCCTAAACCGTCCAGGAATACAACACCTAAATTATTGTAGGCAATATAGTAGCTGGGGTCTAATTCTAAGGCTTTAGAGTAATAAACAATTTATTTTTCAATATAATCTTGTTCCCAATAAAAAATTGCTAATCTTTAATAAAGTTTTTCGTTCTTAGAATCCTCATTGAGCGCTAATTCGTAGTATTCTACAGCTTTATCCAATTCTTCCGTGTCATAGTAGATATCAGCTATCGCTTCATAAACCGGGGATTTTTTCTTGGTCAACAAAAGACTGTTTTCAAGCATTGAAATTGCAGCTATTGAATTCCCTTTAATTTGATGATAAATCGCAGCTAAAGCTTGCGCCACAACTGCCGACCATTCGTTTTGAGGGTTTGCTTGAAGTGCTTTTTGATAAAGTTCAATCGCACTGTCGTATTGTTCAAGTTGAACATAAGCAAACGCAAGGGAATTTTGATAATAAGGATTGTCTTTATCGTATTTTAGCGCAAGTTTAAAAGCACTTAGCGCATTTATTTTTTCTTCTTTCTTTAAATAAAGATGTCCGAGTTCATAATAACATTTTGATAATTCAGGATATTTATTAACTAAAACCGTGTAATAATCAATTAAAACATCCGTTTTATCGCTTTGATATTGCTCAACATATTCAATAGCGTTGATTACTTTATCAGCGTTGTTGTTGGATAGAATTACAACATTATTAATGCAATCAAAAGCAATGTCGTGTCTGTTTTTCTTAATTGCAATAGCTGCCATTTTTTCATATAAAACAATGGATTTTTTAGAATTATCACACGCATTAAGGTAAATATTGTAAGCTTTTTTTTGTGAGTTTATTTTTTCGAAAAACTCACCTTCTGCTCTTTTTTTAATATAATCAAAATCATTCTTAATGTTTTTCGCCAGCATTTTTATATTAACAGGATCAAAAACGCTCATAACACTTCCTGTTAAACCCCAATAAAAAGCACTTGCCCAATCTTTTAAGTTTTTTTTGTCCTCGTTTTTAATTTTTTCAAGCATTGTTAAAGCAAGAATAAGTCTTGTTCTTGAGGTGTGCGGATTGAGTTTTAGCGCTTGTTTAAATTCGGCTTTTGCCTGTTTAAAATCTTGTTTTAAGGAAAGAAAATACCCTAAGTACATATGCGCATTAGGATCCTTAGGATTAATATTAACAGCCTTGGAGCATTGTTCAATAGCGCTATCCAGTCCGATTTGTCCGCTGTTGTGCAACAGTGTTGCAAGTCTATAGTAAGCACTTTGCGCTCTCGGGTTTTCTTTAATCGTTTCAATATAGCAGTTAATCGCTTTAGACAAATCTTCATTGTCTGCTTTAAGTAAGTATCTTTGATGGGCTTTAACCGCATTCTCTAAGCTTGTTTGAGCATTAGTCATAATTCAATCTTTTCTTTATATGGGGAGTAAATTTACAATCTTTATAATATTATCGGACCTTTAGAAATTATGCTTTAACCAAATAATAAAAAAATCATCTTGGAAGATGATTTTTATTCTTTGGTTATGATTTTATCGATTAATCCGTATTCGAGTGCCTCCTGGGCAGTCATAAAGTTGTCTCTTTCCGTGTCTTTTTTTATCGTTTCGATATCTTGACCTGTATGGAGAGCTAAAAGTGAATTCAACATTTCTTTCATTCGAAGAATTTCTTTAGCCTCGATTTCAATATCGGTTGCTTGACCCTTTGCGCCCCCTAAGGGTTGATGAATCATTATTCTTGAATTAGGAAGAGCCAAACGTTTCCCTTTTTCTCCTCCGGACAATAAAAACGCACCCATTGAGGCAGCATCGCCAAGACAAATTGTTGAAACGGGAGATTTAATAAGTTTCATTGTGTCATAAATTGCCATGCCTGCTGTAATTACACCGCCGGGGGAATTAATGTACAGCATAATATCTTTTTCGGAATTTTCACTATCTAACAATAAAAGCTGTGCTACAATTGAGTTTGCAACTTCATCGTCGATTTCAGACCCCAAAAAAACGATTCTTTCTCTTAATAATCTTGAAAAAATATCAAAAGAACGCTCGCCCCTGCTTGATGCCTCAATAACGGTGGGCATATAACTTAGAATTTTGTATTCGTTGATTCCTAACATAGTTTTTCCTTTTTATTTGATTATATTGCAAATAAAGTTAGTTAAAAAATCCTATATCTTAATTATTTTTTATTGAAGTGCTTTTTTTTGTTTTGTATAAAAATCAATCTGACGATTAATTGAGTTTAACTGCAGTGTTCTTTGAGTTTCAGTTATATTTTTTTGTTGTTGTATGGTTGTTTTTTCTTTATTAAGTTCTATAAGTTTTGCATCTAATTCTTTAATTTTTTGTTCTTTTCGTGCGGTTGCTGCTGATTTATTTGCATCGTCCTGCGCTTGTTTTGCATTCTTTAAATCCTGTTTAACAGCGTTTTTAAGGTTATTTGTGTAAGTTGAAGCAGCTTGAGCACTAAAAGTTGTAAGAATAAGTGCGCTTAATACAATAAGTACTTTTTTCATAAAAAATCTCCTTTTTTGTATTATTCTACAACGATTTAGACATTTTTTCAAGGTTTTTAACAACTCTTGTTGTTGTAATAACAGCGGCGAACAACAAAGCTAAGACAAGTCCTGACCAAAAGCCTTCCAGGATTATTCCTTTATAATAAGCAAGATAATATCCGATTGGAATTGCAATACAAGCGTAAGCTAGAACCATTGTAATCATTATTATTTTTGTATCTTTTAAACCCTTTAAAACCCCGACGCTCGCTGCTTGAAGTCCATCGAAGAATAAGAATGCCATTGCAAATTTTAGAATTTTTTTAGATAAATTAATAACAAGGATATCTTTTGAAAAAATTGTCAATATAAAAGTCGATTTTAACCCGAGAATGATAAAAGTAGCTAAGCAAACAACAAAAGTTACAACCCAGTTTGCATATGAATATTTTTTAATATTCTCAATATCTTTTTTGCCGTTAAAATAACCGATTTTTATTGACGTTGCGCTTGAAATTGAAAGAACAATCATAAAGGTAAAGTTTCCGATGCATAGAATAATATTATGAACCGCTGCGAATAATGAACTAAATTTCCCGATTAGAACAGCGGTTAGGTTAAAACCTAAAAATTCGAAAAAAATAGCACAGGAAATTGGCGATCCTACCTTAATTAAATCCTTAACATAGCTTTTGCAATTTAAAAAAGGCTTTTTAAACAAGGGAATACAATAAATTACAAGAAAAACACTAACTAAAGTTTTAGTTAATAAAGTTGCTATTGATAAACCGACAACTCCCAAAGAAGGAGTGGAAAAGAAGTAGAAATCATATCCGAAGGTAAGAACATAGTTTAGAATAAGGTTTAATATTACCATTACAAACATTAAAAAGTTTGTGAACACAACTTTTTCATAGGCTTGCAAAAATTCTTTAATTGCAACAAAAACAATACTCGGGAAAATACTATAAGAACAAATATCAATATATTGTTTAGTAGGTTCAATCAAATCCGGACTTAAGCCAATATAATCGAGTTTCCATAGAATTATTCTAAGAATTATAAAAAAAGGAATTGAAACGATTAAAGAGAATAGAATCGTTAATTTAAAATATCTTTTGCAAGGGACATTTTTTCCCCGTAAATTGGCAATTGTGGGACTAATTCCTAAAACAAGTCCAATTCCGCCTATTATTGTTGTCATAACGATTGCGCTTGCAACGCTAATAGCGCCAAGAGCCAGCGTTGAATATCTTCCTGCTATTATTGTATCTGTAAAACCAATCAAAATTTGCGATAAATTCCCTGCTAGAATTGGCAGGGAAAGAGTTATCAAATCAATAATAATTTTTTTATATTCTTTTATCATAAGCTTTTTTTAGGGTTAAAAATATTATTTTTATCCAATAAAATTTTTATTTTCTGCATTAACTCAAGTGCGTTTTTTTCAATTGCCAAGGGCAAATATTTCTTTTTAGTTAAACCGATTCCGTGTTCTGCGGATAGGGTTCCTTCGTTTTTAATCGCAAAATTAAAAAGCTCATCCTTTAGTTTTTTGAAGTTTTCCGTTTCAATTACATCATTAAAATCAAGTGCAAAATTAGGATGAATGTTCCCGTCTCCAATATGACCCATAACTGCTGTAATAATATTGTATTTTTTACCTAATTCCTGAATAAATTCGACCGTTTCAACGATTTTGGATTTAGGAACAACAATATCCTCCGTTACAACAGAAGGTTTTAATTGAGCTAGTGCTGAAAACGCACTTCTTCTGGTTTTCCAGATATTCTCATTCTCAAGTTCGTTTTTTGTTTGAATAATTTTTTTAGCATTTGATTCAATTAATATTTTTTCTAAGATTTTATTCTCATATTGAATACATTCAAAAAATCCGTCCAATTCAATTAAAAGAGCGGCCTCGAAATCCGTACAAAGATTGGAAGGGTTGAATTTTTCAATTGTACACATTGTTGTTTTATCAATTAAATCAAGAGTTGAAGGGATTAATCCGGATTGGATTATATTCTTTGCTCCTTGTGCTGCCTCTTTTAGGGAATCAAAATAACACAGGGTTAGCAGTCTTGTTTGTGGTTTTGGAATTAATTTGAGCGTTGCTTTAACAATAAGACCCAAAGTCCCTTCGGATCCTGTAAATAATGAAGTTAAATTGTAGCCTGTAACGTTTTTTGCAATATTTTTCCCTGTTTCAATAATTGATCCGTCCGATAATACAACGGATAAATTAATGACCCAATCTTTTGTATTCCCGTATTTAAAAGTCCTTGGACCACCGGAACAAAGAGCAATTGCGCCTCCGATTGTTGAAACCGCAAGATTAGACGGATCCGGAGGGAAAAAAAGATTCAGTTTATCAAGTTCTTTATTTAAATCCCCGATTACAACTCCGGGTTCAACTTCAACGATTAAATTTTCTTTATCAATATTAATAATTTTGTCCATTTTTGAAAAATTAACAACAATTGAGTTCTCGGTTGGTTTCGTTCCTCCGCAATGATTTGTGCCTTTGAGTCTTGGAACAATTGAAACCCCGTGTTTTAGCGCAAGTTTAACTATTGCTGAAACTTCAAGAGCGGTTTTTGGAAAAACAGCAGCAAGGGGAAGAATTATAATTTCTAAATTCTCCGATGTATCAAAAGAATAAACAAGAAGTTCTTCTTTTTTATCAATAAATCCCGAGGGACAAATTTTTTTTAGTTCTTTTAAGAATTCTTTAGTCATATAATTATTCTATAATAAAATAAAACAAAAAGGAGAATTTTTAATGAAAAAAATTTTTTATTTACTTATCCTATCTTGTTCTATGGCTTTTGCTTGTGATGTTGTTATGCCCCACGAACCAACGGACAGTGAAATTAAAGAAGTAATTAAACAATTTAATCTTCCCCCTAATCAACAAGAACAAGTTTTTAGGGAAACCAAAAAAAATCTTAATCAAATGTACAAAAATCAAAAATGTTTGTTACCGCAAGTTGAACCGGTTGTAGAAACTATAGATAAAGAACCGCCTAAAAACCTTGAAAACAAAGGTTTTCAATCCAAAAAATTTGAATCAAAGAAATTTCAATCAAAAAATAAAACCACCAAATAAAAAAAAGGTGGTTCTATAAGACAAAGAAAATTGAAATATCAAAAGAAAGGCAAAAATTAGTCTATCTTTAATTTTTTAATGTCTTCTTTTTTGTCTTCGTGAATTTTTGGAAGATTAATATATAAAACTCCGTTTTTGAATTCGCTTTTAGCATTATTAGAATCAACTTCGCAATCCAAGGGAATTACTCTATGGAATTTTCCATATCTAAATTCCGATGTTCTAATATTTTCTTCTTCTTTGCATTCTTCAAACTTGGATTCTGCTTTAATTGATAAAAAATTATCCTTAAGTTCAACTTCTATATCTTCTTTGTTAACATTGGGAAGTTCAACTTTAATTTTGTATTCATTCTTTTTTTCCTTAACTTCAATTGCAGCTCTGTGAGCTTTTAGAATCGGAATATTTGTTTTATCGATATATTCAATATCTCCAAAAGTGTCTTTTAAGAAACGATTCAAATCTTCGTGGATATTCTCAAAAAAATATGAAGGTTCTCTTTTAATAATGCTAAATCTCATATTAATCTCCTTTCAAAATGATAATTTATTTTGAAATAATCGATTAATTTTGACATTGCCAACTAGAATTAAACAGGGGAATTAAATATTTTCAAGTTCTAAATTTTGAGCGCACATTGTACCTAAGAGTTCAGCATAGCTTGTGTAATATTCGCCTAAAGTCTCGTTATAGCCTAAAATTAGCTCTAAATAAAGTTTTTTTGAAACCAGATAGCTGGTTAAATCGATTTGTTTATTATCTAAACTTTTTTTGCTTGTTTCCAAAAGTTCTTTGGAGTTAACCAAAAGCTCCTCGTTGTAGAAATTGAGGTTGTTTTTAGCTATCGTATATTTTTCATAAGCATCTGTTATGTTTCTTATAATATCAATTTCTAAATCCTCACGTTTTAGTTTTGCTTTGTCAATTTCGTGTTTTGCGTTCTTAATTTCAGGTTGATAATGATAAACTAAAGGAATATTGGTAATATTAATTGCGCCATATGCCCCTTGGGTGTAAGATCCTGAATCTGAAATCCCCGGGGTTAAATATCCATAGCCCCCTTGAAGTTCAACATCGGGAATTAAGTAGCTTTTGACTGTTTTTAAGTTTAACTCGGCGCTTTTAACGTCTTGATTTAATGCTTTAAGGTCAAAACGATTGGCTAGAGTATAATTTTTAATTTTCTCAAAAGAAAGATTAACCTTAGGGTCTAAAGTTAGCAGTTTTTGATAGTTATTATCCAAAAAGTCTTCTTTAGTGTCATAGTTAATATCGCTTGAGTTGAGAATTGTGTTAAAAGCATTCTGAGCGTAAATTACCTCGCTTTTTGCAATTCTTGAATACATTTGGTTTCTGTTGTAATCAATTTTTGCTTGAATGAGCTCAGTTTTAGGAATTGAACCCTTGTCAACTTCTAAACTAATTGTTTTCATAAGTTCTAAGGAAAGATTCTTTTGTTCTTCTACAATTTTTAAGTTTGTTTTTTTTAAGAGCAAATTAATATATGCTTTTTTTACTTCCAGAATTAGCATTTGTTCTTGGAATTTTTCGTTATTAATGTTCGATTGAACCTTGGATTGAGCCTGGTTTTTTCTTTTCCCTCTTTTTAATATTTCAATTGTATAATCAACCCCTAATTGTTGGGGATTGCCTTTTGCAACCGATCCAATATTTTGAAAAGTTCCAATTGAGGGATTCTGGAGTTTATTTGCAATTTTTATGTCATTCTTTGATGTTTCAATATCCAAATTGAGAATTTTAATTTGAGGATTTGTATTAAGAGCTAAATCAATTGCTTGTACTAAAGATATTGATTTATCCTCAACAATAGCAAAAACATTGGAACTTAGAAAAAACAAAAGTAATAAAATTTTTTTCATAATAAATATTATACATAAAAATAAAAGTAATTATATTGAATTTGCATTAAAATCATCTAAAAACGTCACCCTGAACTAGTTTCAGGGTCTTTTAGGATATAATTGTCAAAATAAAATCTAAAACCGGCTTTTTTGAGCCGGTTTTAAGCAATCATATGAGCAATTTTGTTTCCCGACCAAAAAGCCAGGTGGGTGAGCGCCAATTGTGCTGCCGTTTCCTTTAAATAAATGTTTTATTAAAAACACCAAGGTATACTTTAACACACTTGAGCTTGCAAACCCTGTTTAAATAAATGTAGGAACAAAATTTAAACTCATATGATGCTAATTTTATTATAACACAATTTTATGGTAGAATGATAAAAAAAGGAGTTTACAAATGAAAAAATTTTTATTATTATTTGTCCTTGTTATAGGAATTGTTTTTGTAGGAACTACACAGATAGGAGCGAAAATGAACAACGAAATTACCCAGGTTAAAGCAAGCCATATTCTGGTTACAACTGAAAAAGAGGCAGCAGAAATTAAAGATAAAATCGATAATGGTTCAATAACTTTCGAACAAGCTGCAAAAGATTATTCAAAATGTCCTTCTAAAGCGCAAGGCGGGGATTTAGGGTATTTTGGAAGAAAAATGATGGTAAAAGAATTCGAACAAGCCGCTTTTGACGCACCAAAAAATACAGTTGTAGGACCAATTGAAACTCAATTTGGCTGGCATTTAATTAAAGTTGTTGATAAAAAATAAGGGATTTATATAGCAAACTACGCTAAAAATTCTTAAAATCGTCGTGTTGAGCTCGTTTCGACACGACGATTATAAAGTCAATTCTTTATCAATAAAATCTCTAAGTTCAAGAGTTTTTTTATAACCACCAAAAAACAACTGCGAAAATCTTAATCCTAACACGCAACTGGGACAAGCACTTAAGATTAAATCGCAGTTTGTTTTTTTGATTAATTCCGCTTTTTTTTGTGCAATTTTTGTACTTATTATCGGATGGAACATAAAATAGCTCCCTCCAAACCCGCAGCAGCTGTTAAGATCCTCAGTCGGAACATAGTTTATTCCTTTAATTGATTTTAAGAATTCTTCAATTGCAAAAAAGTCGCTATCCGACATATGACAGGGTTTGTGGAAGGTTATTGTTTTGTTTTTATATTTAGATTTATCTTTAATTCTATATTTTTTCTTCTTAAAGAATTCACTAAAGAAAACGAGTTTTTCTTTTTGGAAATAATACTCCTCAACCGTGCTTTTGCAACTTGCACAATCAAAAAGCACAAGATTTGCTTTATTTAGAAGTTGAATATTTTTTTTCTTAACTTTCTCGTAATTCTTAAGATCGCCCCCTGCTAAATAAGGCAATCCACAGCAAGAAACATTGAGATTTTTAAAAAGTTTATCTAAGAATGTAATTTTATGTTGAGATTTAGCAACACACCCTTTAAAATAAACAATTTCACTGTTGGGTGTAAATTTTGGGTGTTTTTTAAAAAAATTAATGCAATAAAGAATTTTAATAGGCAAAAGTTTAGCTGCTAAAAAAAGTCTCTGACTCAATTTAGAAGGATAAAGCTCAGCGTTTTTATAAGTAAAAATTTTTGTCGTTTCAACTTTTGATGGGCAATTTTTTTCACATTTTCCGCAATAAAGACAAATTTTTAAGTCTTTTTTAATTTCTTTTTTATTAAGAATTTTTTTCTTGTAAGCTAAAAGTTTACAAATAAGACCCCGGGCTGTGTTGTTGTCGTCTTTTGTAATATCGTAAACAGGGCAATTTTTAAGACACAGAGCGCATCTTGAACATTTTTCAATATTATCGTTTATTTCTTTATCAACCATAGCTATATTTATAGTATAATTTAAAATTATGAAAAGTGCAAAATTCGACGGTGAAAAAATTTCTGTTATACAAACCCAAAAGCCTCTTTTGGATTCACAAGGAGCGATAATTAAAGTTCTTGGATGCGGGTTGTGCGGATCGGATTTGGTTAAGATTAAACACAAAGATAAAACTGCAATTCTAGGGCACGAAGTCGTTGGAATTATTGATGAAATCAATGTTTTTGATGATAAATTCAAAAAAGGAGATATAGTTTCTTTGACCCATCATTATCCTTGTTTTGAGTGCGATTTTTGCAAAAATGAATCATATTCAATGTGCAGAACTTTTAAGAGTTCAAATATTTATCCTTGCGGGTTTAGCGAATTTATAAAAATCGACAAAAATCACCTTCAATACACGGTTTATAAAATGAACACAGATTTAAAAGAAGACGAAATGGCGTTTTTGGAGCCTCTGGCTTGCGTTATTAGGGCGATTCGAAGATCGGGACTTGTTTATAATAATGATAACTCCAAAAAAAGCGCACTTGTAGTTGGTTTGGGTTCAATCGGACTTTTAATGCTAAAAGCGCTAAAAGCCTTTGGAGCAGAAACTTTTGGGTTCGATATTTCTTCCAATCGCACGGATTTAGCTAAAAAACACGGATTTTCTTTTAGAGAAGATAAAAAATTCGATATAGTTTTTTTATGTGCGGGTTCTTCAAAGTCTCTTGAAACGGCACTTAATTTAGTTATTGACGGGGGAAAAATCGTTGTTTTTTCATCAATTGAAAAAGACGATATCGGGTTTAATAATAACGAAATTTATTATCGGGAATTGTCGATTATTGCAAGTTATTCACCCTCTGTTGAGGATATTAAACTTTCAAGTGAACTTTTGAATTCAAAAAAAATCGACGTTAAGAATATTAGCACATATTACAATCTTGACAATTTGGCTTGTGCGGTTGATGATAGTTTAAACAACAGAGTATTTAAGGCATATATAAAAATATGAAAATGAAAGCAGTGCGTTTTTATGCACCTTTAGATATTAGATACGAAGAAGTTAAAATCCCTGAATTACAAGAAGGGGAAATCCTTGTTAAAGTAGAGGCAGCGCTCACTTGCGGGACGGATGTTAAAACTTATCGAAGAGGACATCCTGTTTTAATTAAAAAAGTCCCTTCCGGATTTGGACACGAATTCTCGGGAACGATTTATAAAAAAGACGAAACAGTAACAAACTTTGAAATCGGGGATAGGGTAGTTTGTGCGAATTCTGCTCCCTGCGAGGAATGTTTTTATTGTAAACGTGGGGATTATGAACTTTGCGAGAATTTGGAGTTGTTAAACGGAGCCTACGCTCAATATATTGTTGTGCCTAAAAGAATTGTCCAAAAAAACACACTTATTATTCCCAATAATCTTAGTTTTGAAAAAGCTGCTTTTTGCGAACCTTTATCCAATGTTGTCCACGGAATTGCAAAAACTCCCATAAACAAAGGCGATACAGTAGGAATTATGGGAATAGGTCCAATTGGTTTAATGTTTGCAAAATTGGCTAAACTAAAAGGAGCAAGAGTAATTGCATTGGGTAGAAATCCTTTAAAATTGCGTCTTGCAAAAGAGTTTGCTAACGCTGATGTTGTTGTTGATTTAAAAAAATATCCCGATCCGACTGATTTTATTCTAGATTACACGGAAGAAAAAAGAGGATTGGACGTTGCGATTGAATGTGTCGGTTTGCCTGAAATTTGGGAAAAAATGTTCTCTTTGGTTCGAAAAGGCGGCTATGTGCATTTTTTTGGAGGATGTGCGCAGGGGACATCTGTTAATATTGACACAAGAAGACTTCATTATGATGAAGTAAAAATTATAAGTTCGTTTCACCACACTCCCCGATACTTTAAACAAGCCCTTGATTTAATCGCATCAGGGGAAGTTGAGGTTGAAAAACTAATAACTAAAAAAATGGATATGAAATACGCAAAACGGGCAATTGAAATGCATAAAGACGGTGAAGCTATAAAAATTTTACTTAAAAATTAACATTTCGAAACATAATTGACAAAAAATTTTATTCCCCTGTTTTATAAGTGTATAAGATACATTCTCTTTGTGAAAGGTGCCCCCGTTTATGAAAATTGCCTCATTTCAAAGCCCAAAAGCTTTTAGTTTAAATACAAACAAAACTTTGAGTTCCAATAATCAACAGAACAATGAAAACAGAAAATCTTATCAATTGTTGGGTTCTAATTTTGCCCCTTCCTTTAAAGCTTTAATTGTTAAATACGATAAAAACTCGGCTTTAGCATTGGATGATAAGGATAAAGAAGAAATTAAAAGAGGAATTAACGATATAATTCTTACATCGAGAGAAAAACACAGAAACGAAACCTTGCTTGGTTTATTTGATAAATACAAAAATAATGAGAGTGCAATGCGCTATATTCTTGTTGAAGGCTGCGAGAATTATGGAAGATATAAAATTTGCGCAAGTGATTTTATGAGAATTTATCTTGATAATATTGAAACCTATTTTAATGACAATAAAACATTAAAAGAAGGATATATTAAACAAACTTTATTAGCGAAAAACGATTCAGACAGAACGCTTTTGGAAACTTTTATGTCAACCCCTAAAGAAACCGATAATGCCATTCATTGTGCTTTTAATTACACCGAAGAATTTCCCGAACTTCAAGCTCAAATATTAACCAAAAAAGAAGAAGGAACAAACAGAAGTTTGATTGATATGTATAAAGAAACCGGGGCGGAACTGGATATTGAATTTCAGAAAAGATTGTTTAAAATAGCTACAAGAATGGATATATTGGACAGGGAAAAATCAATCGAATTATTAGAAGCAGCGAAAAGTGCGATTGACAAGGACGACGACAAAGATCTTATTAAACAAGCACTGGAAGCGCTAAAATCCAAGGATTGCTATTGTTCAAATGATTATTTCGGAAAAAATCCTTCTAAATCATTTGCTACTATTAATTCTGAAAAAATGAAGGAATTAGATAAAATTAGCGATGAAATTTTCCAACAAGGAGATGAATTCGAACTTGATACCCCGTTTTCTTTGACGCCCGTCCAAATGGCTTATTTGTGTTTGAGAAAAAGAAAATCATACACGGATTCTACAGTTAGAACAACTGCAATTTCTGATTATATTACAAAACATACAACAAAAGAAAAACTTGCTCAATTCTACACAATTGAAGATAATTTAGGAAAACTCCCCGCAAGCGCCTATATTAAAGATAAAAATCAGCTTGAGAAAATGAATGGAATGCTCGCTAAATTTGATGTCAAAACACTGTATGATATCTATATGCACAAAGATAAACAAGGAAAAACTTTAGCTGACTATGTCCTTGAAACTCCAAAAATGGACGAAAGTGTCGTGGACGAGATAAATAACGGGCTTATCGATATTTGTAATGCAAATTATAAAATAGGTCAAGAAAAATTAAAAGAATTATTTGACACTTATGAAGTTCTGTTTAATCCTATGATGGAACGAGTGCAAAATAATATTTTGTCGGATAATAAAGAAGAACTTGGCGTAATAGCATAATCAAAGGAAGGTTTTTTAAATGAGAGTTAAATTACCACAAATTAATAATTTTTTTAAAAAAATTGACAACAATCAAAATAATAACAGTAATTCTGTAAAATATCCCAAAAAGTCTGACGTTATGGTTATTAAGAACGTTCCAATCGAACACGATGTTTATGATGTTGTATTATGCAAAAAAGAACCCCAAGATTCAGATTTTGTAGATGCAAATTTTTATATAGACGATTTCGACTTTGATGTAAACAACGAAGACAGTCCTTATTTCTACAGTGATCCTGAAGGTTTTTAAAAAAAAGACAAATACTTGACTGATTTTTTTGATTTGATATGATAAGAAAGTCAAATTATTAAAATAATTTGCCACAATAGCTCAGTTGGTAGAGCAAGGGACTGAAAATCCCTGTGTCCTTGGTTCGATTCCGAGTTGTGGCACCATTTTAAAAGCTGGTCTATACCAGCTTTTTTGTTGGTTTTTAAAGTCTAGCTTGATTATCAATGGGGGGGTATCCCATAAAATTTATTGTAAATTAACACGAAAAAGCAGAAAAAGTAACAAACATTTCCAGAATTTTACAAATTTAAAAATTCAAAATTTTTATCAGCCATTCATTAAATTTATTTTACAAACATCCAAATAACAATGTTTATGCTAGTATAAATATGTTAGCGAGGGTTAGGTATGGCATTAAATTTGGAAGTTCAGATAGACGGAAACAAGATATATTCGCCTTTAAGAGATAAATGGTTAGTCCAAACTCCAGAAGAAACAGTTAGACAAAATTATATATGTCGACTTGTTAATGTATATGGTTATAGTCTTGAACAAATGGACGAAGAAGTTGTTGTTAGTAATTCTCGAAGAGGGTTAGGAAAAGCAAGAGCAGACATTATTGTTTGGGCATCAAAAGAAGATAAAATCAAAAAAGAAGATGCTCTAATTGTTGTTGAATGCAAAGCGGAATGCATTAAAATTCATCCCGAAGATTACTACCAAGGTGCAAATTATGCTTCAATGTCACGAGCAAAATTTTTTGTAACCACCAATGCAAAAGAGACTAAATTTTTTAAGGGACCCAAAAATCTTCCAAATAAATTGGATGAAATTATTGATATTCCAAATGCTTCGATAATTAATGACCAAAAGAAAATTGATAAATTATTATCGCAAACAAAAACATTTTCTAGAGATGAATTTGCAAAACTACTTCAAAAATGCCACAATATTATTAGAAATAATGATAAACTTTCTCCTGAAGCAGCTTTTGATGAAATTAGTAAAATTTTGTTCATGAAAATAAGGTATGAAAGAAATCCGGATGAAGAAGTTCTATTTTCACTAGAAAAATTTCAACGTGACGAAAAACATTATGAAAAAAATATTAAAAATTATTTGCCAAAAGAATCACGACTTCCATATATGCAATATTTATTTATGCAAACAAAAGATGAGTTCAAGGAAGATAGATTATTTGATTCTTATGAAACTATTAAAATTAAACAATATAGCTTTGAACAAATTGTAAAAGAGCTTGAAAAATATAACTTATCGGCAACATCTGATGACGTTAAAGGAATAGCATTTGAACACTTTTTAGGAACGACCTTTAGAGGCGAATTGGGACAATTTTTTACACCAAGAACAATAGTAGATTTCATGGTTGAAGTTCTTGACCCACAAGAAGGTGAAACAATTTGCGATCCAACTTGTGGCTCTGGTGGTTTTTTAATAAAAGCTTTTGAATACGTTAGAGATAAAATTGAAAAAGATGTAGAACAATACAAAAAAGACTTAAAAACCAAACTTTTTGATGAAGAATATGAAAAATTGTCAGAAAAAGAACAAATTAAAGTTAATGAAAAATATAGCGATTATATCAGAAAATTGACAATTGACATTAGTGTCCCAAATAAATCGTATTCAAAACAATCTGACGCAGAAAAAAACAGAAGAATTTCAAAATTATCATCGAATTGTATTTATGGGACAGACGCTAATCCAAGAATGGCAAGAACTTCAAAAATGAATATGATAATGCACGGAGATGGTCACGGTGGAGTTCATCATCATGACGGTTTAATTAATGTTAATGGAATTTTTGAAGGCAGGTTTGATGTAATTCTTACTAATCCTCCGTTCGGTGCAAGAATTGAAAAAGACTACAAATTAAGCGATGCAGATCGTTTTTATGATGAAGAAAAACTAAAAGAATATGAAAAACGATACGGTGAAGAATGCGTAAAGCAAATAAAAGAATTAAATGAATCTATTGAAAACGGACAAAAAATTCTTGACAGATTTAAATTAGGTAAAACCAGCGGTCTAACCGAAGTTTTGTTTATGGAAAGGTGTTTAAGATTACTTAAACCCGGTGGTAGAATGGGTATTGTGCTTCCAGAGGGTGTATTAAACAATTCAAATTTACAAAAAGTTAGAGATTATTTTGAATCCAAAGCAAAAATATTGCTTATAACTTCAATTCCACAAGATGTATTTGTCGCTTCAGGCGCTACAATTAAACCGAGTTTGCTTTTCTTTAAGAAATTTACAGAAGAAGAAGACAAACAATATAATTCTATTGTTGAAAAAGTAAAAAATAAAATAGATGAAAAATATAAAATAGAAATTCTTGAAATTGAAAAACAATTGTCGGGAGATAAAAAAGCTTTTCAAAAAGCTATGAAAGAAATTGAAAAGAAAAAAGAACAAGAATTTGATACAATTGGTAAAGATAGAATAAAGGAATTATTTGATTATCAAATACCTATTGTAGAGGTTAAACAAGCCGGAATTACAACAACAGGTGGCAAGTGTGATAATGAGCTTGTTGGTGTTGCACAAGAATTTAAAAAATACAGATTAGAAAACAATTTATGGAAAGATAATAAATTAAATATTACATACAAAATTCAAAACGGTAATTTAGTGCGCACAATTAACGATGAGGAACAAGTTATCGATGAGTATTGATTATAAGCACCTTTCATTTGTTCCTTTTTCACAAATTTATAATTGGAGTGTTCAATATGCACAAAAATGTGATCAATTTTTTAATAATAAATATGATTGTGTTAAAATAGGTTCCTTTTTGTTGCGAATAAAAGATCCTATTGATATTGTTGATAGTGAAAATTACAAAAGAGTTTCAATAAAATTATATAATGGCGGAATTACATTAAGAGATGTTGAAAAAGGTGTTAACATTGGAACTAAGAAACAATTTCTTATAAAGCAGGGTCATTTACTATTATCCAAAATAGATGCAAGAAATGGTGCAATAGGTATAGTTCCAAAGTCTTGTGATAAAGCAATTATTACGGGAAATTTTTGGGATTTTGAAATAAATACCAATATAGCAGAACCGGAATTTTTGACTCTTTTAATGACTACTCCATATTTTGTTAAATTATTTGATAAAGCGAGCAATGGCACAACAAATAGGCATTATCTTCAAGAAGATTTATTTTTAAACACAGAAATCCCATTGCCATCATTAGATGTTCAAAAAGAATTGGTTGAAAAATATAATAAAAGAATAAAATTTGCAGAAGATCAAGAACATGATGCTGAAAATATTAATAACGAAATTGATAATTATATACTTGAAAACTTGAATATTATAAAAATTAATAATAATGAATGCAAAACAAATAAATTTTGTTTTGTAAATTACAAAAATTTATCACGTTGGGGTGTTGAGTTTTTACAAAATAATTCTTCAAGTAATTTAATTTTAAATTCAAATACTTTTTCTATGCGGAAATTGGGAACTCTTGTTAATATTGATCCTCCAAACGATTTCTCAAAATTAGACTCCGAGTTAAAAATGTCTTTTATTCCAATGCCTTGCATTTCTGATGAATATGGAGAAGTTCTAAAATTGGAAGAAGGAATAAATTGTAATTCAAAGGGTTATACAAGATTTCAAGAAGGAGATTTACTATGGGCAAAGATAACTCCTTGCATGCAAAATGGGAAATCAGCTATTGTTAAAGGTTTAATGAATGGTTATGGCTATGGTTCAACAGAATTTTTTGTAATTAGGAATAGTAACAAAGAAATATGTTTAGACTATATATACCATATATTACGCATGAAAATTGTCCGAGAAACGGCAACAAAATACTTTACTGGATCTTCTGGTCAACAAAGAGTTCCTAAAAGCTTTTTACAAAATTTGTTAATTCCGCTTCCTAATTATGAATTTCAAAAACAAATTTCAGATAAAGTCTACAAAAAAAAGAAGCAATTTAAACAATTAAAACAACAGGCAGAACAAAACAGACAATTAGCTCAAGAAGAATTTGAAAAGGAGCTATTTGAATAATGGATAAACAAACATTACGTTATACTTATTTAGAATATTTTCGAAATCAAATAGTCAATGATCAATTTATTGATGTCAATGTTCTTTTAAATATGGCACAAAACTCTCATATTGCAAAATTGGTATTAGATGAGTTAGTACAGGAAGGATTTATTGAAGGAATTGAATATATAGAAAGCAGCGATAACTCATTAGCTTTTATATCAAATGAACCAATTAAATTAACAGAAAAAGGATATAAAGAGTTGTTGAATCAAATTGAATCAGAGCAGCAAGCTATGATAGGTAAATTTAAAGCACAGTTACCTGGTAACAATTCCGAATTTCCTTTTGCGAAAATGGAACAACTTATAAAGTTTAAAGAACAATTAATTCAAAAAAATAATGAGTTAAGAAAAGATAAAAAATATAACACATCTTTTAAATTATTATATATTTATTTAGATGGTTTTAAAAATTTAAAAAATATCGAGATAAATTGCAATGATAAAGATAATTTCCTATTGATTATCGGCAATAATGCTAGTGGAAAAAGTAATATTTTAGAAGCCATTAGTGCAATTTTTACAGAGGTTTATACAAGAAAAAGGACCCCTGGTTTTAAATACGAATTAAAATATGTAATCGAAAATAAAGAAATTACTATTAAAAGAGATGATGAATCTCCACACTATGAGATTAATAAAGAAAGAACCAGCAGACAAAAAATTATTCAGGATAACTTATTGCCATCTAAAATTTTAGCAATATACAGTGGTGAAGAAACACGACTTTGGGAAGAATACTATGAAAAATTTTATTTTCCGTATCTTCGAGATTTAACAAGTAATACTTATGACACTTTTGGCAGGAAAATGTTATATATCAATAAGTACTATTGGAATATTGCATTGCTAACCTTACTATTATCTGACAAAAAAGACCATGTTGAGTTTACAGAAAATAAATTGCATATTGATAAAAATAGTGTAAAAATAAATTTTGATTTTAACTTAGCCTTTTTAACAAAAAATAAAAGCAAAGAATTAGAAGGGTTTATAAATGAAATAAATCCTGATAAAAAAGAAACTATAAATTTTTCATTAAATGAATTAAAAAATATATTATTGCCGGATTTTACATTTGAAAAACAGCAGTTTGTTGAAAAATATACTTTGGAGCAGATTTTTGAAATTTTTGTTTATGCTTCAATGCCTAAATTTAAAAAAGCCTTTAAAAATTTAGAAATTAGTTTTAATAATGGTTTATCAATTAAATCTTTAAGTGAAGGAGAGAAAAAGTATATATTAATTTATACAATTGTAGAAATATTGGCAGATGAAAATTCTATTGTTTTGATGGATGAACCAGATGCTCATATACACGAAACAGGAAAAGAGATTATTTGTGATTTATTTGAAAAATATAGCAAAGAATATAATCGTCAAATAATTGTCACCACTCATTCTCCAACATTAGTACATTGCATCAACGATAATCATATTATAATGATTGAAAACAACAAGGGAACAAGTTCTGTTATAACCCAGGATAGGAAGGATAAAATAAAAAAACTTACAGGCGGAATTTGGACAGAAACTCAACAGAATATATTTTTAAATTCAAATAATACTTTGATTTTGTTTGAAGGTATGGGAGATATTAAATATGTTAAAACTGCCATAAAATTATTTAAAAAGGAATTTCCGAATCTAAGAAATTTGGATTTTTTACCTTTTGGCGGTGCGCAAAATGCTTGTGAGTATATAAAAGAACTTAGATCAATTACTTCATCAAATAAAAAAATAATAGTAATTTTTGATAGAGATGAAGGAGGCTATGAGGGTTTAAAAAAATGTCTACCACCAGGCTCTTTAAAACAGGGACGAAATGATAACACTTCATATCGTAAAAAAGACTGCAACATTGTATATTTAATGCTACCTAAGACGGAGTTTCACAATTATAAGGATTTTTTAATAGAAGATTACTTTTCAACTGATTTAAAAAAACAATTTGCGCAAAACAAAATAGATGAAGCAAATGGAATTTTTAACTTATATTCGAAAGATTTGAAAAATTTTATAAAAAATCAACTCGCTAAACAAGAATATCATACAAAAGAAAATATGGTTGGTTTTAAATTGTTACTAAAAAAAATTGAAAATATTATTAACCAAGAGCCATTATAAGAAGTATGAATATGTTATAAGAAAGTTTCGGGCTTGGGAATTTATCTAAAGTTAACTCAAATTCTTTTTTGCCTAAAGAAACTGTTCTATCGTGGAAAATAAAAGAATCTCCATTTGATATTACTTAATTGCACTATAAACATTATAAGTTTTAGTTACTTAAAGGTGGGATTATAATTCTTTTTTTAAATAAATCATATCGATTAGTTGTTTGTTATTCTCAAAAATCGGATTGGGGTAGTTATCTATAAAAAAATTTTCAATTCTATATATTTCAACAAAACCTTTGTTTTTGTAGAATTCTAAAGTAGTTTCGTTTTCTCCTGTTCCTAAGATTATATTTTTAAATCCCTCTTTTTTATATTTATCGAAAACAAATTCCAATAGTTTTGTTGCGCAGCCTTTATTTTGAAATTTTGGATAAGTTGCAAGATTTTTAATCTCAACAGATTCCCTATTAATTTTTTATCGTGGAATTACATAGCCCCAGAAGGGTTTGGCGTTAATATTGTATAAACAAACATATGAAATTTTTGTTTTTTTATTCTTCCCTATTCTCATATATCCTATGCCATATACAACCGAAGGAACCATTATTTCGCCGACTTTTTGCTCGTATCTGTCAATATATTCTTTTGTCGATATAATTTCAACTCCTGATTTATATTGGACACTATAAATTTCGCTTAAATAATGAGTAGATTCACTTGCGGATACTGAATGTGGAATTATAAGTAAAACAAATGCAAGAATTAATTTTTTCATAGTTTAAAGTTTTTCTTTCCTATTTTTTCCAATTGCCCAATTTAAACCGCCTTGCATTCCAATGCCGTTTCTTCCGCCGTTTGTAACATAGGCTTGGAGGAATCCTGTTAGATTTTCACTAAAAATTCTTCTTATGCCCAAACCGTATTTAACAAAAGGTTTAATGCTCATATCAGCTAAACTTATATTATTAATTTTATAATTAGATCCATTCATTATATTAAATATCATTGAAGCTCCTAAGTATGATTGCCAGCCTGATTTTGAGTTTACAATAAATCTTAATCCGGGCTCCATTTGAATTGCGTGCAAGGGATCCGAGTTAATTCTAACATTCGCTGAATCAGTATAATCGGATGTTTTAACGAACGAATATGACATTAAATAACTCGGTTGAATTATGAATTTTCCTTCTTTAAATTCAAAATTATAACCGAGTTTTGTTGCAACCCCTGAATTTAACATTGCAAATGAGTCATTTCCGTTAAATGTATTAGCGTAAACTCCGCTCCCTCCAACGTTTATGGTCAAACCCTGGAAAAAGTTTCCTTTGTATAAATTAGACGACAATCCAAAGGTTCCGCCATTTTGATACATTGAAATTCCGCTATAACTTTGACGGGAACCGTTGTATCCAACATAAGCGCCCCATTGGTGTTCCCAGCCTTTCCCTATTTCTTTAATTTGTGTTTCACCGCCAAAATAAGAACCATATGCAACATTATTTACCTTAGGTCCGTTTTTCAATCGAACACTTTCAATTGTTGTGTATGGTCTCATCCAACTTTGTGAATTTCCTTGTTCGTAAAGGACAGGCTCAGTTTCTAAAACCGCATATTTATTCTTTAATCGAAACGCAAGTCTTTTTGCTTTTGGCAATAACATATAATTATCCAAATTATAGAAAGCCTCGTCATATGATTGGAGCTGGTTTAGATAACCGCCAATATTAGCAGCGCTTGGAGCAGCAAGAACAGAAGGATTTAAATCCAAATAGCTGTTTGAACCGCATCCATAGTGTCTTATAAAATTAAATTGTCCGCTATCTTTATTGTATTGAACCCGGTATTTATAAACAGGTGAATAAGCAACCTCACTAACCGAAGTTGTAACAAATTGACGTAAATTCTCATCTGCAAATTGAATATTGGTTTCATCTTTAAGTGCGTCTGACAATAGAATCATTTCCGCTACGTTAATTATATGATTGTTGTCATTAACAAAATTATTAGCGCTTATTGTATCCATTTTTTCGTTTTTCAAATCAACATCAACTTTTAAGTTAATATCGTTGTTCAATGTTAATAAATTATAGTTAATATTACTTGTAACGTTGTTAATAAAGTTTAAAGTCGGGGTTGATCCGTTTTTTGATTCATTAATTGTCAAATTAGAACCATTGAGAATATTATCGTCTTTAAAAGCTACGTTTGCGTCTTCAATTATTGTTTCGTTCGATGTTATTTTTTTATAAAGATTAACCAAACCCTGTTTAATTGAAACTTTATCTCCTTTTAATTCATCGTTAATGTTTATTGTTTTCCCTTTTGCATCAAGAGTAATAGCGGATGTTGTTTCAATTCCCGTGCCGTTGTTTTCAATTGTTGAATTTCCAAGAATATTTATGTCCCCCGCTATTTTAATCCCTTGAGCGTTATTGGAAATTACAGAATCAGCTATGTTAATCACCGCAAGGTCGTTTGATCCAATTGCAACCGATTTTGCGTTTGTTATTTTAATATTATTCAAATTAAGGGTTGTTTCGTTGTCTAAGTTAAAAAGAGTTTTATCGTTTCCGTTAATTACGGAAAAAGTTCCTTCAACTCCTTTAATGTTTAGAATCCCCGCTCCTGTTTGAGATAAATCCGAAATTACCGTATAAGAATCATTTTCTTTAAAAACAAAGTTTCTTTGAGGATCATTGGAAGAATTTATCAAATCCAGTGAATTATATATTTTTCCTGTAATTTCAATCGCATTATCAGTTTGTCCATCCACTGAAACGACGTTAATTGTATCAGGTTCTGATACAATTGTGTTGCTGTATATTGTATCTTTGATTTCTTCTTTTGTTATAACATCAGCGTCAAGTTCCAATCGAACATTACTGTCATTTGCGTCAATTACTTTAATAATGCGTGTTGTGTCATCTTCGAACGAATCAACAAAATTGATTTTATTGATTTTAATAACTCCTAAAGAATTACTAGAATCAAGAATAATAAATTTATCGGACGATCCTTTATTCTCGTTTCCCTTTAAACTTAAATCGATTCTAAATTTAGTGTCATTTTTCGTATTCAAAGACAAAATATCATAATCTTTAATAACACCATCTGCAAAATCAAGCAAAACATTATCCGCAACAATATTTGCGTGTTCAATATCATTGTAGAATGAAACTGTTCCTGTTTTATCGTTACTTAGAATATTTATATTATATCCGTTTGTATTACCTGAAATAGAGTCGTAGAAAACAATTTTCCCTTGTTCGTCAGCCGTTAGATTCAATGTTGAATCCTGTGTTTTCATAAAAATTGCATTGTTGGTTATTGTGTCTCCAACTTTAGTGTAGTTCCCTTTGAATTCACTTGTTTGTTTGTCGTCTGCTTTAATATTTAAATCCGTAGTTGAATAAATTGCTCCGCCTTTAGTTGACGATTCTTGTCCAACTTTTCCTTCTACGGAATTATTATAAAAACTTGAGTTTTTAATGATAGAAATTGTTCCGGAGTTATAAATCGCTCCTCCTTGAGCGTATTTGTCATTTGATTTTGCACTGTTGTTGGTAAATTTGGCTTGAATTGAACTAAATATTTTTCCTGTGTTATAAAATACACCGCCCCGGGCTTCGTTTTTTCTGGTTGCGTATACTTTGTTGTTTGTAAAATCTCCTGTTATAGCGGTGTCTGTGTTTTGACCGATTGTACCGTTGTTGTAAATCGCCCCGCCAAGAGAAAATATTGATTCAACATAATTATCCGCAAAATCGGCGTTTATATTCCCGTTTATAGTGCCTGAATTAAAAATCGCCCCGCCATATCCGTATTTTTCTTGCGATATTGCTTGATTTCCTATGAATTTACCTGTAATATCTCCGTCAATGTGAGCCTTTTGACTTGCGCTCGTGTCTTTTTGATAAATCGCCCCGCCCAAGGCGTTTTCATTAATTGATTTAGCGTAGTTCCCGATAAAATCACTTTCTATATTTCCGTTAATATTGCCTCCATTAGCTATTGCACCACCTTCTGTGTGTCTGTCTTTAGAATAAACAAAGTTCCTGATAAAGTTGCCTTTTATGTTGTCAATCCCTGTTATTAGACTACCAAAAGGTTTATTATAAATCGCTCCGCCGGTTGCTTTAATGGCAGAACTCGATACCGTCATTGTAAAATCTTCATCACCTGCTTGAGTGTAGTTTCCAATAAAATCTCCTTCGATTTCATTGATTTTTCCCTGATTATAAATC